>NZ_JBDOQQ010000017.1:0-151531 GCF_039839775.1 Roseomonas sp. CAU 1739
CGCCGCCGCCACCGGCTCGCGCGCCACCGCCACCGCCACCGCCGCCGGCGGCCCGTGCGCCGCCACCACCGCCGCCGCGCCCCTGGAACTGGCCCTGCCGGCTGGCGGAGCCGCGCTGTGCCGCCGCACGGTCGCGCCCGCCATCGCCCATGCCCTGGAAGCCTTGCGGCTGGCGCGCGGGTCTCTGCGCCGGGCGGGCCTGCGGGCGTCCGCTCGGGCTCTGGCTGATCGCGGGGCGCTGCGCCGCGCCACCGGGCCCGCCCGCACCACCAGGGCGGCCAGCACCGCCGATGCCACCAGCACCGCCCGCACCACCAGGGCGACCAGCACCGCCGATGCCGCCCGGACCGCCAGCACCGCCGGGACGATCGGCCCCACCAATGCCACCCGGGCCGCCGGGCCGGCCGGCACCGCCAATACCGCCCGGACCGCCGGGGCGATCAGGACCACCTATGCCACCTGGGCCGCCCGGGCGGCCGGCACCACCGATGCCGCCAGGACCGCCCGCACCGCCGGGCCCACCAATGCCACCCGCCCCACCGGGACGCCCGGCACCGCCAATGCCACCCGGGCCACCGACACCACCGGCCCCGCCCGGGCCGCCGCGGCCGCCGATACCCTCGCCACGCTGCGCCTGGTCCACCCGGCCGCGCATCTGGTCGCGCGCCTGGGCGCGGTTCGCGCCATCGCCTCCCGGGCGGTTCGCGCCCACCTGGTTGCGGACCCGGTCGTTGGAATAGGCCACGCCGCCCCGGTGCGTGGTGTCATGCGACCAGTTGTTGCCGCTGATCTGGTTCCGGTTGGCGTTGATGTTGTTGTAGCGGTTGGCATTGACGTTGATGTTGCCGCCGCCCCAGTTGGCGCTGCCCCAGCCCCACAGCGAACCGACGATCGCGGCGCCGCCGGCGAAGGCCATGCCGGTCAGCAGCGCGCTGCCCAGGCCCCAGCCGACCGGCGGCGGGTAGTAGGCCGGCGGACTCTGCGGATAGGGCCAGCTGCCGTAGACGACGTTCGGATCATAGGCCGGCACATAGACGGTGTCCGGCTGGGTCGGCGCGATGGTGATGACCTGCGGCGGCGGCGCCACCACCGCGGCCGGCGCACCCGCGGCCGGCGGCGGCACGTTGACCGTCTGCGTCACGTTCACCGTCTGCTGCGGGCCCGATTGCAGCGTGCCGGCCGCCTGGGCGCGGCTGCGCAGCACCTGGATGGAATTCATCACATCCTGCTGCTGCGCCAGCACCGCGTCGCCCAGCTGCTGCGTCCAGTCGAGCTGGTCGTTCATCATCGTCAGCACGTCGGGGAAGGGCACCAGCGACTTGATCGAAGGATCCCAGGATTGCGCGACCAGCGCCTGCGCCAGCGCATCGCCGCGCAGCGCGGCGTTCTGCCCCTGCCCGAGCCAACGCTTCGCCTGCACGATCTCCAGCGGATAGGTCGAGGCCATCAGCATCTGCACCAGCAGGTCGTCGGGATACAACGCGATAGGCGCGAGCAGCTGCTCGAGTTGCGCCTGGGTCAGGCTGTCCTGCTGGGGCGCCGTCGCCACCGCCCGCGGCGTGACAGCGGGCGCGGCCTGGCCCAGCGCGACACGCGGCGGTGCCGCCATCACGGCCAGCATCGCCAGAGCCCCGGCGAGCAGGGCACTCGACCCCAGCAAGCCATGCCGCCGGCTTTCGCGGCGCGAAGGCCACCCACACAGAGCCATGCCATTCCTCCCTCGCCGGCGCCAACGCGCCGGACCTTCGCCAAGCCTACGCCGGACCATGTGCGCCAGACAGCATGCTTTTCGCGGCCGCCTCACCCATAATGGTGCGTGGCGGACAGGCGCGTGACGTCAACTCGTAGCGGAGAGGGGAGGGTGCCGGCATGATCTGCGTCAACCGCAACGGCGCGAGGCGGGGCTTGTCGGCCGCGCCGCCGCGACAGGCGTGAAGCCTGCCGTTTCCGTGCTGGCCGGCGCGGCGATGCTGCTGTGGCCGGCTCTGCTGAATGGCTATCCGCTGGTGTTTAGCGATACCGGCGGCTTCCTGCACCAGACTCTCGGGCCGCTGATGCTGTGGGACAAGCCCTGGGTGTATGGGCCGTTGCTGCATCTGTTCCATTGGCGGGTGACGCTGTGGCTGCCGCTGGTCGCGCAGGGGCTTGTCGTGTCGTACCTGCTGTGGCTGGTGCAGCGCGTGCTGCGAGGCGCCGCGTCGCCGGGGTTGCACCTGCTGGCCTGCCTGGTGGCCGTCACGCTGACCACGGCCCCCTTCACCGTCGCGATGCTGATGCCGGACCTGTTCGCGCCGGTGGTGGTGCTGGCGCTGTTCCTTCTCGGGCCGGGGCGGGATGCGCTGGGGTTCGCCGAGACAGGCTGGCTGGTGCTGCTCGCGACCGTTGCTATCGCCGCGCATCTGTCGCACCTGCCGATCGCCGCGGCGATGGTGGTGCTGGCGTTGCTGGCCGGGCTGCCGCGCCGCCGCGCGGTCGCCGACGCGGCGTGGGTGGCGCTGCCGCTCGGCGCCGCGGTGGCGTTGCTGCTGGCCACCAACGCGGTGGGGCATGGCCGCGCCGCGGTGTCGCCGCATGGCGCCACCTTCATGCTGGCGCGGCTGCAGGCGGATGGACCGGCGGCCGCGGTGATCCGCGCGCGCTGCCCCGACGCGGGCTGGTATCTGTGTGCCTTCGCCGACCGGCTGCCGATGGATGCCAATGACTTCCTGTGGCAGGCCGACAGCCCGGTGAACCGCGACGCACAAGGGCGGCCGCGCTTCCTGGGCGGCGCGCTGATCTCGGCCGAGGCCGGCGAGATCGTCGCCGAGACGTTGCGCGCCCATCCGGTCGCGGTCATCGGCGCAGTGCTGCGCAACACGTGGCGCCAACTGCTCACGGCCGGCATCGGCGATACGCTGGGGCCGGAGAACCTCGCCACCGCCTTGCGGCCGCGCATCGCCGAGGGCTTCCCGCCCGGTGAACTGGCCGCTTTCGATGCCGGCCTGCAGGCGCAGGGAGGTCTGGCCGGATCAGTCGCCTGGTTGGCACCGGTGCATGTCGCGGCGCTGTTGCTGGCGCTGCCGCTGCTTGGCCTGGCCGGGTTGCGGGCCTGGCGGGCGGGTAACGCGCGCGCGCTTGCCTTCCTCGCCTTCATCGTGGTGGGGGTGGCGGCGAATGCCGCGGCGACGGGCGGTCTGTCCGGCGTGTTCCCACGATACCAGGCGCGCATCGCCTGGCTGCTGCCGGTAGCCGCGGTGCTTCTGCACGCGTCGCTGCCGAGGAGACGCGTGTGATCCCGATCCTTGCCATCCTTGCCGGTGCCGCGCTGTTCCTGTGGCCGGCGCTGCTGAACGGCTATCCGCTGGTGTTCATCGACAGCGTCTCCTATCTCGGCCAGACGCTGTTCCCCGAATGGCCGTGGGACAAGACGCCGGTCTATGGCGCCTTCCTGCACCTGTTCCATTGGGGTTGGTCGCTGTGGCCGCCGGTTCTGGCGCAGGTTGTCATCCTGTCGCACCTGCTGTGGCTGACCCAGCGTGCGATGCGCGGCGAGGCGACGGTCGCCGGCCATCTGCTGCTGTGCGGCGGGCTGGCGGTGTTGACCTCGGCGCCATGGTTCGCGGTAACGCTGATGCCGGATGTCTTCGCCGGCATCGCGCCGCTGTGCCTGCTGCTGCTGGGCTTCGCCCGGGACCGGCTGACGCTGGCCGAGGCGGTGTGGCTGGTGCTGCTCGGCGCGGTCGCGGTGGCGGCGCATCTGTCGCATCTGCCGACGGCACTGGCGCTGGTGGTGTTCATCGGCATCGCGGCGCGCGGCGTCGTGCCGGCTCTGCGGGCGGCACTGCCGGTCGCGATCGCCATGGGCGGACTGGTGGCGGTCAATGCCTGGGCGACCGGCCGGCCGACCCTGTCACCGAACGGCGCGGTGTTCCTGCTCGCGCGGCTGCAGGCCGATGGACCGGCAGCGGCGACCATCCGCGCCCATTGCCCGCGCGCCGGCTGGCACCTTTGCGGCTTCGTCGATCGCCTGCCGATGGATAGCGACACCTTCCTGTGGGACGCACAGTCGCCCCCCAACCGCACCTTGGCGGGGCAGCCAATCCCGATGGGCGGGATGCGCCTCGCCCCCGAGGCCCAGGACATCATAGCGGCGACGCTGCGCGAGCATCCGCTGGAGGTCGCCCAGGCGATGGCGCGCAACACGCTGATGCAGGCGCGGATGTTCGAGGTCGGCGACACGCTGGGCAACCGGCATCTCGCCGCATCGGCCCGCCGGGCGGTGGCGCGGCTGCCGGCATCGGAACTGGAAGCCTTCGACGACGCGGCGCAGATGCGTGGCGAATTGCCGATGATGGCGCAGTCCTTGCTTGCGCCGCAGGTGCCGGTGGTCCTGGCCTGCCTGGCACTTGTGCTGGTGGCGCTGCTGCGCGCGGCGTGGCGGCGCGACCGGGCCGTGGCAGGCATGCTGCTGGGGATGCTGGTTGCGATCGCGGTGAATGCCTTCGCCACCGGGGCGCTGTCGCTGCCGGCGGACCGGTACCAGGCGCGGATCATCTGGCTGCTGCCGCTGGCGGCGGCACTCGGTCTCGCGCCACGTTTCGGTGCGGGCCTGACTGACACCGAGCGGGTTCGTGCCAGGATGAACACATGGCAGACATCCTCCTCATCCTCCCCATCTTCCTGATTGCCGGCCTGGTGAAGGGCGTGGCCGGCTTCGGCCTGCCGACGATCAGCATCGCGCTGCTGGCACTGTTCCGCCCGCTGCCGGAGGCGATGGCGCTGATGCTGGTGCCGTCCTTGGTCACCAATGTCTGGCAGGCGGTCGCGGGCGGCACGCTGCGGCAGGTGGCACCGCGGATCGGCGTGTTCCTGGCGTGTTCGGCGGCGGCGGCCTTCCTGGCGGCGGGGCAGCTGGCGCGGGCGGATGCGGTGCTGCTGTCGGGACTGCTGGGGCTGTGCATGGTGGCGTCGGCCACGCTGGCGCTGGCGGCGCCACAACTGCCGGCACCCGCGGCGGTCACCGAGGTATGGCTGGGGCCGCCGATGGGGATCGCCTCGGGTGCCATCGCCGGGCTGACCGGCAGCTACCTGGTGCCGGCCGCGCCCTGGCTGCAGGCGATCCGGCTGCCGCGGGACCAGTTCGTGCAGGGCTTCGGACTCGGCGTGGTGATGGTGAATGCCGCCATGGCAGCGGGACTGTCGGGGGCCGGATTGCTGCCGGTGGGGCTGGGGCTGGCGTCCTGCATCGGGGTGCTGCCGGCCTTCGTAGGGATGGAGGCCGGGCGGCGGCTACGCGTGCGGCTGGACGAGGCGGCGTTCCGCCGGGTGGTGCAGGTGGCGCTGGGATTGCTCGGCGTGTGGCTCGCCGTGCGGGCGTTCCGGTAGAGCAGGTCCGGGTCAGGCAGGGTCATCTGCGACCGGGTGGCGATGGTCGCCCAGGCAAGGGTCTGGCGCGGATTCCGGGGGCGAGGCACACGGAATCCGCGCCCGCTGCGTCAGCTGGTGGGCGTGCCGCGCTGCTGGCGTTCAATCTCCAGCGCCCGGATCTGCTCGTCGCAGCGCGCCCGTTCGGCCGGGCTGCAGACGCTTCGCAGCGCCTCGATCCGTGCATCGATCCGCAGCATGTCCTCACTGGGCATGGTGCCGCCTCCCGGTGCGACCATGGCGACGGTGATGCTGCTCGGATAGGTTCCGGCGGCACCGGACGCCGCATCGACCGCAATGCCGATCAGGCCGCCAAGCAGGAGATTGGCCGCGGTCATCGCCTGGAAGCCGGGCTGGACGGTTGCGACAGCCTCGGGCAAGCCATCCCGGTTGCACCGGACGGCGATCTCGCGGGAGGATTTGCTGATCCGGACGGTTCCCGGCGTGGGATTTACGACGCCGATGATGTTGTCGGAGCGGCGCAATTCGCAGACGGCGCCAGGTGGCTCAGTGATCACGGTCAGGCTGTGGCTTGTGCCGGTGGTGATGGTCGCGCAGGCGGGCAGACCCAGGCCAAGAATGGCCAGGAGCATGAGACGACGAAGCATTCGCGGTGTTCTCCCGAAGTCCTGCAAGTGCCGCGTTGGCATTCCCGGCGCGTTACACTTGGTCAGGCACGACCATTGAACGGGCTCACGGCGCCGTTATGCAATACTTGGGTCGTTGGTCCGGCGCTTATCGGATGGCCAGCACATTTCCGGGACTGCCGATCCCCCCGCGCAGGTTCAGCGGCGCCGCGGTCATGAAGGCCGTGAAGCGGCCGGTTGCCACTCTGTCCTCGGCCAGCGACTCCAGGTCGAAGAATTCCTCCAGACACAGGCCGAGCCGTGCGATCGCCAGGTGCAGTGTGGCGGACCAGATCGGCCAGCACGCAACGCCCCGCGATGCCGTGGGCCAGCGCCTTGTCGATGCCGTTGCGGCTTGCCGCGCCATGCACGATCGAGGAGAGCGGCGCGTGGTTGTAGAAGCCATGCGTCGGGTCGGCGAAATGCGATAGCCCATCCCATTGCGTGCTGCCCTGCAGCCAGAACCCGTCGAGGCGATCATCGCGGGTGACGCGGCCGGGGTGTTCCTCGGCAACCATCACCGGATGCGGGGCGGCGCGGCGGCGATGCGCGCCATCAAGCGCCAGGCCGAAGGGTTCATCGAGCGGCAGGTTGAAGTTGAAGCGCCGGCCGGTGCGGATTTCCTCCCGCGCCGCGACGACGGTCGCCTCGGTGATCCGGTTCAGCGTGCCGACCTCGTCGTCCGGGCCCCAGACGCCCCAGGACAGCGGCAGGCCGGTCGGATCATCGGTCGGGCGCGGCAGGTCGTCATAGCGGGGCGGTGTGGTCATGGCGGCGATGGCAGCGCCGCCACGGCGCGCGTCACCTGCCGTCGCAGCACGGCGCGCCGGTGAAGGCCGACATGGCATGGCGGCGGACGGCGCTGATCGGCTCCCGCCGCTGCAGCACGCAACTGTCGATGGACGGCAGCGCGTCGCGCCCGGCGATCGAGGAGACATTCGGGCCGAGGTCACGGAGCAGCCCGTCATGCATGCCGTAGATCCAGCCATGCAGGTGCAGGTCGACGCCGCGCGCCCAGGCATTCTCGACGATTGGCGTCGCCGCCACGCGGCGGACCTGCATCTCGATGTTGATCTCGCACAGTTGCTCGAAGCGGTGCGCGTCGTCGGGCATGGCGTCGAACACCGCCCGGTGCTTGCGGAAGAACATCGACAGTGGTTGCAGCCAGTGGTCCACCAGCGCCCCGCGCCGGTCCACCATCGCCCGCTGCACCCCGCCGCAGCCGTAGTGCCCAGCCACGATCACATGCCGCACACCGAGCGTGTCGATCGCGTATTCCAGCACCGAGAGAATGTTGAGGTCGGAGGTGTGCACGACATTGGCGATGTTGCGATGGACGAAGACCTCGCCGGGGTCGAGGCCGAGCACGTCATTGGCGGTCACCCGGCTGTCCGAGCAGCCGATCCAGAGATAGTTAGGCGTCTGCTGTTCCGACTGGCGGCGGAAGAAGGTCGGATCCTCGCGCGTCTTGCGCTCGGCCCATTCCAGATTGCGGTCGAACAGGTGGTCCAAGGTCTCGGTCATGTCATCCCGGGTCCGTACCCCGGCAGCGGGGCGCCGGCGCAAGGTTGGCGCGCCGCCGGCATCCACGACAAGCCCATGGCGCGACGCGGCGATCACGGTCCTGGCGCGCGAGCCGGATATCCCGGTGCGGCGGCATGCGGCTCGTGCGCGCGGCCTGCCGTCGGCGCTGGCGGCGGCGGCCGTGCTGGGGCACATGGTGCAGTCGTGACCATGCATCGGACAATCTGGCGGGGGCCGACCGCTGCCCGCACCCGCAACCCTGGCCGACGGCGCCAGCGTTGGCGTTGTGCCCTGGGGCTGATGGGCCTGCTGGCCGGCCCTGCGGTGGCACAGGACGATATCGTGAGCGTGGTCGGCCAACCCGTCCTGGCGCTGGCGCAGCGACCGGAGTTGACCACCGGGCTGCGCTTCAACAGCGGGGGGCATCGCAGCGCGCTGGCCGCCAGGCTTCGCGACCCCGGCCCGCCAGTGGCGCTGCTGGACGAGAATTACCTGGTTGGCTGGGGCTGCCGGCCGACCGGCTGCGGCACGGGCGGGGTCTTCCTCGCCTACGACCGACGAGATGAGCGCATTTACATGATCCTGACGGATCGCGGCGCGGTGCGCCTGTCGGTGCCGCCCGACCCGCGTGGCTGGCCCGAGGCGCTCCGCCCTGGGCTGGCGGCGTTCGTGCCCGCCCTGGCAGAGGCGATGGGCCCACGATAGATGATTGGGCCTGGCCGTTGGCGGCGCGGGGCTATTCCGCGTTTCGCCCGATAGCGATGCCCCGAGTCCCCGCGGACGCATCGCAGGCCCGCAATGCCCTCGTCCTGGTGGCGATCAGGCCATGAAAAAGGGGAGAGGGCGTCACCGCCTTCCCCCCCATCATGCCGAGACCCACCCAAGCCCGGGTGGGTCCACCAGCGCGTCAGGCTTCCGTTGCCTCGTCGGCCACGTCCTGCTTCGGGCCGCTGTCGAGGCCCTTGGCAGCGACGTTGCGGTCGACCAGTTCGATCACCGCCATCGTCGCGGCGTCGCCATAGCGCACGCCGGCGCGCAGCACGCGGCAATAGCCGCCGGCACGGCCCTTGTAGCGGTCGGCGATCTCGGTGAAGAGCTTCGCCACCACCTTCTCGTCGCGGATCTGCGCCAGCGCCTGGCGGCGCGCATGCAGGCCACCACGCTTGCCGAGCGTGATGATGCGCTCGACATACGGGCGCAGTTCCTTCGCCTTGGGCAGCGTGGTCGTGATCTGCTCGTGCTTCAGCAGCGACGTCGCCATGTTGCGGAACATGGCGAGGCGGTGGGACGAGGTGATGTTGAGCTTACGCCCGGCCATTCCGTGACGCATGGTGGTGTATCCTTACCGAATTGTTCCGCCACCGCGATCCACGCCCCGCCCCTCGCCTTCCAGCGGGGCTGCGCGATCGCAGCGGGAGCCCTCAGAAGGGCTCCTCGACCTTCTTCGCGAGTTCCTCGATGTTCTCGGGCGGCCAACCGGTGACGGTCATGCCAAGGCCGAGGCCCATCGAAGCGAGGACTTCCTTGATCTCGTTCAGCGACTTGCGCCCGAAATTCGGGGTGCGGAGCATTTCCTGCTCGGTCTTCTGAACCAGGTCGCCGATGTAGACGATGTTGTCGTTCTTCAGGCAGTTCGCGCTGCGGACCGACAGTTCCAGCTCGTCCACCTTGCGGAGGAGGTTGCGGTTGAACGGCAGGTCGTCGCGGATCTCTTCCTCGACCCGCGCGCGCGGCTCGTCGAAGTTGATCAGGATCTGCAGCTGTTCCTGCAGGATGCGGGCGGCGACGCCCACGGCATCCTCGGGGGCCAGCGTGCCGTCCGTCTCGACCGTCAGGATCAGCTTGTCGAAGTCGGTGCGCTGGCCGACGCGGGTCGGCTCCACGCGATACGCCACGCGGCGCACCGGGGAATAGATCGCATCGACGGGGATCAGGCCGATCGGCGCATCCTCGGGCCGGTTCTCGGAGGCCGGGACATAGCCCTTACCGATATCGACCGTCAGTTCCATGGACAGCTTCGCGCCATCGTCGAGGGTGCAGAGCACCAGCTCGGGATTCGCGATTTCCATGTCGCCGGTGGTCTGGATCTGCCCGGCGGTGACTTCGCCGGGGCCGGTCGCGGTCAGCGCCAGCCGCTTCGGGCCTTCGCCCTGCATGCGGATGGCCAGCTGCTTCACGTTCAGGACGATGTCCGTCACGTCCTCGCGCACGCCCTGGATGCTGCTGAATTCATGCAGCACGCCGTCGATGCGGATGGCGGTGACGGACGCACCCTGCAGCGACGACAGCAGCACGCGCCGCAGCGCGTTGCCCAGCGTCATGCCGAAGCCGCGTTCCAGCGGCTCCAGCACGACGGTCGCCGTGCGCAGCGGGTCCGTCCCCATTTCGACGGACTTCTGCGTCTCGATCAGCGAACGCCAATTCCTCTCGAGCACGATCACTCTCTCCTTCAGGCAATACCGGCGTGCAGGCGTCGGGCCGCGACCAGGCGCGGCCCCCGGTGACGCGCCCTCGGACGCGTCACCTTGGGCGCGTCCTCAGACGCGACGACGCTTGCGCGGGCGGCAGCCATTGTGCGGGATGGGCGTCACGTCCTTGATAGCGGTGACATAGAAGCCCACCGCCTGCAGGGCGCGCAGCGCCGATTCGCGGCCCGAACCAGGGCCGGACACCATGATTTCCAGCGTTTCCATGCCGTGTTCGCGGGCCTTGCGGCCGGCGTCCTCGGCCGCGACCTGCGCGGCATACGGCGTGGACTTGCGGCTGCCCTTGAAGCCCTGGGAACCGGAGGATGACCAGGCGATCGCGTTGCCCTGGGCATCCGTGATCGTCACGATCGTGTTGTTGAAGGACGCCAGCACATGGGCAACGCCCGAGCTGATGTTCTTCCGTTCCTTGCGCTTCACGGGGCCGCGCGAGGCGCCGGCGCGGGGTTCGCGGGCCATCTTACTTCGTCACCTTCTTCTTGCCGGCGATCGCCACGGCCTTGCCCTTGCGGGTGCGGGCGTTGGTGTGGGTGCGCTGGCCGCGGGTCGGCAGACCCTTGCGGTGGCGCAGACCGCGGTAGCAGCCGAGATCCATCAGCCGCTTGATATTCATCGCCTGTTCACGCCGCAGGTCGCCCTCGACGCGATAATCACGATCGATCATCTCGCGGATGCGCAGGACCTCGTCGTCGGTCAGCTGGTTCACCCGGCGATCGTCGGGGATGCCGAGCTTCGTACAGATATCCTTCGCGTTCGACGGCCCGATGCCGAAGATGTAGCGAAGCGAAATGAGCACCCGCTTGGTGGTCGGGATGTTCACGCCGGCGATGCGCGCCACAGTGCCTCTCCTGGGGCCATGCCCCGAAATTCGCCGAGTGGAGCCGGGAGGCCCCTGCGGCGTCGTGAAAAAGTTCCAGCTGGAACCCAGTTGTGCAACGGTCATCGGCGGCCGGAGTAACCCCCGCCCGCGGGAGGGGGCGATCTAGCCTCGGTCGCCTGTCCCGTCAAGCCTTTCCGGACAGGATGACGCCGATCTGGCGTGCCACCTCGTCCATCGAAGCCATTCCGTCCACGCCACGCAGTTTTCCCTGCGCGTCGTAGTAAGGCAGCAGCGGTGCCGTCTGGCGGTGATACGCCACCAGCCGCGCGGCCACCGTCTCCGCATTGTCGTCGGCGCGGCGGGTGAATTCGGTCCCGCCGCAGACATCGCAGACGCCCGCCTTGGCGGTCGGCTTGAAGATGTCGTGATAGCCCGTCCCGCAGGACGCGCAGGTGAAGCGCCCGGCGATTCGTTCGACCAGCGCGCCGTCATCCACCTTCAGCTCGATCACATGATCGAGTCTGAGGCCCTTGTCGGTCAGCATCCGGTCGAGCGCCGCGGCCTGCGGTTCGGTCCGCGGGAAGCCGTCCAGGATGAAGCCACGGGCGGCGTCCGGGCGGGACACGCGCGCGGCCAGCATGGCGGTGATGACCTCGTCCGGGACGAGCTCGCCGCGTTCCATGATCGCCTTGGCCGTGAGGCCGATCTCGCTGCCCGACTTCACCTCGGCGCGCAGCATGTCGCCGGTCGAGATCTGGGCGATCCCGTACTGGTCCTCCAGGCGCTTGGCCTGCGTCCCCTTCCCCGCCCCCGGCGGGCCCAGCAAAATCAGATTCATCCTTCCCCCTCGTCGCGCTCAGCGTGGGCGCGGCATGCCGCGCCCACCCAGCCTGGCCTTCTTGATCAGGCCTTCGTACTGGTGGGCGAAGAGATGCGACTGCACCTGCGCCACCGTGTCCATGGTGACAGAGACGATGATCAGCAGGGAAGTGCCGCCGAAATAAAACGGCACGCCGTAGTGGCTGATTAGGATCTCGGGGATGATGCAGACGATGCACAGATAGATCGCCCCGATCACCGTCAGCCTGGTCAGCACCCGGTCCAGATAATCCGCGGTGTTCTGCCCCGGGCGGATGCCGGGCACGAAGCCGCCGTACTTCTTCAGGTTGTCCGCCGTCTCGGTCGGGTTGAACACCACGGCGGTGTAGAAGAACGCGAAGAACACGATCAACGCCATGTACAGCGCCATGTACAGCGGCCGCCCATGGGCCACCATGCCGGTGATGGTCTGCAGCCAGCCTTCCTGCGTCGGGTCGGTCGAGAAGCCCGCGATGGTCGCCGGCAGCAGCAGCAGGGAGGAGGCGAAGATCGGCGGGATCACGCCCGCGGTGTTCAGCTTCAGCGGCAGGTGCGTCGCCTCGCCGCTGAACATGCGATTACCGACCTGGCGCTTGGGGTATTGCACGGGGATGCGCCGCTGGGCGCGTTCCATGAACACCACGAAGGCGATGACCGCCAGCGCGACGATCAGGAAGAAGATGATGAAGACGGTCGACAGCGCACCGGTGCGCCCCAGCTCCAGCGTGGTGATCAGGGCATGCGGCAGGTTGGCGACGATGCCGGCGAAGATGATCAGGCTGATGCCGTTGCCGACGCCGCGCGCGGTGATCTGCTCACCCAGCCACATCAGGAACATCGTCCCGCCGACCAGAGTGATGACGCAGGACAGGCGAAAGAACATGCCGGGGTCATAGACTGCCGATCCGAACTGTCCACGCATCGATTCGAGTCCCACCGCGATGCCCCAGGCCTGGAACACGGCGATCAGCACGGTCAGGTAGCGGGTGTACTGGTTGAGCTTCTTGCGCCCCGCCTCGCCTTCCTTCTTCAGCGTCTCCCACGCAGGGATCGCCGCGGTCATCAGCTGCACGATGATGGACGCGCTGATGTAGGGCATGATGTTCAGCGCAAACACGGTCATGCGCCCGAGCGCACCGCCGGTGAACATGTCGAACATGCCGAGAATGCCCGACCCGTGCTGGGCCAGGATCTCACCCATCACCGCGGCATCGACGCCGGGGACGGGGATATAGGTGCCAATGCGGACCACGATCAGCGCACCCAGCGTGAACCAGATGCGCTTCTTGAGTTCGGTCGCCTTGGCGAGCACCCCGAAATTGAGGTTCGACATCGCCTGTTCAGCCGCCGACGCCATACCCATCCTCCTGGAGACCGATCGGCCGGGGCAGTACGCCGGCAGCCGCGACTCGGCCTCTCCGTATAAGCGCACTGCGGCGCACAGGTTCCCCCGCGCGCCGCAGCGAAGATCCGGACCCTGACCTAGCCAGCCGGCCGGTCAGGGACAAGGGGTCACTCGGACGCGGCTTCCGCCGGCGCCGCGGTGACGGTCACCGAACCGCCCGCCGCCTCGACCGCCGCGATCGCCGCCGCCGAGGCGCCGGAGACGGAGATGGTCACGGCGCGCTTGATCTCGCCCTTGGCCAGCAGCCGGACACCCGCCAGCTTGGCCGAGGCGCGCACCACGCCCGCCGCACGCAGCGCAACCTCATCGATCGGCTGGCCCGCCGGCAGGCGGCCCGTCTCGATCGCGGCATCGAGCGTGCCGAGGTTCAGCACCGCATAGTCCTTGCGGAAGATGTTCACGAAGCCGCGCTTGGGCATCCGCCGATAGATCGGGAGCTGACCGCCCTCGAACCCATTCAGCGACACGCCGGTGCGCGCCTTCTGGCCCTTCACGCCACGACCGGACGTCTTGCCCTTGCCGGAGCCGATACCGCGGCCGATTCGCTTGAACTTGGCGCGGGCGCCATCGTTGTCGCGGATTTCATTGAGCTTCATGGGATCAGCCCTCCACCTTCACGAGGTGGGCCACCTTGCGGATCATCCCACGCACGGCAGGAGTATCCTCCAGCTCACGCGTGCGGTGACGCTTGTTGAGGCCGAGACCGATGAGGGTCTCCTTCTGGCCAGGCTTGCGACCGATCGGCGACCCGAGCTGGGTCACCGTCACGGTCGGCTTCTTCTCGTCAGCCATTCGCGGCCTCCGTCGCCTCAACGGCGTCCTTCTTCTGGCCGAGCATGTCGGCGACCTTCTTGCCACGCCGCGCGGCAACCGAGCGCGGCGAGGTGCAGCGCCCGAGCGCCGCGAAGGTGGCCTTCACCATGTTGTGCGGGTTGGCCGAGCCCAGGCACTTGGCGACGACGTCGCCCATGCCCAGCGTCTCGAACACCGCGCGCATCGGACCGCCGGCGATGATGCCGGTACCCGCCGGTGCCGCACGGAGCAGCACGCGGCCGGCGCCGAATTCGCCAACCACGTCATGGTGCAGGGTACGGCCCTCGCGCATCGGCACGCGGATCATCGTGCGCTTGGCACGCTCCGTCGCCTTGCGGATCGCCTCGGGAACCTCGCGGGCCTTGCCCGCGCCCCAGCCGACCCGCCCCTTCTCATCGCCAACCACGACCAGGGCTGCGAAGGAGAAGCGACGGCCACCCTTCACCACCTTGGCAACACGGTTGATGGTAACGAGCTTGTCCTTCAGCTCATCGCCATCCTGGCGTTCCTGACGATTGCTGTTGTCGCCGTCACGACGGCGGCCACGGCGCTCGCGGCCGCCTTCGCCGCCACCTTCGCCGCCGGACCTGGGTGCATATGCCATCTGTCAGCCTCTCAGAACGACAGCCCGCCCTCGCGGGCGCCGTCCGCGAGCGCCTTGACGCGCCCATGATAGAGATAGGGACCACGGTCGAAGACGACTTCCGTCACCCCGGCCGCCAGCGCGCGTTCGGCCACCAGCTTGCCAACCGCGGCAGCCGCGTCCTTGTCGGCGCCGGTCTTCATCCCCTCGCGCATCGCCTTTTCGATTGACGAGGCGGCGGCAAGCGTCCGCCCCTGCTTGTCGTCGATGATCTGCGCGTAGATGTGCTTGCCCGAGCGGAACACCGACAGGCGCACGCGCCCGCCGGACTTCTGCCGGAGCTGGAAGCGGAGGCGACGCCGACGGCGTGCCTCGAGGTCGAGCTTGCTGGCCATTACTTCTTCTTACCCTCCTTCCGGAGGATCTGCTCGTTGTCGTACTTGACGCCCTTGCCCTTGTAGGGCTCGGGGCCACGATACGCGCGGATCTCGGCAGCCACCTGGCCCACCTGGCGCTTGTCCGAGCCTTCCACCTTCACGGCGGTAGGCTTCTCGCAGGTGATCTTGATCCCGGCGGGGATCGGGTAGCGGATCTCATGGCTGTAGCCGAGGTTCAGCACCAGATCAGAACCCTGCACCGCGGCGCGGTAGCCGGTGCCGTTGATCTCCATGGCCTTCACGAAGCCGGTGGAGACGCCCGTCACCATCGAGTTGATCAGGCTGCGCGTCGTCCCCCACATGGTCCGCGCACGACGGTCCGTGCGGCGGGGAGAGACGGCGACCTCGGTCGGCTTGATCTCGATATCCACGTCATCCGTGAGATCGAGCTTCAGCTCACCAAGCTTGCCCTTGGCGGTCAGCGTGCGGCCAGCCAATGCGAGCGTAACGCCCGCAGGCACCGGCACAGGATATTTTCCAACGCGAGACATCTGTGCAGCCCCCGTCAGAACACGCGGCAGAGGACTTCGCCGCCGACATTGGCGGCGCGGGCCTCGTTCTCGCTCATCACGCCGCGCGGCGTGGAGAGGATGGAAGTGCCGAGCCCGTTGTAGAACTTCGGCAGCTCCGCGATCTTCGAATAGACGCGCCGGCCAGGCTTGGAGACGCGCATGATCTCCTTGATGGCGGGCTCGCCTTCCGAATACTTCAGCTCGATGTCGATGAAGCGCACGCCGGGGCGCAGCTCCTCGGTGCGCCAGGCGCGGATGTAGCCCTCGCGCTTCAGCACTTCGAGCACGTTCTCGCGCAGCTTGGACGCCGGCGCCTTGCAGCGCGACTGGCGCGAGGACTGCGCATTGCGGATGCGGGTGAGCATGTCACCCAACGGATCGGACATGGACATGGCCGGTCCTTCCTTACCAGCTCGCCTTGACCACACCGGGGATCTGGCCCTTGGAGGCCAATTCCCGGAGCTGGTTCCGGCAGAGCTTGAACTTGCGGTAATTGCCGCGGGGGCGCCCAGTGATCTCACAGCGCAGGCGGACGCGGATCTTCGCGCCATTGCGGGGAAACTGTGCGAGCTTGAGCGTCGCTTCGAAGCGTTCCTCCACCGGCAGCTCGCGATCCATGATCACGGCCTTCAAGGCGGCGCGCTTCGGCGCGTGAAGCTTCGACAGCTTCTCACGACGCTTGTTCTTCTCGACAGACGAGGTCTTGGCCATACCGTCTAGGTCCTCCGGAACCTGCCGGGGCTGCCCCCGGCGGTTTTCCAAAAATTAGTTCTGGAAGGGAAGCTGGAAGGCCTTCAGCAAGGCCTTCGCTTCCTTGTCCGTCTTCGCCGTCGTGACGAAGACGATGTCCATGCCGCGAATCGCGTCCACCTTGTCGTAGCTGATCTCGGGGAACACGATCTGCTCCTTCAGGCCAAGGGAAAAATTCCCCCGGCCGTCGAAGCCCTTGTTCCCCGGCAGCCCGCGGAAGTCGCGCAGGCGAGGCAGTGCGATGGTCACGAGCCGGTCGAGGAACTCGTACATGCGCTGCTGGCGGAGCGTCACCTTCGTGCCGATCGCCATACCCTCGCGGATCTTGAAACCCGCGATGGCCTTCTTCGCCTTGGTCTTCACCGGCTTCTGGCCGGAGATCGCGGTCAGCTCGGCGACAGCGGCGTCGAGCTTCTTCTGGTCGCCGGCGGCTTCGCCGACGCCCATGTTGATCACGATCTTCGTCAGCTTCGGCACTTCCATCGGGTTCTTGTACCCGAATTCCGTGGAGAGGGCCTTGCGGACCTCCTCCTCGTAGAAGCGGCGCAGCCGCGGCTGTTCCTTCACGTCGCTCATGCGTCGAGCACCTCGCCGGAGGCCTTCGCCACCCGGACCTTCTTGCCGTCCTCGAGCACCTTGAAGCCGACGCGGGTCGGCTTGCCCGACTTCGGATCCAGCAGCGCGAGATTGGAGAGGTCGATCGACGCCTCCTTCTCGATGATGCCGCCGGGGCGGCCCATGCCCTGCGGCTTCTGGTGCTTCTTCGCCAGGTTGATGCCCTGCACGAAGGCGCGGCCTTCGGTCGGGCTCACCCGGATCACTTCGCCCTGGCGACCCTTGTCCTTGCCCGTGAGGACCTGGACGCGATCACCCTTACGGATCTTCGCTGCCATGATTACAGCACCTCCGGAGCCAGGGAGATGATCTTCATGAACTTCTTGGCCCGCAGCTCACGGACCACCGGCCCGAAGATGCGCGTGCCGATCGGCTCATTCTGCTTGTTGATCAGCACGGCCGCATTGCGGTCGAAGCGGATCACCGTGCCGTCGGCGCGGCGCACCGGGTAGGCGGTGCGCACGATCACGGCGCGCTCCACAGTCCCCTTCTTCACCTTGCCGCGCGGAATCGCTTCCTTGACGGAGACGACGATGATGTCGCCCACGCCGGCGGTCTTGCGCTTCGACCCGCCCAGCACCTTGATGCACTGGACGCGACGGGCGCCGGAATTGTCCGCGACCTCGAGGTTGGATTCGACCTGGATCATGGATCAGGCCTCCGCCGTCACGGCAAGGAAGGCCGGGCGATCGACCGAGGCGCCGTTGCGCTCGATCACCACCCAGGACTTCGACTTGCTGATCGGGCGGCATTCCTCGATCTGCACCACGTCGCCTTCCTTGCACAGGTTGGCGTCGTCATGCGCGGCGTACTTCTTCGAGCGCCGGATGAACTTCTTGTAGAGCGGATGCATCACGCGACGTTCGACCAGGACCGTAATGGTCTTGTCCGTCTTGTCGCTGGTGACCCGCCCGGTGAGGACGCGCTTCGGCATGGCCGTCGGTCTCCTCTCAGGCTGTGGTGGCGGCGCTGCGCGCGCGCTCGCCGATGATGGTCTTCACCCGCGCGATGTCGCGGCGGACCTGCTTGATGCGCGAAAGCGCCTCAAGCTGGCCGGTCGCGCGCTGGAAACGCAGGTTGAACTGCTCCTTGCGCAGGTCGAGCAGCATGGTGGACAGCTCATCCGCGGACTTCGCGCGGACATCGCCGATCTTGGTCGCAGCCATATCAGGCCTCCGCACCCAGACGGGTGACGAACTTGGTCTTGATCGGCAGCTTCGCCGCACCGAGCGTGAGAGCTTCACGCGCGGTGTCGGCGGGAACGCCGTCGATCTCGAACATGACGCGGCCCGGCTTCACGCGGCACACCCAATATTCGGGTGCGCCCTTGCCGGAACCCATGCGGACTTCAGCCGGCTTCGTCGAAACCGGGACGTCCGGGAAGATGCGGATCCACACGCGGCCCTGGCGCTTCATCGCGCGGGTGATCGCGCGACGGGCGGCCTCGATCTGGCGCGCGGTCACGCGCTCCGGCTCGAGGGCCTTCAGGCCGAACCCGCCGAAGGAAAGCGTGAAGCCACCCTTCGCCAGGCCGTGGATGCGGCCCTTATGGGCCTTGCGGAACTTTGTGCGCTTAGGCTGCAGCATTGTCCTTCACCTTCAGCGCTGAGGCGCCTGTTCCGCGGCGCGCTTGTCCTGCGCCATCGGATCGTGCCCCATGATCTCGCCCTTGAAGATCCACACCTTCACACCGCAGGTGCCATAGGTGGTCTTCGCCGTCGCCACGCCGTAGTCGATATCGGCGCGGAGGGTATGCAGAGGCACGCGGCCTTCACGATACCATTCCATGCGCGCGATCTCGGCCCCGCCCAGGCGACCAGAGCAGTTGATACGAATGCCGCCGGCGCCGAGGCGCATGGCGGACTGAACCGCACGCTTCATCGCACGACGGAAGGCCACGCGGCGCTCCAGCTGCTGGGCGATGTTCTCGGCGACCAACGTCGAGTCGATCTCGGGCTTGCGGATCTCGACGATGTTCAGCGCCACTTCGGCACCGGCCATCTTCATGAGGTCCTTGCGCAGCACCTCGATGTCCGCACCCTTCTTGCCGATCACGACGCCCGGGCGGGCGGCGTGGATCGTCACGCGGGGCTTCTTCGCTGGACGCTCGATCACGATGCGCGACACGCCAGCGCCCTTCAGGCGCTTCGCGAGCTTCTCGCGCAGCTTGAAGTCTTCATGCAGCAGCTTCGCGTAGTCGTCGCCGGCGTACCAGCGGCTGTCCCACGTGCGGTTGATGCCGAGACGGAGCCCGATCGGATTGACTTTGTGGCCCATATTACGCGGCCTCCTGCTCGGTGGTGGCAGCCAGCTGCTGTTCCGCCACCACGATCTTGAGGTGGCTGAACCACTTCTCCACGCGGGAGGAACGGCCGCGGCCACGCGCATGGAAGCGCTTCATGACCGACGCGCGACCAACCTCGGCGAGCGACACGACCAGGCGATCGACGTCCAGGCTGTGGTTGTTCTCGGCGTTGGCGATCGCGCTTTCCAGCGTCTTCTTCACCGTCACGGCGATGCGACGCTTGCTGAAGGTCAGCTCGGCGACCGCATCCTGCGCCCGCTTGCCGCGGATCAGCCCGGCAACCAGGTTCAGCTTGCGCGGCGAGACGCGGATGTTCCACGTCACCGCCTGCGCCGCGGTGTCTTCGAGCAGACGGGGGTGCTTCGGCTTGCTCATCTCAGCCCCGCTTCGCCTTCTTGTCGGCCGCGTGACCGGTGAAGGTCCGCGTCGGCGAGAACTCGCCAAACTTGTGGCCGACCATGTTCTCGGTGACCTGCACCGGCAGGAACTTCTTGCCGTTGTAGACACCGAAGACCAGGCCGACGAACTGCGGCAGGATCGTGCTGCGGCGCGACCAGATCTTGATGATCTCGTTGCGCGTGGAGGCACGGGCCGCCTCGGCCTTGTTGAGCAGGTAGCCGTCGACGAACGGCCCCTTCCATACGCTGCGCGACATCGTCGTCAGCCCTTCGTCGCGTTGCGGCGGCGGACAATGAAGCCGTCGGACCGCTTGTTGTTACGGGTCTTCGCACCCTTCGTGGGCTTGCCCCACGGGGTGACCGGATGCCGGCCACCCGAGGTACGGCCTTCACCACCGCCATGCGGATGGTCAACCGGATTCATCACCACGCCGCGGTTATGCGGCATGCGGCCCAACCAGCGGCTGCGCCCGGCCTTGCCGAGCTGCTGGTTGGAATTGTCCGGGTTCGACACCGCGCCGATCGAGGCCATGCATTCGGACCGGATCAGGCGAAGTTCGCCGGACTGCAGCTTCACCTGCGCGTAGCCCTGGTCCTTGCCGACCAGCTGCGCGAAGGTGCCCGCGGAACGGGCGAGCTTGCCACCCGCACCGGGCTTCAGCTCGATGTTGTGGATGATCGTGCCCACCGGGATCGCCGCCATCGGCATCGCGTTGCCCGGCTTGATGTCGGCCTTCTCGGCCGAGATCACGGCATCGCCCACCTTCAGGCGCTGCGGCGCCAGGATGTAGGACAGCTCCCCATCCTGGTACTTCACCAGCGCGATGAAGGCCGTGCGGTTCGGATCGTATTCCAGGCGCTCAACGAGGCCCGGCACGCCGAACTTCGCGCGACGCTTGAAATCCACCAGGCGATAGGCGCGCTTGTGTCCGCCGCCACGGAAGCGGACGGTGATGCGGCCATGCTGATTGCGGCCACCGGAGGAATGCTTCCCCTCGGTTAGCCCCTTGACCGGCGCGCCCTTCCAAAGCTCGGAACGATCGATCAGGATCGTCCCGCGGAGCGAGGGGGTGACCGGATTGAAACTCTTGAGCGCCATGACTTACGCGAGCCCCGTCGTCAGGTCGATGCTCTGGCCTTCGGCCAGGCGCACCATCGCCTTCTTCCAGTCGGACCGCTGACCAGGACGGCCGCGGAACTGCTTCGACTTGCCCTTCACCACGATGGTGTTCACGGCAAGCACCGTCACGCCGAACAACCCTTCGACCGCCGCCTTGATCTGCGGCTTCGTCGCGTCCGGAGCCACCTTGAAGGTAATCTGGCCGCGTTCGCTGTTCAGCGTCGCCTTCTCCGTCACCAGCGGCGACAGGATAGTCTGGTACATGCGCTCCCGGCCGATCACCGGGCGCTTCTGCTTGGCGTCGCTCATGCCAGCCGCTCCTTCAGCGCTTCGACGCCGGCGCGGGTGACCGCGAGGACATCGTGCTTGAGGATGTCATAGACATTCGCGCCGATGGTCGGCAGCACCTGCACCTTCGGCAGGTTGCGGATCACGCGGGCGAAGTTCTCGTCCGCCGCGGCATCCACCACCAGCGCGCTGTTCCAGCCCAGCGCCTTCAGCTGCTTGGCCACCGCGCCGGTTTTGGCGTCGGCGCCGAGCGTCGCGGTGTCGAGCACCACGAGCTTGCCTTCCGCGGCCTTCTGGCTGAGCGCCGAGATCAGGCCCAGGCGACGGACCTTCTTGTTCAGGCTGTAGCCATGGTCGCGCACGACCGGGCCATGCACCACGCCGCCCTTGCGGTACTGCGGAGCGCGCAGCGAACCCTGGCGGGCGTTGCCTGTGCCCTTCTGGCGGTAGGGCTTCTTCGTGGTCCCGGAGACCTCGCCCATGCCCTTCGCCTTGTGGGTGCCGGCGCGGCGCTTGGCGAGCTGCCAGTGCACGACGCGCGCCATGATGTCGGCGCGCGGCGCGGCGCCGAACAGCGCCTCCGGCAGCTCGATCTCACCGGCGGCGGCGTTGTCGAGAGTGATGACGTTGATCTGCATCTTCAGCGTCCTCAGGCCGCGGCCGTCGGGAAGGGCGCATCGGCATGACGCGCACGCTTCTCAGCGTCGCGGATCATCACGTAGCCACCCTTCGAACCGGGCACCGCGCCCTTGATCAGCAGCAGACCCTTCTCCGCGTCAACGAGCGCCACTTCCAGGTTCTGGGTGGTCACGCGCTCGACACCGAGATGGCCGGCCATCTTCTTGTTCTTGAAGGTCTTGCCCGGATCCTGGCGATTGCCGGTCGAACCATGCGAACGATGGCTAACGGACACGCCGTGGGAGGCTTCAAGACCCGCGAAGTTCCAGCGCTTCATCGCACCGGCGAAGCCCTTGCCGACCGTCACGCCCGTGACGTCGACCTTCTGGCCCTTCACGAAGTGCGCTGGCGACAGCATCGTGCCGGGCTCCAGCACCGCATCGGTGCCAACCCGGAACTCCACCACCTTCTTCGGCGCTTCCAGACCGGCCTTCGCGAAGTGACCCTTGTTCGCCTTGGAGACGTTCTTGGGCTTCGCCACGCCGATACCGAGCTGAACGGCCTCGTAGCCGTCCTTCTCAACGGTGCGCTTCGCCACCACGCGGACCTGGTCCACATGGAGCAGCGTCACGGGAACGGTCGAACCGTCCTCATTGAACAGCCGGGACATGCCCAGCTTTTTCGCGATCAGGCCGGTACGGCCCTTCTTCGCGGCCATGGCTCTATTTCCCTCTGGCCTTAGATCTTGATCTCGACGTCCACGCCGGCGGCGAGGTCGAGCTTCATCAGCGCGTCCACCGTCTGCGGGGTCGGATCGACAATGTCGAGAAGACGACGATGAGTCCGAATCTCGAACTGCTCGCGCGACTTCTTATCGACGTGCGGAGAGCGGTTCACGGTGAAGCGCTCGATATGCGTCGGCAGAGGGATCGGGCCCCGCACGCGCGCACCGGTCCGCTTCGCGGTGTTCACGATCTCCCGCGTGCTGCCATCGAGCACGCGGTGATCGAACGCCTTGAGGCGGATGCGGATGTTCTGGTTGTCCATGGTGGGACCCGCGTTCCTGCCGTTCTTACTTCGTGATCTGTGCGACGACGCCGGCGCCGACGGTGCGGCCACCCTCGCGGATGGCGAAGCGCAGCCCCTCATCCATCGCGATCGGCGCGATCAGTTCCACGTCCATTGACACGTTGTCGCCCGGCATCACCATCTCGACACCTTCCGGCAGCGAGACAACACCGGTCACATCCGTCGTGCGGAAGTAGAACTGCGGACGATAATTCGTGAAGAACGGCGTGTGGCGTCCGCCCTCCTCCTTCGTCAGCACATACGCCTCCGCCTTGAACTTCGTGTGCGGCGTGATCGAACCCGGGGCGGCCAGCACCTGACCGCGCTCCACATCCTCACGCTTCGTGCCACGCAGCAGCGCGCCGATGTTGTCGCCTGCCTGGCCCTGGTCCAGCAGCTTGCGGAACATCTCCACGCCCGTCACCACGGTCTTCACCGTGTTCTTCAGGCCCACGATCTCCACTTCCTCGCCGACCTTCACGATCCCGCGCTCAACACGGCCCGTCACCACCGTGCCGCGCCCCGAGATCGAGAACACGTCCTCGACCGGCATCAGGAACGGCTTGTCCACGTCGCGCGCCGGCTGCGGGATGTACGCATCCACCGCCGCCATCAGCTCCAGGATCGCGTTCTCCCCCAGCTCCGGCGACTTGTCTTCCAGCGCCATCAGGGCCGAGCCCTTGATGATCGGAATGTCGTCGCCCGGGAACTGGTAGCTGCTCAGCAGCTCCCGCACTTCCATCTCAACCAGCTCCAGCAGGTCGGGATCGGCCATGTCGCACTTGTTCAGGAACACCACCAGCGCCGGCACGCCAACCTGCCGCGCCAGCAGGATGTGCTCGCGCGTCTGCGGCATCGGGCCATCGGCCGCCGACACCACCAGGATCGCGCCATCCATCTGCGCCGCACCCGTGATCATGTTCTTCACGTAGTCGGCATGGCCCGGGCAATCGACATGCGCGTAGTGACGGTTCGCCGTCTCATACTCCACATGCGCCGTCGAGATCGTGATGCCACGAGCCCGCTCCTCCGGCGCCTTGTCAATCTGGTCATACGCCGTGAACGACGCACCACCCGACTTCGCCAGCACCTTGGTGATCGCCGCCGTCAGCGACGTCTTGCCATGGTCCACGTGACCAATCGTACCAATGTTGCAGTGCGGCTTGTTCCGCTCGAATTTCGCCTTCGCCATCGTCGTAATTCCCGAACGGGGTTTCGTTACCAGCGGTAATGGCTGAAGGCCTTGTTGGCCTCTGCCATCCGGTGCGTGTCTTCGCGCTTCTTGACGGCCGAGCCGCGGTTGTTCGCCGCGTCCATCAGCTCGCCCGAGAGGCGTTCTTCCATCGTGTGCTCGCCGCGCTTGCGGGCGGACTCGATGAGCCAGCGGATCGCCAGCGCCTGGCGGCGCTCGGGGCGAACCTCGACCGGCACCTGGTAGGTCGCACCACCCACGCGGCGGCTGCGGACCTCGACGGCCGGCTTCACATTGTCCATCGCCTCGTGGAACACGCGCAGCGGGTCGCTGTTCGGACCACCACGCTTCTTCAGCGTGTCCATGGCGGCATAGACGATCCGCTCGGCGGTGCTCTTCTTGCCGTCATACATGAGCACGTTCATGAAGCGGCTCAGCACGAGATCACCGAACTTCGGATCGGGAAGGACTTCGCGCTTTTCTGCGCTGTGGCGACGGGACATCTCTCAGTGCCTCACTTCGGACGCTTCGCGCCGTAGAGCGAACGGCGCTTGCGGCGCTTGCCGATGCCCTGGGTATCGAGCACGCCGCGCAGGATGTGGTAGCGAACGCCCGGAAGGTCCTTCACGCGGCCGCCACGGATCAGGACCACGGAGTGTTCCTGCAGGTTGTGGCCTTCGCCGGGAATGTAGCTGACGACCTCGAAGCCGTTCGTCAGGCGCACCTTGGCGACCTTACGAAGGGCCGAGTTCGGCTTCTTCGGCGTGGTCGTGTAGACGCGCGTGCAGACGCCACGCTTCTGCGGGCTGCCCTTCAGTGCCGGAACCTTGTTCCGGGCCGGCTTCGTCTCACGCCCCTTGGCGATGAGCTGGTTGATCGTCGGCATGACGCCCCTTCAAAACCTTCCTGTCCCCAGCCCTGCCCTTGCAAAGAGCGACCGCCCGGCGGACGCGCGTCAGCGCACCTTCCGGGCATCCGTCTCGCTGCCGGCCTCAGCTCCGGGAATCGGAGCGGCGCCGGCGGCGCAGTGATGTGGACCAAAACCTGACAGGGCACCGTTGCCGGGGCCCTGCCGAGGGGGGGCTTCTACGCGGCACCCCGGAGTGAGTCAAGCGCATCACGCGGCGATTCCGCGCGTCGCGTCCGTTCTGCCGGGGCAGGTCCCGGTCCGGTGCCGCGCACAGCCCGACGCGCATTGAGCAAGCCCTTGAGAACGCTGGGGCGTTCCATTCGTCACGGCCGGCAGATGAAGGGAAGAAAGGTCCCGGACATGCCGGCGTTCAGCGCCAGGACGGTCATCAGATCCGCCATCGCATAATCCTCGCGGGTCCGTGGGCAGGCGTTCCGCTGGCGGCAGCCACTCGACAGGAAGGCGGCGTGGCCCTCCAGGAAGGCCGCAGACAGGTCCTGCGCGCCCTGCCGCCGCATCGCCTCGGTCCACGCCCGGCCGTAGCGGTCGCACTTCTCCTCCGGCCATGTCCGTGACGCGGCGGGGTGGCTACCCAGCAGCAGCACCGGCAACAGCACCGGCAACAGCAGCAGATATCGCACCATCGGCCAGCCCCTTCACAAGCAAAGGGCCGGCACCCTCCCGGATGCCGGCCCTCGCGACTCGCTATCGTGCGGCCATCACTCCGCCGCGTGCGGTTCCGGCAGTGCAGCGGCATTGGACGGCAGGCGTCCCTTGTCGCGCTGGGCGGCAAGCGCCCGCAGGCGGTTCATCACCGAGCCCGTTCCGGCCGGGATCAGGCGCCCGACGATTACGTTCTCCTTCAGGCCCGCCAGGTAATCGACCTTGCCCGCGGTTGCGGCCTCGGTCAGCACCCGCGTCGTCTCCTGGAAGGAGGCGGCGGAGATGAACGAGGTGGTCTGCAGCGACGCCTTGGTGATGCCCTGCAGGACCGGCTCGGCAACGGCCGGGCGCTCCTTGGCGGCGACTCGCGTCTCGTTCTCGATCTCGAACTCGATGCGATCCACCTGCTCGCCGATCAGATAGGTGGTGTCGCCCGGATCGGTGACCTCCACCTTCTGCAGCATCTGCCGGACGATGACCTCGATGTGCTTGTCGTTGATCTTCACGCCCTGGAGTCGATAGACCTCCTGGATCTGCTCAACGAGGTAGTCGGCCAGCTTCTCGACGCCCAGCACCCGCAGGATGTCGTGCGGCACGCGCGGCCCGTCGACCAACGGGTCGCCGCGCTTCACGTAGTCGCCTTCCTGAACCGAGACGTGCTTGCCCTTCGGCACCAGGTATTCGCGCGCGACTGGAGTCTCGTCGCCCACCTGCTCCGGCACCACCAGGATGCGGCGCTTCGCCTTGTAGTCCTTGCCGAACTCCACGCGACCGTCGATCTCGCTGATGATCGCGTGATCCTTCGGGCGCCGCGCCTCGAACAGCTCCGCCACGCGCGGCAGACCGCCGGTGATGTCGCGGGTCTTGGACGATTCGCGCGGCAGGCGGGCGAGCACGTCGCCCGCCGCCACCTGCGCCCCATTGTCGATCGAGAGAATCGTGCCCGGGGTGAGGAAGTAGATCGCCTCCGTCCCGTTGTCGCGCTTGACGACGTTGTTCTTCTCGTCGCGCAGGATGAGGCGCGGCCGCAGGTCGGCGGCCTTGCCCGGCGCCTTGTATTCGACGACCTCCTTGAAGGACAGGCCGGTCACGTCATCCTGGCGATCGACCAGGGTGACGTTCTCGATCAGGTCGGAGAATTCGACCTTGCCCAGCTTCTCGGTGATGATCGGCAGGGTGAACGGATCCCATTCGGCCAGCTTCTGGCCGCGGGTGACCGTCATGCCGTCCTCGCCGATCAGCCGCGCGCCATAGGGCACGCGCTGGCGAGCGCGCTCGCGGCCCTGGGCGTCGATCAGCACGATCTCGCAATTGCGTGACATCACAATCGGATGGTTCTGGCTGTTGGCCACCACCACGCGGTTCAGCACCTTGATGGTGCCGTCGCCCGATGCCTCCACCGCCGACTGCTCGGCGCCACGCTGCGCCGCACCGCCGATGTGGAAGGTACGCATGGTCAGCTGCGTGCCTGGCTCACCGATCGACTGCGCGGCGATGACGCCCACAGCCTCGCCGATGTTCACCGGCGTGCCGCGCGCGAGGTCACGGCCATAGCAACGGCCGCACACACCCTGGCGCGCATCGCAGGTCAGCACGGAGCGGATCTTCACCTGCTCCACGCCCGACTTCTCGACACGCTCCGCGGCGACCTCGTCGATCAGCTCGTTGCGGCCGACGATCAGCTCTCCCGTCGCCGGGTCCGCCACGTCTTCCTGTGAGGTCCGGCCGAGGATGCGCTCGGAGAGCGAGGAGACGACCTCCGCCCCGTCCATCGCGGCACCCACGGTCAGGCCACGCTCGGTTCCGCAATCCTGCTCGACGATGATGCAGTCCTGCGCCACGTCCACCAGACGCCGCGTGAGGTAGCCGGAGTTCGCGGTCTTCAGCGCCGTATCCGCGAGGCCCTTGCGGGCGCCGTGGGTGGAGTTGAAGTATTCAAGGACGGACAGGCCTTCCTTGAAGTTCGCGATAATCGGCTGCTCGATGATCTCGCCCGACGGCTTGGCCATCAGGCCGCGCATGCCGGCAAGCTGGCGCATCTGCGCGGGCGAACCACGCGCGCCGGAATGCGACATCATCCAGACGGAGTTGGTCGGACGACCGATCTCCTGCTTCTGGATCTCCTTCATCATCGCGCTCGCCACCTCGTCGGTGCAGCGCGACCAGGCGTCGACCACCTTGTTGTAGCGTTCGCCGGCGGTGATCAGGCCGTCGAGATACTGCTGCTCGAACTCCTTCACCTCGGCCTTGGTCTTGGCGATCGAACCGACCTTGCTGTCCGGCACGACCATGTCGTTCTTGCCGAACGAGATGCCGGCCTTGGCCGCCTGCTTGAAGCCCAGGCCCATCAGCCGGTCGGCGAAGATCACGCTCTCCTTCTGACCGCAGTGGCGATACACCGCGTCGATCACGTCGGAGACGTTCTTCTTCGTCAGCATGCGGTTGACGAGGCTGTAGGGCAGCTGCCGGTCAAGCGGCAGCAGAGCGCCGATCATCATGCGGCCCGCGGTGGTGACCACGCGCTCGATGATGGTCTCGCCTTCGGCATTCATCGCCCGGCGGCGCGCGCGGATCTTGCTGTGCAGCGTGATCGCACCGGCCTCGAGCGCCTGCTCGATCTCACCGACATTGGCGAAGACCGGCGTAGTCTTCTCCTCGGTGGCGAGGAACTCCGGCGTCTCCAGGCTGAGGTAGTACAGCCCGAGCACGATGTCCTGCGACGGCACGATGATCGGCTTGCCGTTCGCCGGGCTGAGGATGTTGTTGGTGGACATCATCAGCACGCGCGCTTCCAGCTGGGCCTCAAGGCTTAGCGGGACGTGCACGGCCATCTGGTCGCCGTCGAAGTCGGCATTGAAGGCGGTGCAGACCAGCGGATGCAGCTGGATTGCCTTGCCCTCGATCAGCACCGGCTCGAAGGCCTGGATGCCCAGGCGGTGCAGCGTCGGCGCCCGGTTCAGCATGACCGGGTGCTCGCGGATCACCTCCTCGAGGATGTCCCACACCTCGGGACGCTCCTTCTCCACCATCCGCTTGGCGGCCTTGATGGTGGTGGCGTGGCCGTACTTTTCCAGCTTGGAGTAGATGAACGGCTTGAACAGCTCGAGCGCCATCTTCTTCGGCAGGCCGCACTGGTGCAGCTTCAGCTCGGGACCGACGACGATCACCGAACGGCCGGAGTAGTCGACGCGCTTGCCGAGCAGGTTCTGGCGGAACCGGCCCTGCTTGCCCTTCAGCATGTCGGACAGCGACTTCAGCGGGCGCTTGTTGGCACCCGTGATGGCGCGGCCGCGACGGCCGTTGTCGAACAGCGCGTCCACCGATTCCTGCAGCATGCGCTTTTCGTTGCGCACGATGATGTCCGGCGCGCGCAGCTCGATCAGCCGCTTCAGGCGGTTGTTGCGGTTGATGACGCGACGATACAGGTCGTTCAGGTCCGAGGTCGCGAAGCGGCCGCCATCCAGCGGCACCAGCGGGCGCAGCTCGGGTGGAATGACCGGCACGACGTCGAGGATCATCCACTGCGGATGCGCGCCCGATTCGCTGAACGACTCAATCAGCTTCAGCCGCTTCACGAGCTTCTTGCGCTTCGCCTCGGAGGTCGTCTCCTTGAGGTCCGCGCGCAGCTTCACGCCTTCGGCCTGCATGTCGATGCCGCCGAGCATCTGCTTCACGGCTTCCGCGCCGATGCCGACGCTGAACGCGTCCTCACCGAACTCGTCCATCTTCTGCTGGTACTGGTCCTCGTTCAGCAGCTGATGGAGCTTGAGATCCGTGAGGCCGGGTTCGAGCACCACATAGGACTCGAAGTACAGGACCTTCTCCAGCTCCTTCAGCGTCATATCGACCATCAGGCCGACACGGCTCGGCAGCGACTTCAGGAACCAGATATGCGCGACCGGGGAGGCCAGTTCGATATGGCCCATCCGCTCACGACGCACCTTCGCGAGGGTGACCTCGACGCCGCACTTCTCGCAGATGATGCCGCGGAACTTCATGCGCTTGTACTTGCCGCACAGGCACTCGTAGTCCTTGATCGGCCCGAAGATGCGGGCGCAGAACAGCCCGTCCCGCTCCGGCTTGAAGGTGCGGTAGTTGATGGTCTCGGGCTTCTTGATCTCGCCATAGGACCAGGACCGGATCTGTTCCGGAGAAGCGATCGTGATCTTGATCTGGTCAAAGGTGGCGGCCTGGCCAGTCTGGCCCAGGATCTTCATCAGCTCGTTCATGCGGTCCTCGTGAATGAGGCCGCCGCCGTGGACGACCCACGGCGGCTGAGCGTTACGAAAAGAAAGGAGCGCCGGCGGATCACGCCGGGCGGTTCTCCAGATCGACGTTGAGGCCGAGCGACTTCAGTTCCTTCACGAGTACGTTGAAGGATTCCGGAATGCCCGCCTCGAAATTGTCCTGGTCGCGGACGATCGCCTCATAGACCTTGGTGCGGCCCGACACGTCATCCGACTTCACCGTCAGCATCTCCTGCAGCGTATAGGCGGCACCGTAGGCTTCGAGGGCCCACACCTCCATTTCGCCGAAGCGCTGACCGCCGAACTGCGCCTTGCCGCCCAGAGGCTGCTGGGTAACGAGCGAGTAGGGGCCGATCGACCGCGCGTGGATCTTGTCATCCACCAGGTGGTGCAGCTTCAGCATGTAAATGTAGCCGACCGTCACCTTGCGCTCGAACTTCTCGCCGGTACGCCCGTCATGCAGCCACACCTGCCCAGACGTATCGAGGCCAGCCTTGGTCAGCATGCCTTCGATATCCGCCATGCGGGCACCGTCGAAAACCGGTGTCGCGATGGGTATGCCCTTGCGCAGGTTCTCGCCGAGCTCGACCAGCTGCTCGTCGCTCATCGGCGCGATGTCGCGGGCGAAGATTTCGTCGCCATAGACATCCTTCAGCTTCGCTTCGAGCTCGGTGCGACGGGCACCGCGATGGCGGTACTCCTCCACCAGCTCGCCGACCTGCTTGCCGAGCGAGGCGCAGGCCCAGCCCAGATGGGTCTCGAGGATCTGCCCGACATTCATGCGCGACGGCACGCCGAGCGGGTTCAGCACCAGGTCGACATGGCTGCCGTCTTCGAGGAACGGCATGTCCTCGATCGGCACGACGCGGGAGACGACGCCCTTGTTGCCATGGCGGCCGGCCATCTTGTCGCCCGGCTGCAACTTGCGCTTCACCGCGACGAAGACCTTGACCATCTTCATCACGCCAGGCGGCAGCTCGTCGCCGCGCTGCAGCTTCTCGACCTTCGATTCGAAGCGCTTCTGCAGCTTCTCGACCGCGGCGTCGAACTCACGCTTCAGCGCCTCGATCTCAGCCATCGCCGCATCGTCCGCCACGCCGATCTGGCGCCAGGTCGCCTTGGCGAACTGGTCCAGCACCTCATCGGTGATCGGCGTGCCGGACTTCACGCCCTTGAAGCCGCCCGAGGCCTTCTTGTTCAGCATCCGCTCGCGCAGACGGGAATAGAAGGAACGCTCCTGGATCGCCTTCTCGTCGTCGCGGTCCTTGGCGAGCCGCTCGATCTCGGCGCGCTCGATCGCCATGGCGCGCTCGTCCTTGTCCACGCCGCGGCGGGAGAAGACGCGAACGTCCACGATCGTGCCCGCCACGCCCGGCGGCAGCTTCAGCGACGTGTCGCGCACGTCGGAGGCCTTCTCGCCGAAGATCGCGCGGAGCAGCTTCTCCTCCGGCGTCATCGGGCTCTCGCCCTTCGGCGTCACCTTGCCGACCAGGATGTCGCCCGGATTCACCTCGGCGCCGATGTAGACGATGCCGGCCTCGTCGAGGTTGCGCAGCGCTTCTTCACCGACATTCGGGATGTCGCGGGTGATTTCTTCCTGGCCCAGCTTGGTGTCGCGGGCCATGACTTCGAATTCCTCGATGTGGATCGAGGTGAAGACGTCGTCCTTGGCGATACGCTCGCTGATCAGGATGGAATCTTCGAAGTTGTAGCCATTCCAGGGCATGAACGCGACGAGCACGTTCCGCCCCAGCGCCAGCTCACCGAGTTCGGTCGAAGGACCATCGGCGATGATGTCACCGCCCTGCACCTTGTCGCCCACGCGCACCAGCGGACGCTGGTTGATGCAGGTCGACTGGTTGGAACGCATGAACTTGCGCAGCCGGTAGATATCGACGCCGCGCGTCGTGCCGTCATCGCCCGATGCGCGCACCACGATGCGCGCGCCGTCGATGCTATCCACCACGCCGTCGCGCTTGGCAACGATGGTGGCGCCGGAGTCGCGCGCCACGGCCGCTTCCATGCCGGTGCCGACCAGCGGCGCGTCGGCGCGCACCAGCGGCACCGCCTGGCGCATCATGTTCGAGCCCATCAGCGCGCGGTTGGCGTCGTCGTTCTCGAGGAACGGGATCAGCGCCGCGGCGACCGAGACGAGCTGCTTCGGCGAGACGTCGATCGCCGTCACTTCCTCGGGCTTCACCAGGCGGAAGTCGCCGCTCTGGCGCACCGACACCAGTTCGTCCTTGAACGACCCGTCGGTGTCCACATTCGCGTCGGCCTGCGCGACAACGAGGCGCTCCTCCTCCATCGCTGACAGGTAGCGCGGATCACCGACGATCTTGCCGTCCTTCACCAGGCGATACGGCGTCTCGATGAAGCCGTACTTGTTCACCTTGGCGAAGGTCGCGAGCGAGTTGATCAGGCCGATATTCGGACCTTCCGGCGTCTCGATCGGGCAGATGCGGCCGTAATGCGTCGGGTGCACGTCGCGCACCTCGAAGCCGGCGCGCTCGCGCGTCAGACCGCCCGGGCCAAGCGCCGAGAGGCGACGCTTATGCGTCACCTCGGACAGCGGGTTGGTCTGGTCCATGAACTGGCTGAGCTGCGAGGAGCCGAAGAACTCGCGCACCGCGGCCGCGGCCGGCTTTGCGTTGATCAGGTCATGCGGCATGACGGTGTCGATATCGACCGACCCCATGCGCTCCTTGATCGCGCGCTCCATGCGCAGCAGGCCGACGCGGTACTGGTTTTCCATCAGCTCGCCGACCGACCGAACCCGGCGATTGCCGAGATTGTCGATGTCGTCGATCTGCCCGCGCCCGTCCTTCAGGTCGAGCAGCACGCGCAGCGTCGCCACGATGTCCTGCTTGCGCAGGGTGCGAATGTGGTCCGGCACTTCCTCGGCACCGAAGCCGAGGCGCATGTTCATCTTCACCCGGCCGACGGCCGAAAGGTCATAGCGCTCGCCGTCGAAGAACAGGCCCTTGAACAGGGTCTCGGCGGTTTCCGGCGTCGGCGGCTCGCCCGGGCGCATCACCCGGTAGATGTCCATCAGCGCTTCGTCGCGGTTGGTGTTCTTGTCCACCGCCAGCGTGTTGCGGATCCACGGCCCCACCGACTGGTCGATGGCCAGCGTCGGCAGCCGGTCCAGGCCCGCCGCCTCGATGGCGGCAAGGCGCGGCTCGGTCAGCTCATCACCGGCCTCGGCCCAGATCTCGCCGGTCTGCAGGTCGACCAGGTCCTCGGCGACGAAGCGGCCAAGCAGGTCGGCGCGACCGACCAGCACTTCCGTCGTGCCGGCCTCGGCGATCTTGCGGGCCGAACGCGGGGTCAGCTTGGCGTCCTTGTCGGCCACAACCAGGCCGGAGCGGGCGTCGATCAGCGGCTCGATCAGCTTCACGCCGCGGAAGGCGTCAGGGTCGAAGGCGCGCGACCAGCCCTTCAGGCCGCGGCTGAACACGACCTGCCCGTAGAACAGATTGAGGATCTCCTCGGCATCCATGCCGCGGATCTCGTTGGGTTCCATCTCGCGGCCGGCGGCGACGGCATCGGCGCGCAGCCCCTCGGTCCGCTCGGAGTCGAGGGCCAGCAGCAGCGTCGTGGTCGGCAGCTTACGCTTGCGGTCGATGCGGACGTAGCAGATGTCCTTGGCGTCGAATTCGAAGTCGAGCCACGACCCGCGATAGGGAATGACGCGCGCGGCGAACAGGTACTTGCCGCTGCTGTGCGTCTTGCCCTTGTCGTGGTCGAAGAACACGCCGGGCGACCGGTGCATCTGCGAGACGATGACGCGCTCGGTGCCGTTGATGATAAAGGTGCCATTGTCCGTCATCAGGGGCATGTCGCCCATGTAGACGTCCTGCTCCTTGATGTCGCGGACGGACCGGCTGCCGGTATCCTCATCCACGTCCCACACGATGAGACGCAGGCGCACCTTCAGCGGCGCGGCGAAGGTCAGCCCGCGCTGGATGCATTCCTCGACATCGTATTTCGGCTCTTCGAGCTCGTACTGCACGAACTCCAGGCGGCCACGCCCGGCGAAATCGTCGATCGGGAAGACGGACTTGAAGACCTCCTGGAGGCCGGCATGCATCCGGCTGTCCGGGCTGACCTCCATCTGCAGGAAGGCTTCGTAGGAAGCCCGCTGCACGTCGATGAGGTTCGGCATCGGTGCCACTTCGGGCAACCGCCCAAAGCTCTTGCGGATCCGCTTCTGCCCCGTGAACGACTTCGTGATAGCGTTCATGCCTGTCCTGCTTCCCTTCATCCCCGGCCTGAACACCCCGGCCAGCTGGGGTCGAATTCGCGCTGCCCTGGTCAGGCAACGCAGGAACGGGCGGGGATGCCGAACCCTTCCGGCAACCCCACCCGCACCCGATCGTACTGTCCCCCCATTCCCGCCCTTTGCCGGACGGGAACGGGGGTCGAGATCACTTGACCTCGACCTTGGCGCCGTTCTCTTCCAGCACCTTCTTGATCTTCTCCGCCTCGTCCTTCGAGACCGCTTCCTTCACGGTCTTCGGGGCGCCTTCGACCAGATCCTTGGCTTCCTTGAGGCCCAGGCCGGTGATGGTGCGGATCTCCTTGATCACGTTGATCTTCTTGTCGCCGGCGGCGGCAAGGATCACGGTGAACTCGGTCTGGAATTCCGCCGGCGCGGCAGCGGCAGCCGGCGCGGCAGCGGCAACAGCCACCGGCGCGGCGGCGGAAACGCCCCACTTCTCCTCAAGCAGCTTGGAGAGCTCGGCGGCCTCCAGAACGGTCAGGGCGGACAGCTCGTCCACCAGCTTCGCGAGATCGGCCATGTTTGAATGCTCCTCGATCTAATGGCTTGACTTCGGTTGTGCAACCCCCGCGCCGCCGACCCGTATGAGGTCGGAACAACCCGGGGGCGGTTCCTGCGGCCCTCAGGCCGCCTGGGCCTCGTCCTTCTTGGCGTAAGCCGAAAGGACCCGTGCCACCTGCCCACCAGGGGCCTGGAGGATGCCGGCGATGCGCGTGGCCGGGGTCTGGATCAGACCAACCAGCTGCGCCCGCAGCATCTCCAGGGACGGCAGCTCGGCCAGCGCCTTGATGCCGGTGGCATCGAGGGTCTGGGTTCCGAGCGCGCCGCCCAGGACAACGAACTTGTCGTTCGTCTTGGCGAACTCCACGGCGGTCTTCGCCACGGCCACCGGATCCGTCGACCACGCAAGCGCAGTCGGACCCTTCAGCAGCGGCGAAACGCCCTGGAAACGGGTGCCTTCGAGGGCGAGGGTGGCCAGGCGGTTCTTCGCGACCTTGTACGACGCACCCGCCGCGCGCATCCGGCGACGCAGTTCGCTCACATCCGCGACCGTGAGACCCTTGTTCTGGGCCACGAGCACGAAGGAGGTCTCTGCGAAGACGGTCGCCAGCGAAGCGACGAACTCACGCTTCTCCGTACGGTCCACTCCACGTCTCCGTCGGTGGCCGGCGCCTTCTGGAAGGGCTCCGGCCGGTTCACACGGGGGCTTGCGGCGGGTTGCCGCTCACCCCGGTTCGCCTGTCAGGCCGGAACACCAAGTCAAGCCACCCGAGGGACCAGCCCCCGGGGACATCACTGTGGCACCCCGTCTCTCCCCTGCTCGGCGTGATGCCGGTTCAAGGCCCGAAGGGCCGCAGGAGGTCTCCGACAGGTTTCGGGCGCGGCCGAAGCCGCCCCCTGCCCGCCCGCCCCGAAGGGCGGGCGTATCTCGTCAGCCGCCGGCCGAAAGGCTGGCGACGTCCACCTTCACGCCCGGGCCCATGGAGGAGGACACCGCGACCTTCTTCAGGTAGGTGCCCTTCGCCCCGGTCGGCTTGGCGCGCTGGATGGCGTCCACGAAGGCGCGCGCATTCTGCAGCAGCGCGTCCTCGGCAAACGATGCCTTGCCGATGCCGGCATGCACGATGCCCGCCTTCTCGGCGCGGAATTCGACCTGGCCGGCCTTGGCGGCCGTCACGGCGCCCTTCACGTCCATGGTCACGGTGCCGAGCTTCGGGTTCGGCATCAGGCCGCGCGGGCCGAGAACCTTACCGAGGCGCCCGACCAGCGCCATCATGTCCGGGGTCGCGATGCAGCGATCGAACTCGATCTTGCCTTCCTGCACCAGCGCGGCGAGGTCGTCCGCGCCCACCACGTCGGCGCCGGCCGCCTTGGCTTCCTCGGCCTTCGGGCCGCGGGCGAAGACGCCCACGCGGACCGTCTTGCCGGTGCCGTTCGGCAGGCCGACCACGCCGCGGACCATCTGGTCGGCATGACGCGGGTCGATGCCGAGGTTCATCGAGATCTCGATGGTCTCGTCGAACTTCGCCTTCGCATTGGCCTTGGCGATCTTCACCGCCTCGGTCAGCGCGTAGGAGGTCTCACGGTCGAAACCGGCGTAGATCGCCTTGAGGCGCTTGCCCTGCTTGGCCATGGATCAGCCCTCCACCACGGTGAGGCCCATGGAGCGCGCGGAACCCGCGAGCATCCGCACGGCCGCGTCCACGTCGTTCGCGTTCATGTGCTGCATCTTGGTCTTGGCGATCTCAGCGAGCTGAGACTTCGTCACACGGCCGATCGAAGCCCCCTTGCCCGGCGCCGTGCTGCCCTTCTCGAGCTTGGCGGCCTTGAGCAGGAAGTAGGTGTTCGGCGGCGTCTTGGTGATGAAGGCAAAGGTGCGGTCGGTATACGCGGTGATGACGACCGGCGTCGGGGTGCCGGGCTCCATCTGCTGCGTCGCCGCGTTGAATTCCTTCACGAACTGCATGATGTTCAGGCCGCGCTGACCGAGCGCCGGACCCACCGGCGGCGACGGATTCGCCTTGCCAGCCGGGATCTGCAGCTTGATGTAGCCTGCGATCTTCTTCGCCACTGTAACGTCCTCTGTCCAAGTCAGAGGCCCGCGGTGCATGCGACCGCCCGAAGGCGATCTCCCGCGTTCCCTGAAACGCCGAATGCCGGGGAACAACCCCCGGCCGGTCGGCGAGGGCGGGCGTTTAGCGGTGTTGGGGCGGGTTGTCCAGGGTGAGATTGCGGCGCAGCACGTGATCGGAGAGGGCTTTACCCCCTCCGCCCCCCCACCAAGGGCCAGTGGGCCTTTGGAAACCATCACTCGGCATCGGGCAAGGCTGTCGCTCCCCCTGGGGAAGTGCCGCTCGCGCTCGGCAGCGCAAAAAATCGCCACGGCGCCGGGCACGGTGCATGAGCCCAAGCGATGAAACACGCCCCCTGCCCAACGCCAAAAGCCCGCATTCCAAAGGGCCGTAGCCCTTTGGTGGGGTGAGGTTCGGAGAGGGGCGAAGCCCCTTTCCGCCCCCCTGCTAACCGCCCGCCCCATCCCAACGTATAAACCACGCACCTCCGGAGACTGCACCCGCATGCCCTGGCGCGACCGCAGCGGCGCATTCGCCCCGCTCAAGGCCCTGGCCTTCGTCCTGCTGTTCGTCCCCGCCATCCTATTGGCCGAGGCCGCGTGGCAGCACACGCTCGGCCCCAAGCCCTGGCAGGCGGCGACGCGCGACATCGGCACCTGGGCGCTCCGGCTCCTGCTGGTTTCGCTGGCCGTCACCCCGGCCCGGCAGATGCTGCGCCAGCCGCGCATCGCCGAATTGCGCCGGATGATCGGCGTGGCCTGTTTCGCCTATGCCGTGCTGCATCTGGCGCTCTATGCGGGCGACCTGCGCTGGGACTGGGCCAAGGTGGTCAGCGAGATCGTCCTGCGCTTCTACCTCACCATCGGCTTCGTCGCGCTGCTCGGTCTCGGGGTGCTGGCGGCGACCTCGACGGACGGCATGCTGCGCAGGCTGGGCGGCGTGGCGTGGCGAAGGCTGCATTGGTGGGTGCATCCGATCGCAGTGCTCGCACTGGTGCATTTCACCCTGCAGTCGAAGGCGGATGTGACGGAGCCGATGCTGATGGCGGGCCTGTACGCCTGGCTGATGGGCTACAGGACGCTCGCACCGGCGGGCGGTGCGCCGGGCCTGCTGGCCCTGCTGGGGCTGGCGGTGGCCGCCGCCGTGGCGACGGCGGGGATCGAATTCGCCTGGTATGGGCTGGCCACCGGCATCGACCCATGGCGAGTGCTCGAGGCCAATCTCGATATCACCTTCGGCTTCCGCCCGGCGGTCTGGGTCGGCATCGCCGGCGTCGGCGCGGCCGCGCTGCGCATCGTGCCGATGGTGCGGCGGCGCCGTGCGCCGCGCCAGGCGGCGGCCTAACCGGCGGCGCTATCGCGCCACCGCCGCCAGGATCCAGTCGCGGAACGCGGCCAGCGCCGGGTCTGTCGCGCGTCCCTGGCGATGGACCAGATACCACCCGCCCCCTTTCGGCACGGATACGGCGAAGGGTGCGACCAGCCGCCCCGCCGCGAGGTCGTCGTCCACGTAGGGCCGGATCCCCATCGCGATGCCGACGCCATCCGCGGCGGCCTGTTGCGCCTGGCCATAGAAGTCGAAGACCGGCCCGGCCGCGCGCAGGGTGGGCACACCGGCAGCCTCGGCCCAGCGCGGCCAGTCGCCCGGCGCGTGGGCAACACGCAGCAGGATGGCCGGCAGCAGGTCGCCCGGCTTGCGCAGCCGCGCCGCCGTGGCCGGCGTGCAGACCGGCAGCAGATCGGCAGCGATCAGCGGTTCCGCGACGAGGCCGGGCCAGGTTCCGTCCCCGAGGCGGATGCCGCAGCTCCAGCCTTCGGCGAAGGGTGCGGCGGCGCCGCCGGTGGCGATGCGGACCTCGATGCCCGGATGGCGGCGGGTGAAATCGGCGAGGCGCGGGATCAGCCAGCGCACCGCGAAGGACGGCCCGGCGCCGACCGTCAGCACCTGGGCGCCGCCGGCCGCCACCACCTCGGCCGTCAGCCGTGCCAGGCGGTCGAGCAACGGCGTCAGCCCGGCGCGGAAGGCCTCGCCGGCCGGGGTCGGGGTCAGGCGGTTGGCGTGGCGGTCGAACAGGATGACGCCGAGGCGTTGTTCGAGCAGCCGGACCAGGCGGCTGACCGCGGCGGGGGTGACGCTGAGCTCGGCCGCGGCGGCGGTGAAGGCGCCGGTGCGGGCCGCGGCCTCAAAGGCGCGGACCCCGTTCAGCGGCGGCAGGCGGCGTGGTTCCAGCATCAGGAAAACTTGGCCTCAGGCTCAGCAAACGCTATTTGTGGCTGCGTTGCAACGGGCGCAGAAGGGGGTCAGGAGACCAAGCCCATGTCATCCCTCGTCACCGCGGCGCTGATCCTGACCATGGTCGGTACGTCCCTGCTCTCGGGAGTCTTCGGCATGGCCGGGGGGCTGGTGCTGGTCGGCGTCCTGCTGGTGCTGCTACCGGTGCCCGATGCGATGGCGCTGCATGCGGTGACGCAGATCGCGTCGAATGGCTGGCGGGCGATGCTGTGGTGGCGGCGGATCCGGCCGGTGCCGGTGGTCGCGCATGTCGTCGGCTGCCTGGTGGCGCTGGGCGCCTGGTCGCTGGTGCTGCTGGTGCCGGACCGGGGCTTCGCCCTGCTGCTGCTGGGGGTAAGTCCGTTCCTGGCGCAGGCGTTGCCGGCCGGCATTCGCCCGAACCCGGAAAAGCCGCTGCACGGCGCAATCGTCGGCGCGATCTCGATGTCGCTGATGGTGCTGACCGGGGTGTCGGGGCCGTTGCTCGATCGTCATTTCCTCGGCGGTGCGATGGACCGGCGGGAGATCGTGGCGACCAAGGCGGCGTGTCAGACGGTCGGGCATGCGCTGAAGCTTCTGTATTTCGGTGCCATGGTGGCCGATCCGGGCCACATCGACCCGGCGCTGGCGGCGATGGCGGTGCTGGCCTCGATGACGGGGACGATGCTGGCGAAGCGGCTGCTCGATGCGATGAGCGACACCACCTATCGGCTCTGGGCCGGGCGTATCGTCGCGATACTGGGGGCTTTCTACATCGGCCAGGGAAGCTGGCTGCTGCTGACGGAGTAGCGCGCTGGTACACTGACGGCCTGGAGGAGGTTGGAATGTCCGAGTCGCTGCGGCCGCTGATCCTCGACCTCGTCGCCTTCGTGGCGGACCGGCCGCGCCCCTATGCCGAGGTGCTGGACGCCTGGCGGACCAGCTGCCCGCGCCTGACGGTGTGGGAGGATGCGGTGGAAGCGGGGCTGGTCACGCTGCAGGACGGCGTGGTGCGGGCCACCGATCGCGGCCGCGAAGCGTTGGCGCGGCGCTGATACCAACGACCCGCGTCCTTGACCCGGGCCGAGGCCACGAAGGCGGCCCGCCGGTCATCTGGCGAAAGCCTGGAAAACCGGAGGCTTACGCCCAGCGCTTGATGGCAGGATACCAGCGGTCCAGGCCATGGGCCGCCGGTATGAGCCTCCCGCATCCGCCCCCCCCCGAAGCGCGGCCCTGCCGCGATCCGCGAGCGCGAGACGCGACCGCGCCCAGACCATCGGCCACGGCGGGAGCAGTCAGCGCAAGGTGCTGCGGCGAGCGGCCAGGATGGGCCGCGCCCGCCGTATGAGGGATGCAAAGAAGCTCAGCAACGGTCGCTGAAAGCGACCGTTGCGATCAGAGCTTCTCGACCTGCCCGTATTCCAGATCCACCGGCGTCGAGCGCCCGAAGATCGACACCGACACCTTCACGCGGCCCTTCTCCTCGTCGACTTCCTCGACCACGCCGTTGAACGACGTGAACGGGCCGTCGGCGACGCGGATCTGCTCGCCCACCTCGAACAGGATGGCGGGCTTGCGGGGCTTCTCGACGCCCTCCTGCACCTGCTGCAGCAGGCGCTGGGCCTCGCTGTTGGGCACCGGCTGCGGCTTGTTGCGCGCACCGAGGAAGCCGGTGACCTTGGGCGTGTCCTTCACCAGGTGCCACGCCTCGTCGGTCATCTCCATCTTCACCAGCACGTAGCCGGGGAAGAACTTGCGGTCGGTATCGACCTTCTGGCCGCGGCGGACCTCGGTGATCTGCTCGGTCGGCACCAGCACCTCGTCGAACTTGTCGGCGAGGCCCTTCTGCGCGGCCTGCTGCTTGATCTGCTCGGCGATCTTCTTCTCGAAGCCCGAGTAGACATGAACGACGTACCACTTCTTGTCGGCCACGGTGCCGTCTCCCCTCAGCCGATCTTGAACACGAGGCGCATCACCAGCTGGATCAGCTGGTCCGCCACCAGGAAGAACACGGCCGCCAGCGCGGACATGCCCAGCACCAAGCCTGTGGTGACGAGCGTTTCCTTGCGGGAAGGCCAGGTGACCCTGGAGACTTCCTGTCGGACCTCCCGGACGAACTGCGCCGGATCGAGCTTGGCCAAGTCAGCTTCCTCAGGAATGGTGGCGGAGTGCGGCCCGGTTGGGCCGCCCCCCGACGCGACGGGTCTGTCGGCGCGGTGCGGCGGGTGGCAGGGGCGGAGGGTCTCGAACCCCCAACCTCCGGTTTTGGAGACCGGCGCTCTAGCCAATTGAGCTACGCCCCTCGACGCGCTCGCGCGACGGAGGGGGCGGTCTATAATTCAGGCTTGGCGCCCTGTCGAGGCTCGCCCGCCCATGGAAACCAAGTCCCTCCGCCAGCGTTGACGGATCCGACGATCCAGGGATGGGGCAGCCATGACCGGCCGACGCCTGCGGGCGATGATTGTCGACGCGCTGCGCGGCTTCATCGCGGATGAATGTCTCAGCCGCGCGGCGTCCATCGCCTATTTCACCCTGTTCTCGCTGTCGCCGCTGCTGGTGATCGCGGTCGCCATCGCCGGGGCCGCGTTCGGCGAGGACGCGGCGCGCGGCGCCGTGCAGGCCCAGCTGCGCGACCTGCTCGGCCCCGACGCAGCCGAGGCGATCCAAGCCGCGATCCGCGGTGCGGCCGATACCGGCCGTGGCACGCTGGCCGGGGCGATCGGCCTGGGCGTGCTGCTGCTGACGGCAAGCGGCACCTTCGGCGAGATCCAATCCGCCCTGAACGCCGTGTGGAAGACCGAGGTGCCGCCAACCGGTGGCGTGTCCCAGTTGCTGAAGGCAAAGGCCGCGGCGATCGGACTGGTGGCGGCCACCGGCTTCCTGTTGCTGACCTCGCTGGTCGCCAGTGCGGCGATCGCCGCCCTCGGCAGCTGGATGCAGGGCCGATTGCCGGGCAGCGCCGCGCTGATCGAGGCGGTGAACACGGTGGTTTCGCTGCTGCTGCTCTCGGCGCTGTTCGGCGCGATCTACAAGGTGCTGCCGGACCGGCGCATCGCCTGGGGCGACGTGGCGGTGGGCGCGCTGATCACCGCGCTGCTGTTCACCGTCGGGAAGTCGGCGATCGGGCTGTATATCGGGGGTGCGGGCATCGCCGGCAGCTTCGGCGCGGCCGGGTCGCTCGCGGCGGTGCTGGTGTGGATCTACTATTCTGCCCTGATCTTCCTGTTCGGAGCCGAGATCACCCGCGCCTGGGCGAATCGGGAAGGGTCGCGGCAGGCGAAGCCGGTGCCCGCGGTGGCGGCGCCGGCACCGCCCAAGGTGATCGTGGTGGACCGGCCGGCCGTGGCGCCGCTGGGGGCAATCAGCGCGACGCTTGCCGCCGTCGTCGGCGTGCTGATGCTGCGGCGGCGCCCGCAGGCGTGAACCTGGCCTCGCGCAGCATTCCCGCGGTCACGTCGATGCCCGTTGCGCCGATGACAGACCCATTGACCCGATGCGGCGCATCGGATCGCGAGCGCAATGCGCGACAGCGCCCAGGCCAACCATCGCCGGCGATGCGGCCGGGCACTGCGCGAGCCAAGGCCACGCGGGTGGCCGACGGCGGTCGATACCAGCGGCGCGAATTCCCGCCTCGGGCCGCGGCAGCACACGCGGCCCGCCGGTCGCTTCACGAAGCCAAGCGAACCGCGTCCGGCGTCCGAAGGCGGGAACGTCAGCGCTTGGTCACATCCCAGAAGACCGGCAGCGGACCGGCCACGATTCCGTCCAGCGACGTCCGCCACGCCTGCTTGTTCAGGTAGAAGCCGGTCGGCACGAAGACCACGTGTTCCAGCGCATCGGCGTTGAGCTGGCGCGCCACGACCTTCTCCGCATCGAGATCAGGCGCGTCGAACCAGGCGCTGATGCCCGCCTCGACCTTCGGGCTGTCGGGCCAGCCGAACCAGGCGCGTTCCCCATTGGCGCGCAGGCCGAGATAGGAGGCCGGATTGATGCAATCCGTCCCGGCATGGGTGGCGGAAAAGGCGCTCCAGCCGCCCTGGCTCACGGGCCCCTTGTTGCCGCGGCGGGTGGCGATGGTGGCGAAGTCGGTCGCCACCATCTCGACGTTCAGGCCGAGCTGGCGGAACAGTTCGGCCGAGACCTCGCTCGCCGCCTTCATGGTGTGGATGTCCTGCGCCGCGAGCAGCACCACCGGCTCATTGTTGTAGCCCGCCGCCCGGATGGCGGCACGCGCGGCCGCGATGTCACGCGGGCGCCGGAGGATCTCCCCGCCTTCCTCGTTGTAGAGCGGGCTGCCCGGCGTGAAGTAGCCATGCATCGTCTTCCGCATCGCCGGGTCGTCGCCGATGATGGCGCGGGTGTAGTCGTCCTGGTCCACCGCCATCAGCAGCGCGCGGCGGATGCCCGGATTGTCGAAGGGCGGCTGCCGGTGGTTCAGGCGGATCGCCGTGACCGTGCCCAGCGGATTGGCAATGGCGGCGCGCACGCCACGGCTGCGTTCGAGCAAAGGCACCAGGTCCGGCTGCGGGGTTTCGAGCCAATCGACCTCCCCGGCGCGCAGCGCGGCAGCGGCGGTACCCGCATCAGGCATGATCAGCCATTCGATCCGGTCGAAATGGATGCGCTTGCCGCCCGCCATCCAGGAGGCGGGCTCGGCACGCGGGACATAGCCGGGGACGCGTTCGAAGGCCGCCTTCGATCCGATCACCCATTCATCCTTCAGGAAGCGCATCGGGCCGCTACCGATGAATTCCGTGATCAGCCGGAAGGGATCGGTCTGCGCGATGCGTTCGGGGAAGACGAAGGAACAGGGCGTGTTCGACTTCGCCAGCGCGTAGAGCATTTTCGAGAAGGGCCGCTGCAGCGTCCAGCGAAAGCGGCGATCATCCAGCGCCACCAGGCTTTCCTGGATGGCGGTGATCTGCTGGCCCATCGTGTCGCGCACGGCCCAGCGCTTCAGGCTTGCGACCGCATCCGCCGCGCGCACCGGCGCGCCGTCATGAAAGACCTGCCCGGGCCGCAGCGTGAAGGTCCAGACGCGGCCATCGGCCGAGACCTCCTCGCTTTCCACCATCTGCCGCTGCGGGCGCAGCTGGTCGTCCACGCCGTAGAGCGTGTCCCATACCAGGAAGGCGGCATTGCGGATGTTGTAGGAGGTGGACCAGACCGGATCCATGTTGGACAGGTCGGAACCAGGCACGAAGCGCAGCACCCTGGACGACGATTGCGCCCGTGCCGAGGTGACGAGCGCCGGCAGTGCCGCCGCGCCGGTGAGAAGGGTTCTGCGTCGCATCACTGGCATCCTCGCTTCCGCTGGTTGATCCCGGTGAAGCAAGGATAATACCGCCACGCGCGCTCGTCGCGCGCATCAGCCATGCCACATGCCGCGCTCCAGCGGGCAGGGACCCGGAGAGGGGCTTTGCCCCTCTTCGAACCTCACCCTACCAAAGGCTTAAGGCCTTTGGAAACCTCGACTTGGCGCCCAACAACAGGGGCGGAACGACAATGGCGGATAGGTGCCAAGTTCCCGCGGTCCAGGGGCCCGCTGGCCCCTGGCGGGGTGGCTTGGAGGGGCGGCGCCCCTCCAACGAAAAGAGCGGCGCCCGGTTCCCCGAACGCCGCCCTCCGCGCCATCCCTCGCGGGACGAAAGCCGCTACTTCGTGATCTGTGCGACGACGCCGGCGCCGACGGTGCGGCCACCCTCGCGGATGGCGAAGCGCAGCCCCTCATCCATCGCGATCGGCGCGATCAGTTCCACGTCCATTGACACGTTGTCGCCCGGCATCACCATCTCGACACCTTCCGGCAGCGAGACAACACCGGTCACATCCGTCGTGCGGAAGTAGAACTGCGGACGATAATTCGTGAAGAACGGCGTGTGGCGTCCGCCCTCCTCCTTCGTCAGCACATACGCCTCCGCCTTGAACTTCGTGTGCGGCGTGATCGAACCCGGGGCGGCCAGCACCTGACCGCGCTCCACATCCTCACGCTTCGTGCCACGCAGCAGCGCGCCGATGTTGTCGCCTGCCTGGCCCTGGTCCAGCAGCTTGCGGAACATCTCCACGCCCGTCACCACGGTCTTCACCGTGTTCTTCAGGCCCACGATCTCCACTTCCTCGCCGACCTTCACGATCCCGCGCTCAACACGGCCCGTCACCACCGTGCCGCGCCCCGAGATCGAGAACACGTCCTCGACCGGCATCAGGAACGGCTTGTCCACGTCGCGCGCCGGCTGCGGGATGTACGCATCCACCGCCGCCATCAGCTCCAGGATCGCGTTCTCCCCCAGCTCCGGCGACTTGTCTTCCAGCGCCATCAGGGCCGAGCCCTTGATGATCGGAATGTCGTCGCCCGGGAACTGGTAGCTGCTCAGCAGCTCCCGCACTTCCATCTCAACCAGCTCCAGCAGGTCGGGATCGGCCATGTCGCACTTGTTCAGGAACACCACCAGCGCCGGCACGCCAACCTGCCGCGCCAGCAGGATGTGCTCGCGCGTCTGCGGCATCGGGCCATCGGCCGCCGACACCACCAGGATCGCGCCATCCATCTGCGCCGCACCCGTGATCATGTTCTTCACGTAGTCGGCATGGCCCGGGCAATCGACATGCGCGTAGTGACGGTTCGCCGTCTCATACTCCACATGCGCCGTCGAGATCGTGATGCCACGAGCCCGCTCCTCCGGCGCCTTGTCAATCTGGTCATACGCCGTGAACGACGCACCACCCGACTTCGCCAGCACCTTGGTGATCGCCGCCGTCAGCGACGTCTTGCCATGGTCCACGTGACCAATCGTACCAATGTTGCAGTGCGGCTTGTTCCGCTCGAATTTCGCCTTCGCCATGGCCTGTCCCGCGTCCTCGTTCCGATATCGTGTCTGTCTGGACCGTCAACCGCTCGCGCAGCGCTGGAGCGGGTGACGGGAATCGAACCCGCACAACCAGCTTGGAAGGCTGGGGCTCTACCATTGAGCTACACCCGCGCCGCGAAGCGCCGAACCAACCAAGTCCCCGCCGCCCGGCCGGGAAAGTGTTCCCGTGACGAACGGGTGGGCGGATATGGAGGGGGTTGGATTCGAACCAACGTAGGCGTACGCCAGCGGATTTACAGTCCGCCCCCTTTAGCCACTCGGGCACCCCTCCGCAGCCGCCGCACCCAGTCGGGTCAGCGGGAGCGCGCGGACTATCCGCTTTGGCCATCCGCTGTCAACGTAGCGCGGTGTTTTGCTGGTAACGCTTGCGTCGCGGACGCCACTGGTGAGGATGCGCGCCATGCGACGCCCCCCTCCGAAGCGGCCTGAAGGCCGCAAACCCGCCCGTCCCTCGGGACCCCCTGCCCAGCGGGGCTCTGCGCCGCGCCCCGACCGCGACGGCGATGACGCGCGCAAACCCGCGCGGGGCCGCCCCGACCGCGACGCCGAGGAACCGCGCCGGCCGCCCCGCGGCCGTGCCGAGCGGATCGGCGACGCCACGCGCCCGCCCGCCCGCGCCGAGCGCGGCGATACTGCGCCGAAGCCCGCCCGCGGCCGCGCCGAACGGTTCGGCGATGACCCGCGCAAGCCGGCCCGCCCCAGGCTTGACCGCAATGCCGAGGCGCCGCCCAGGCCGGGGCGCGGCCGCTCGGATCGGCGCGGCGAGGAGCCGCGCGGCGCCGGTCGCGGCGAACAGCCCCGCGGCACCGGGCGCGGCGAACAGCCGCGCGCGGCTGGCCGCGGCGAGGACCCGCGCGGGACGGGCCGTAGCGCGCCGCCGGGCCGGACTGGCCGCGGCCGCCCCGAACCGATCGCCGCCCCGCTGCCCGATCCCACCCCTGAGCCACCGCGCCCCGGCGCAGGTGCCGGATCGGGCGCCTATTGGATCTATGGCCATCACGCGGTGCTCGCCGCGCTGTCCAATCCGCGCCGCAAGCCGCGCCGCCTGCTGACCACCACCGATGCCGAAATTGCCCTGCGCGACGTTTTCGACGGACCGTGGCGCGTCACCCCCGAACGCGCCGACCGCGCCCGCTTCCATACCTTCCTGACCGAGGATGCGGTGCACCAGGGCATCGCGCTGTTGGCCGAACCGCTCGAATCGGTCGATCTGGAGGATGCGATCGAAGCATCGGACGGGCCCGTGCTGCTGCTCGACCAGGTCACCGACCCGCGCAATGTCGGCGCGGCGCTGCGCGCGGCGGCGGCCTTCGGCGCGGCGGCGGTGGTGCTGCAGGACCGCCACGCCCCGCATGAAACCGGCACGCTGGCGCGCTCGGCCTCCGGCACGCTCGACATCGTTCCGGTGGTGCGGGAGGTGAACCTCTCGCGCGCCATCGCCACGCTGCAGAAGGCCGGCTTCTGGGTGCTCGGCCTGGCCGGTGACGCCAAGCGCACGCTTGCCGAGGCCGCCCCGCGCGACCGTCGCGTGGCACTCGTGCTGGGTGCCGAGGATGCCGGCCTGCGCCGCCTGCAGCGCGAGACCTGCGACGAGCTGGTGCGCCTGCCTATGGCCGAGGGTGTCGAGAGCCTCAACGTATCGGCGGCGGCGGCGGTGGCGCTGTACGAGATCGTGCGACGCTGATCCGGGAAGGGAAGGAACCCACCATGGCATCCGACGCCGCCGAGGCCATTCTCGAGGCGCGCCGCAGCAGGCGCATCCTTGCCCCGCTCGGCGCCCTGGCGCCCAGAACGCCGGAGGCCGGCTACGCCCTTCAGAAGGAGATCGCGCTGCGCCTGGGCGGGCTGCCGCCGGCCGGCTTCAAGATCGGCGCGACGACGAAGCAGATGCAGGTCTATCTCGGCCTGGCTGGCCCGGCCGCCGGCTTCGTGCCAAAGGCAGGGTTGCGCGCCAGCCCGGCCACCGCGCGGCATGCTGATTTCGTCGATCCCGGTGTCGAATGCGAGGTCGGGCTGCGGCTGGCCCGCGACATCCCCCCCGGCCCCTGCACGCGCGACCAGGCGGCGGCGGCGGTCGGCGAGGTTTTCGCGGCCATGGAGATCGTCGATCGCCGCTATGGCGACCTGGCCGTGCTCGGCACGCCGACGCTGATCGCCGACCAGGTGTTCCATGCCGGCGGTGTGCTCGGGACGCCGGTCGTGGATTGGCGGACGCTCGACCTTGCCGCCACGCGCGGCCGGCTGATCGTGGACGGGGTTGTCCGCGGCGAAGGCGTAGGCGCCGACCTGCTCGGCCATCCGTTCGAGGCGCTGGCCTGGCTTGCCGCTTCGGCCGGTGCCGCGGCCTTCGGCGGTTTGCGGGCAGGCCAGGTGGTGTTCCTCGGTTCGGTCACGCCACCGATATGGCTCGATGGTCCCTGCACCGCGGTGGTCGATTTCGACACGCTGGGCCAGGTTGCGTTGACCTTGACCTGACCCGGCCGGCCCCGCTCCTGGGGCGCAGGGCCGCCGACGATGTTGTCAGCCGCCCGCACACCACTCGTTAACCCACCGCGGCCATCATCGGCCTGCGGCTCGACAAGCCAAGACCACCGCCAGGACGGCGATGACCCGGATGGGAAACGCCATGCGGCCGGCCGGCTGGAATCACCTTGCTGAAGACGTGCAACTCGTCCTGTCGCGCGAAGCCTTGCGCCGCGCGGCCGAAACCCTTGCGGACCACGCGGAGATCCTGGCGCGCGAGATGGAGGACGGCGCCCTGCTCGACCGCGGCGGGCCGGATGCGTTGCGGCTGTTCGCCGCCGTGGTGCGCAGCACCAACCGGGACGCCTTTGGCGAGGTCGGCCATGCCTGAGCCGATCGTCGCGACAGATGCGCGACTGCGGGACCTGCGACGTTCCACCGGCCGCCGAGTCGCGGCCGTGGATCGGGACATTCCCCATGGATGGGGGCTTCGGGCTCCGCCTGGGGCCACAGCCGTCGCCGGCCATGCGCGGCGCTGCCCATGCGTGGGCCCGGCGGCGAGGTCCATGCCCTGCCCATCACCACGCGCGGCCGCGGCCATTGGGTGATCGGCCGGGGCCAGGCTGAATAAGGCATCGCCCCGCATCGCCTCGCTGCGCCGGAAGCCTCCGGGGAAACCGGCCTACCCAGCCAAAGGCCGGGGCCGGGCCGATCGGTGCCCATGCCTGCCGCATGCGCCTGCCGGACGGTCGTCGCACGATGTGCACGGTCGAGGTCCTCGCCCGCACCGTGGAAGCCCGCGCGGCGGACCGGCCCGGTCGCGGCTAGCGACGCAAGCGCCGCGCCGCGCCCAGGGAAGCGGCACAACGCGTCCCCGGCCCGGGGGCTCGCCGGCACGCTGCGCGCGGGGCTCACCGCCCGTACAGGATGTAGTTAATCGTCAGGTCGATGGTGACCTGCTCCTCGGCCGAACCGGGCGGGAAGGGCGGCAGCTGGGCGCCGCGGAACACGTTCTGCGAGTAGAAGTTCAGGTGGATGGAGCGCGACGCCGTGCGCAGTTCCACCCCGCGCACGCGGCCATCCGGGCCCGTGTTGATGCGCACCGTCACCGGCCCCTGTTCGCGCAGGTCGATCGCTTCACGCGGATAGCGCAGGTTCTGGTCGAGCCACTGGCGGAAGGCGTTGCGCCAATCCGGCCCGGCCTCGGCGCCGCGCACGCGCAGTTGCTCCACTTCCCCCGGCCCGGGCAGGTGCGCCCCCGGGCTGAGGTCGAGGCCACGGCGCGGCGCGCCCGGCCGCGACGGCTCGCCGAGGTTGATCGGCGGGCGCTGTGTCAGGTCCAGCGGCGGGACGCGCTGCGCGGTCTGCGCCGGAGCCGGCGGCGCCAGAGGTGGTGGCGGCGGCGGAGGCGGCGGCGGCAAGGGCAGTTCAGCCACCACCGGAGGACGGATGGCGTCGGGTGCAGGCGCGCGCTGCGGCGGCGGTGGCGTTGGCGTGGCAGGCGCCTGGGCCGGACGCGCGGGGGGCGGCGGTGACGGCAGCGGCGGGGGTTCGGCGGCGACGGGCGGCGGGCTGGGCGGCGGCGGTTCGGCCGGGCGCGGTGGCGGCGGTGCCGGCGCGGCCTCGGCCAGCCGGGGCGGCGGCGGGGGCGGCGCGGGTGCGGTGACGCGGGGCGGTTGCGGCGCGGGCGGCGCCGGTGGCGAAGGCGGGGCAACCGAGGTGGGCGGCGGCGCCGGCGGTGGTGGTGGTGGCGGGGCCGGCGGCTGGGCCATGGTGGGAACGGGGGCTTCGTCCGGTGCCTCGGCACCGCGCGGTGCCTGGTCGGACCCACCCTGGAACACCACTGCGAAGGAGGGCGGCGGCAGTTCATCCGGCGGCCGGCTGCGCGGGTCGAGGTCAAGCAGGATCGCCACCACCAGCCCGATGTGCAGCAGCGCCGAGACCAGCGCCGACCAGCGCAGGGTGCGCCGCGCGCGCCGACGCGGCACCAGCGGACCGGGCGGCTCGGGCACAGACAGGGCGGCCGGCGCGGGCGGCGGCTGGCGGTCTCGCGGGGACAGGCGCATCGGGAGGTTGGGCAACCCCTGGCAGATTGGGTGGCAGACACGCCGAATCGAGGATCCGGACGGGTTGCCGCATGGAAAGGCTCTGCTACACCAAGGCGGCGCGCCGGGTTAGCACAGTGGTAGTGCAGCGGTTTTGTAAACCGAAGGTCGGGGGTTCGAATCCCTCACCCGGCATGGGTGCCCCGCTGATACTAGGTAGCGCCTCAAGTCCAGGGAAAATCTAGCTTCCAAGCCGTCCCATGGGTACACAGCATGGGTCTTTGCAGAACTTAACCCTGCGGACGTTCCGCCGAGCAGGTTCGACACGCTCAAGAAGTTTCCTAGCCAACGGACCATAGAAATGGGCAGGACCACAAGCGGGGGCTGGTCGGGGCCAACCCCATCCCCACCGGGGGGTGTTCAGCACGGCGCCCCCCACGATCGGGGAGCAGACATGCGAACATCGAACATCTGGTTCCACGATCAGTAGCTACCCGCCATAGCGCCAGCCACGCAGCGCGCCACCGGCCGGCATTCCGGGAAGTGTTGAACGTCGGCCACAGGCATCGGGCCGCCATACAGCATGTTACTGCCGGCGACGTCTCAACCGCCCTCGGCCGTGCGTTTGCTCGCCTCGCTTTCAGGGGGGCGTAAAGCCCCAAGGCCATCGGGTCGTGGCGTCGTGTTGAACGTTCCGGAATGTCACTCCTTCCAGCCTGCTTCCCCTTAGGTCCGCGCCGCGCAAGTCACCTATGATGGTCGCTCCACGAAGGTCTGCGTCCCGCAGGTTGGCGTCTCTGAGGTCAGCGTTGAAAAACGCTGAGCGTAGGTCGGCACGGGCGAAGTTGGCGTTCTGAGCCTGTCCTGAGATGATCGTGTTTCGGAAGATGTTTCCAGAAAGGTCCAGCCCATCGAGGTTGAGGGACCGCCACGATTGACCGGAAAAATCCTGCACGCCGACACACGCTCGATCTGTCCCTATCAGCCCACGGTCGTTGGGATTGAAGCCCGGTGGAAACCGCGTACGGCAGTCAAAGCGCGCAGCATAAAATTCCGCATCGTCAAGCGTGGCTCGCGACAAGTCGGCGCCTTCCAGGCGCGCCGTATGAAGCTGCGCGCGGGACAGGTCTGCGGTTCCAAAGTCCACTCCGACGAACGACGTTGCGTTCAGACGCGCGCCAGTAAGAGAGGCTCCGTCGAGAAGCGCTCCATCAAATATCGCATTGTACATGCTCGCGGCCCCGGATGCTCCCCGCAAGTCGATGCCGCTGTATGATCCATTATGCCTGTTCCAGAATAACGTGCCCTCAATCCGCGCACCTCGCAGGTTGGCACCGGAGAAATCGCCTCGCAGAGACGTGCCGACCAGCGACGCTTCTTCAAGGCTGATTCCGACAAAGCGGCCTCCTTCGAATCTAGTACGTGAGAGGTCACGTCCACGAAGATCCAATCCTGAGAGATCGATGTCGCTCAGCACTAGGTCACGGAGGTCGCCGGTCGCAAAGGCCTCGCGGTCGCCGCTTCGCAGCCGAGCGAGGCGGAGAAAGCTTGTTGTATCGCTATCGGGAGGTGCCAACCCGGACGCAATCAGAAGCGGCGGGACGGCATCGGCAAACCGGCCGGCCCGATACAGACTACGTCCGAGGGCCGCCTGCGCCGTCGCCGATCTAGGTTGCAACTGGACGAGTGCCCCGTATGTCTCAGCGGCGTTGGACCAATCCTGCCATTCCTCAAGGAAGCGACCGAGTTCGATCAGAGGCCGCGGGCTCTGGGGTGCAGCAGCGACAGCAGCTTCATGGACATTCCGTGCTGCGCGATAGCGCTCAACCGCAGCGCCGAAGTCGGGGGCGGTCAACTGATACATGCTACATTGGCTTACACTGAATCCTCCTTGCGCCCGCGACGACGCGTAGAAGGTCATCGTGTCGCCAACGGGGAAGTGGGTGTAACCGCACGCGCTGCTTATCGTGTGACTATAAACGTCGACGCGGTCGCCAACGTTGCCGCGCCAACGGTCAGTGACCTCTACGGTGGCAATCACCGTCGCATTGTCGCGGTCCCGTTCCCAGGGCACTTGCCGCACTGAGACAACGCGGCCTTGAAAAATAGCACCAGCGTGGCGAATGGCCTGTTCCGCCGAGGACCGATTGCATGAGCACGCCCATGCCGATTGCCAAGGCGCAATGCTCAGGCCGATGAGAACCAGCAACAACCCGGCGTATGATAATCGCATTTCCAGAAGGGATGCTCTCTCGATCATTTGGCTATCATTTCACAATAACCGCCCGGTGCAACTTTCTTCTAGAGCGTTTTCCGACCTGCTTGAATCTTTGTTCTTCCGCGACGCGGGAGGGATCTGATTCAAGCTGACGGTCGAAGTGGAGGCCGACGGTCATGGCCAAGGCGCTGTCGGAGGATCTTCGGGAGAGGGTGATGGCGGCGGTGGATGCGGGAGCGACGCTCCGCCAGGCGTCGGAGCGGTTTGAGGTGAGCGCGGCGAGCGTGAGTCTGTTGCACTTGCCGCCCTACAGCCCCGACCTCAACCCCATCGAGAATGCCTTCGCCAAGCTCAAGGCCATGCTGCGCAAGGCAGCCGAGCGAACCATCGAAGGGCTTTGGTCTTCCATCGGCAGATTGATCGACGCCTTCAATCTAACCGAATGCAGCAACTTCTTCCGCAACGCCGGATATCGATCAAGTTGATCGAAAAACGCTCGAATGAAGTTCTGGGATCGCGCGCCGCTCCGGCTGCTGCGTGCGCGGATTAAGCGAGATCACATGACCAAGTCGGCCATTGTTGGTGGTCTCAGATGTCGCGGTGATACGCCCGCCGCAGCCCGTCGAGCCACGCGATTTTCTCAGTGGTCAGGACGATGCGCGCGCCGGGCTCTGCACGCCCACGCCTCTCCATGGTCCGCGTTGCAGAGGATGATGGGGTCGTCGTCGGGAGGTGACGCCATCGCGCATCGCCGGAGGCCCTTGCCCTGCGACACGCCATGGGTACACAATCGCGACACAGACGGAGCGGAAACCCAGGTTTTTCCTAAGGTTTAGGGTGCTACCTTCATTTCCCTCACCCGACATGGGTTTCGGCGCAGGCGTCGTGCACCCTCCCCAACCTCGCCCTCCCCGTTGCGCACGCTCCTTCCCTCAATGCCAGGCGCACCGGCCTGTCGCGCCCGGTCAATACGTCCGGACGATCGCGCTCGCAAAGGCCATCCTCCGGACATCCACCCGCGCCTTGGACGGTCCGCCCGGCGCCTCTGACCCCTATGGCTGCCCGATGAATCGCAGCCTGTCTCAGAGCCGCCGCAGCGCCACCTGCGCCTCGGCACAGAAGGCAATCGTCAGGGGATGCGCGACGAGCGCCTCATGGACTGCGCGCACGACCCCGTCCCCCCACCATTGCCCAAGGCTGTAGTCGTCAACAGCGATCACGCCGCCGGACCGGACCTTTGCGACCGACAGCGCGATATCCTGCCGAACCGCGTCATAGCTGTGGTCGCCATCGATATAGACGAAGTCAAGCGACTCATCGGCCTGCCTGGAGAGCCAGGGAACGGAGCCGGAGCGCACGACCTCCACGCGCCCAGCATAAGGCCTGTTGCCAAAAATATGTGTCACCTCGCCATGGATCTTTTCCATGTCGTTCTGGCCACCCGCGGCATACCACGATGCGGCGTGCTCCGGTCGCGCGCTGTTCTCCCACGGGTCCACGAGGAACAGCTTCTTCGGCCGGGCATTGGCGAATATCACGCGCGAAAAGCTGCCCCGGAAGACGCCGATCTCCGCACCGATGCCGCCCTTTGGAAGCACTTCGACGATCGTGGCTCGCGCATTGATCACGACATGCATTGGATGCCCTCATCGCGGTGCCATCGATCCCGCTCAGCGCCGAAGCCGGGCTCGAACCGCAAGTGCTGGTTGTTGGATTCGCGAAACATTAGGGATGAACCATCCGACACCTGTAAAGATGCCGTCGAGCCCGCTGCATCCATCTTTGTCGTGTCGCGGGGCGCCTTGCGGCACGGTCCGACCCGCTCAACGCGACAAGGCCCAGGCGTCGATCCCAGGGCCGCGTGCCGGGCCCCGCCCGGCCCCTTCTCAGCCAGGGTGGAGGCGGGCGTCGTGGCGCACTGGCACCGGTATGTTCACCACGAACGCCGCCCCGTCCTCAGCCGGCGCCAACGCAAGCGTGCCGCCGGCCGCCTCCACCAGGCTCCGCGCGATCGCCAGGCCAAGTCGTGTCCCGCCACTCTCCCGCTGATAGTGAAGTAGCGGTCAAACACCCGGCCGACATTCCTCGCCGAAATGCCGCGCCCGTCATCGCTGACCAGGATGCGCACCTGCTCCTGCGCCACCCTCCAGGCCACGCGGCATCACGCCCCTGCCCCGGCATGCTGGCGCACATTCTCGAACAGGGTCGACAGGATGCTGCGCGGCGCATGTCGCCACAGTCGACGTGACGCATCATCGATGCGCGCGACGATGGCCGTATGGGCCTCGGCATGCCCATGACGGCCGCCCCGGGAACAGGCGCCGCGGCCACCGCCGCGTCACGGGGTCAACGCGGCAGGGCGCGCAGCAGGCTCGAGAGATTTCCAAGGACGCGCACCGCATCCAGCGCGCCTTGCTCATGGGCTTGGGCGAGGATCGTATCGATCGCCCGCGCGGCATCGGCGAGCACCGCCGTGTCCTGTGGTTGACGGCCAGGCACCGCGGGCCGCGGGCCGCCTACCACCAAACCCAAGGACGCCCCGGCGAAACGTACGGTCTGAGACATGGGAACCTCCCGAAAACTTGAGTCCGCAATGCGAACTATGGCTTCCGGGCCGGGCACGTCCACTGAACAATGACCAAGTGCTGCCTGCAGCAACCTGCGAGCAACACCCCTTAACCCATTCGAATAACGAAATTTTGGTCGCTGGCTAACGCAGCGTTGACGACGAATTCGCGCCCTCACGACGCCCACCCGTACAGCCTAGTCGAGAGAGATGGCGATAGCCCAGACGGGAAAACCCCGTTCACTCACAATAGACAGACCATTCACGGTGCGCCGGACTTGCGCCCTTGCAGCCGCCTCCATGCCGAGGAAATTATATCCTTAGCGGTCTGACCGGCCCGTCCCCCCATGAGTTGAACGAGCCCCTCGGTTGCCAACACCACGCCGCTTGCTGACGACCGCCTTCGCGCAGGCGCTCCGCGAGCACATTTCGGATCACGACCGGCCGCTGGCGACGCTTGCTTGCGCGGCACGATCAATCGCCGATCTGCTGGCTGCCGCCCGCGTGCAGGCCGCGGCGGTTACCGCGTCCGGCTTTGACGAGCTGGCGTTGGCATTGCGCCACGCGCTGCACGCCCTGTGGATCGAATATGGTGGGGACCCCTGCCAGGTGCCCGATGCCTTCGGCGCATCACACTAGAGAATGATCAGTTCACGCCCGATCACCCATCACGCTCTAACCTATTGTTTGATCGCGTGATTTTGACCACCGGTGAGTTCGCACCCGCGGCCACCACGCTCCAGAGACGTCTCCGTTCGCGCTGGATCGGCACCGGCCGGGCCATTCGACGTCCATATCCTGGACGGGCGGCTGCGCGGGGGTGCGGTCCTAGTCCGGCGAGGGCAACGCCCGATCGGCCTGGCAGCGCGCCAGCGACAATTGTTGCGCCGCGATCACCCGCCGCACCTGGCGACCCGGCGCGGTGTCCAGCGTCAGGCAGGCGCAACCATGGCCGTAATACCCATTGGTCGCGACCCAATCGCGCGTCGACATGTCCGGGATCACGTCCATGCCGGGCACCGGCTCGCCCCCCTGGCTCGCCAGCCACCATTGGCCATCGCGGTCGGTCAGCCACCAATTGCCCGGGGTCGGATTGACCAGCCAGCCGCAGCGGCGCTCGGGCGCGGCCAGCGCCGGCAGCGTCGCGATCAGACCGATTCCAAGGACAAAGGTGGCAATACCGGGACGCATGACGGGGCCCTCCACCGTCATCGTGGCAGATTCGGGCGCCTGCGCCACCCGCATGGCCAGCACTTGGGGGGGTGCCAGCCCCAAGGTTGTCCGACGCCGGACAACCCCGATGCGGCGTAGCATTCCGACCGGCGGCGCATTGCCGCCGCGCCGCTGCGCGACCTGGTCTCGGCATTCGTTCCCGTTTCGTCACGCGACCGCTATGACCGAACTCGTGGTCACCACCCGCACCGACGGATATGCCGATGACGGCCTGCTCTCCTTGCGCGAGGCGTTGCTGTTCGCCGAGATCTTCGCGACGCCGGTGACCATCCGCTTCGACCCGGCCGCCTTCGCAGGCAGCAGCAACGGCACCACGGCGAAACTCGACCTCGGCACGCTGGCCATCGGCGCCCCGGCGAAAGTCACGATCGAAGGGCGCATCGGCCTTGATGTGGTGCGCATCGATGGCGGCTTCACCGGCCATCCCAACGCGCCCAATCCCGGGTCGCGGATCATGACGATCGCCGCGGGGGCCGAGGTCATGCTGCGCGGCGTCGCGCTGGCCAAAGGGTTCGAACGCGGCGCCGCGGGCCTGGCGACCCAGGACGGCACCGAGGGCGCCAGTGGCGGAGCCACCACCATCCATGGCGCGCCAGGCCCGCCCGGCAATGGCGGCACCGGCGCGACCGGCGCGGTGACCAATGGCGGGCCAGCCATCGCCGGCATCAGCAATGCCGGCAGCCTGACGTTGGACGGCGTGTTCTTCGCCGGCATGAACGCCCTCGCCGGGGTCGGCGGCGCCGACGGCGGCGCGGCGGTGGCGATCGCGGTGCTGCTCGACACGCCGGCCTTGTCGGCGGGGTCCTTCGCGGTCATCGCCTGACAGCCGCCCAGGGCGGGTCTATAGCGGCGGCATCCAGCCAGGGATGCCCGCCTTGCGTCATTTCGCCCTCGCACTTTCCCTCTGCGGCGCGCTCGCCGCGCCCGCCGCCGCGCAGACGCTGCGCATCGGCATGGCGGCCGAGACCACCGCCGCTGATCCGCACAACTACGCCGCCGCGCCGAATTCGACGTTCCGCGACCATGTCTTTGACGGGCTGACCGCCCTCGATGCCCGGCTACGGCCGAGCCCCGCACTCGCCACCGCCTGGTCGCGGCGGGATGACCTGACCTGGGTGTTCGACCTGCGGCAGGGCGTGACCTTCCATGACGGGCAGGCCTTCACGGCGGATGACGTCGTCTATTCCTACTGCCGCGTGCTGAACAACGACGCGGAGGTGGTCGGCTCCTTCTCCCGCGAGATCCGCCGCATCGCCGCGATGACCGCCGAGACGCCGCACCGCCTGGTGATCCGTACCGCGGAACCGGAGCCGCTGCTGGTCTCCGACCTCGCATCGGTGGCCATCATCCCGCGCGGGTCGCGCAGCGGCCTGACCTATACGCCCGAAGGCTGCGGACGGGTCGGCCCTTGGCCCAGCGTCGGCGAATTCAACGAGGGCCGCGCCGCGATCGGCACCGGCCCGTATCGCCTGCGGTCCTACGACCGCAGCAGCGGCATCGTGCTGACGCGCAACGACGCCTATTGGGGCGACAAGCCGCATTGGGCCGAGGTGCGGCTGCGCCCGGTCACCGCCGCCGGGCCGCGCCTTGCCGGCCTGCTGGCGGGCGACCTGGATGTGGTGGAAGCGCCGGCCACGGCCGACGTGCAGCGCATCCGACAGAACCCGGCCTTCGCGCTGGCCGTATCACCCACCACGCGGCTGATCTTCCTGCAGATGGACCAGCGGCCGGACGCGCCCTTCGTGCAGGGGCCGGGCGGGGGGAATCCGTTGCGCGACGTGCGGGTGCGCCAGGCGCTGTCGCTGGCAATCGACCGCCGTGTCATCGCCGAACGCGTGATGGACGGGCTGGCGACGCCGGCCGGGCAGTTGCTGCCGGAAGGCATGCGCGGCACCGTGCCTGGCGCGGGCGTGCTGCCCTATGACCCCGCCCGCGCACGCGCGCTGCTGGCGGAAGCGGGCGTGGCCAGCGGCCTGTCCTTCACGCTGCACGCCACCAACAACCGCTATGTCAACGATGCGCGCGTGGCACAGGCGCTGGCGCAGTATTTCCAGCGCATCGGCGTGACCGTCACGGTCGATGCCATGCCGTCCAACGTGTTCTTCGCGCGGCGCGGGCGGAAGGATTTCTCCGTGCCGATGGGCGGCTGGGCGGCCTCGGCCGAGGAGACGCAGCTGTTCTTCCGCGCCTGGATCACCACCACCGATCGCGACCGCGGCTTCGGCATGAGCAATTATGGCGAGTTCTCCGACCCCGAGATCGACCGCCTGGCCCGGAGCGCCTTCGCCACCATGGATGAGGGCGAGCGCGAACGCCTGATGGAACAGGCTTCGCGCCTGGCCATCGAGCGGCTGCCCGTGCTGCCGATCCATTTCGAGAACGCCGCCTGGGCCTTCCGCCGCGGGCTGACCTATGAGGGACGGATGGACCAGACGACGCTCGCCCAGGCGATAAGGCCCGCGCCATGATCGATGTGGACGCCATCGCCCGCGCGCTGGCCGCGTCGGGCCGCAGCGCCACCAGGCTGGTCGACCCGCTGCACGGCAAGCCCATCATGCTGCAGGCCTATCGCGCCGCCGCGTACACGGCCGATGCGCCGGTGGTCATCGTGCAGCACGGCATGGGCCGCAACGGGGACGAATACCGCGATTTCTGGATCGAGGCGGCGGACCGGCACGGGTTGCTGATCCTGGCCCCCACCTTCGCCAACAAGACCCATCCGGGGGCCGAACCCTACAACAATGGCGGCGTGCTGGATGGCGCCGGGGAAGCCACACCACGCGAGGGCTGGGCGTATCACCTGCCGGCGCGGGTGTTTGCCGCGGTGCAGGCGGCGGGGGTGACGCGGCGGCGCCAGGCGTTCCTGTTCGGCCATTCGGCGGGCTCGCAATTCGCCCATCGCATGGCGTCGCTGACCGACCGGTCGCCCTTCTGCGCCATCGGTTGCGGCAATGCGGGGTGGTATTCGCTGCCGCTGCTGGACCAGCCCTTCCCGGCCGGCCTCGGCGGGCTTGGATTGACCGATGCCGCGCTGGAGGCATGGCTCGCCTATCCGCTGCTGATCCTGGCCGGGACGGCGGATGTGCAGCGATCCGGCCCGTCCCTGCCGTCGAACCCGGAAGCGGTGGCACAGGGGCCGCATCGCTTCGCCCGCGCGCACAACTTCCTGCGCGTGGCGCGGGAGGAAGCCGCCCGGCGCGGCGTTCCCTGCCACTGGCGCATCGAGTCGGTGCCGGGCATCGGCCATGACGGCGACGCCATGTCCAAGGTCTGCGCGGCGATCTGGTTCGAGGGCGCGCAGCCGGATGCGGCCCGCATGGCGGCGCTGGCCGGCAAGGTCGCGCTGTAGCCTTCGGCGCCGGGCCCGGCCCGGCGCTGCATCGCGACGGTGGCGTTTCACACCCCGCGGGACCATCTTTGTTCCCATGAACCTGATCGCCCCCGGCCCCGTCCTGTTCATCCCTGAAAAGCGCCCGGCCCCGCCGATGGAGCGGGCCTTGAAGGTCGTCTCCCCCTTCGAGCCCAATGGCGACCAGCCCACCGCGATCCGTGAACTGACCGCCGGGCTGGTGAACGGCGAGCGCGACCAGGTGCTGCTGGGCGTGACCGGGTCGGGCAAGACCTTCGCCATGGCCAAGGTCATCGAGAATTTGCAGCGTCCGGCGCTGGTGCTGGCGCCCAACAAGACGCTGGCCGCGCAGCTCTATGGCGAGATGAAGTCGTTCTTTCCCGACAATGCGGTGGAGTATTTCGTCTCCTACTACGACTACTTTCAGCCGGAAGCCTACGTCCCGCGCACGGACACCTATATCGAGAAGGATTCCCAGATCAACGAGCAGATCGACCGCATGCGGCATTCCGCGACGCAGGCGCTGCTCGAACGCAATGACGTGGTGATCGTCGCCTCGGTGTCCTGCATCTACGGCATCGGGTCAGTCGAGACCTATTCCCGCATGGTGGTGAAGCTGGAACGCGGCGGGCGGATCGACCGCGACGCGCTGGTGAAGGGCCTCGTCGAGCAGCAGTATCGCCGCAACGACGCCTTCTTCGCGCGCGGCACCTTCCGCGTGCGCGGCGAGAGCGTCGATATCTGGCCATCCCACCTGGATGACCGCGCCTGGCGCATTTCATTGTTCGGCGACGAGATCGACGGCATCCGCGAATTCGACCCGCTGACCGGCGAGATCACCGGCGAGATGGAACGCGTCGCCGTCTATGCCAACAGCCACTACGTCACGCCGCGCCCGACGCTCACCCAGGCGATCGCGCAAATCAAGATCGAGTTGAAGGAACGCCTCGCCGAACTGGAGGCTGAGGGGAAACTGCTGGAACGCCAGCGGCTGGAACAGCGCACCATCTTCGACATCGAGATGATGGAGACGACCGGATCCTGCAAAGGCATCGAGAACTATTCGCGCTATCTCACCGGCCGCCGCCCGGGCGACCCACCGCCGACGCTGTTCGAATACCTACCGGAGAACGCCGTGCTGGTGGTGGATGAAAGCCATGTCACCGTGCCGCAGATCGGCGGCATGTTCCGCGGCGACTTCGCGCGCAAGGCGATCCTGTCGGAATTCGGCTTCCGCCTGCCCTCCTGCACCGACAACCGGCCTCTCAAGTTCGAGGAGTGGGACACCTATCGCCCGCAGACGGTGTTCGTCTCCGCGACACCAGGCCCATGGGAGATGGAGCGCACCGGCGGCGCCTTCGCCGAACAGGTGATCCGCCCGACCGGCCTGGTCGATCCGGTCTGCGAGATCCGCCCGGTGGAAGGCCAGGTGGATGACCTGCTCGCCGAATGCCGCGAGGTCTCGCAGAAGGGCGGCCGCGTGCTGGTCACCACGCTGACCAAGCGGATGGCCGAGGACCTCACGGAATACATGACCGAGGCCGGCATCCGCGTGCGCTACCTGCATTCCGACGTGGACACGCTGGAGCGCATCGAAATCATCCGCGACCTGCGCAAGGGCGTGTTCGACGTGCTGGTGGGCATCAACCTGTTGCGCGAGGGGCTGGATATTCCCGAATGCGCGCTGGTCGCCATCCTCGATGCCGACAAGGAAGGCTTCCTGCGCTCGGCGACCTCGCTGATCCAGACCATCGGCCGCGCCGCGCGCAACGCGGAGGGCCGCGTCGTGCTCTACGCCGACACCATGACCAACAGCCTCAAGCGCGCGCTCGAGGAAACCGAGCGCCGCCGCACCAAGCAGACGGCGTGGAACCTTGAGCACGGCATCACGCCGACCTCGATCAAGCGCGAGATCGCCGACGTGCTGCGCGACGTGTCGCAGGGCGACTACATCACCGTCGATGCGGTGGAAGGCGAGGAGGACCAGAACTTCGTCGGCAAGGACCTCCAGGCATCCATCGCCGAGTTGGAACGCAAGATGCGCGCGGCGGCGGCGGAACTGGAATTCGAGACGGCGGCGCGGCTGCGCGACGAGATCAAGCGGCTGGAAGCGCTCGACCTGGGGCTGGAGCCGAACCTCGCCGGCCGTTCGCTGCGGGAGGCGACGCCGCGCGCCGACTGGAAGCCGAAGCCGATGGGGCCGGGCGGCGGCGGCTACGACCCCAAGAAGGTCAAGGGCGGCCGGAAGCGCAAAGGACCCTGACGCGATCGTGAATCCCGGGGCAGCGCCCGCCGCATTTCGGCCGGTCGCTCGCCACACGCCGGGATTGTACTGACCCCATCGAACACCACCGATGGAGTCCTACACCATGACGATGTCCCGACTGCGCATGACGGCCGCAGCGCTTCTCGCCCTCGGCCTCGTGGCCTGTTCCGACCCGGTGGGGCAGCGGGCGCTGGTCGGCGGTGGCCTTGGCGCGGCGGGCGGGGCTGGCATCGCAGCGTTGACAGGCGGATCACCGCTGGCCGGTGCGGCAATTGGCGGCGCGGGCGGCGCGGCGGTTGGCGCCCTGACGGCGCCGCGCTCGCGTCGCGGCTACTACTGACGAGCAGGCGGGGCGCTGCCGGTCAGCGCCCCGACACCCGTTCCAGCAGATAGCCGAAGAACGGGTTCCAGGTGATGCGGGCAAAGCTGTTCGCATCCATCACCAGCACCCCGCGTTCCCCCCGCACCGCAATCGCCCCGAGTGCGACACCCATGGCGTCCGCAGGGTCCGGATCCCCGCCGTAGAGCCCATCGCTGGCCGGAAACGGCAGCGCGACGTGCGACAGCGAATAGACCGAGCGCGGCCATTCGACGCCCAGCGCGTGCACCTCCTCCATCGCGCTGCCGGCCGCGATGCGCCGGGCCACCGCCGCCAGCCCCTCCCCGTCATTGCCGACCACCGTGACCGCGTAGCGACGCGTCGCGGCAGGCAGGATGCGGCCCAGCGCGCCATCGGCGCCCGTGGCGAACAGCGGCCCGAACTTCACGCTGCGATTGATGTCGAACAGCACCACCTCGCTGCCATTCGCCGGCAGCCGGTCATACAGCCGCGTCAGTACCGCCGGCGTCGACACCGTCGCATCCACCACCGACTGGAAGGTCAGCACCGGCGGCAGGGTGCCAAGCCGCCCTGCCTGCGCCAGCCGGTCGATCTGCGCGTCCAGCGCGCTGGTCAGCCGATGCGTCTGCCGCGCCGCATTCACCGGGAAGGAGTTGAACTTGAACGGGTTGAACTCCGGCAGGATGTCGAGCCAAGCCGCCTTGGCGAAGCGTGGCAGGAAGGCGGGCAGCCCCGCCAGCCCGGCGAAGCGGGCAAAGGCCGTGACACCCACCATCGGCGAGAGCAACACCAGCCGGTCCGCCTGCGGCAGGCGCGGATCCTCGATCGCATCCAACGCGTGCTTCAGCGCCAGCGCCCCGCCATTGGAATACCCGACCAGATGCAGCGGCCCAGCCGGCACGCGCGCCCGTGCCGACCGCATGGCCAGGCGGGTCGCCGCCATCCACTCCTCCCACACCGCCTCGGTCAATCCGGCGGGGACCATGCCGTGGCCGGGCATGCGGATGGCGATGGCCAGGAAGCCCCGCGCGCGATAGGCCTCGGCCAGGTGGCGCAGGCTGTAGGGCGCATCGGTCAGCCCGTGCAGGAACACCGCGACGCCCACCGGCGGGCCTGACGGTTCCAGCACGAAGGACCGGTTCCAGTCGCGCGCGAAATGCGCCGGATTCACCGGGCTGCCGTCGAACCAGCGATTGATCGGGATGCGGTCGGCGGCATCCAGCCGGTCCGTCACCGCGGCGTGTGTGGCGGCGAAGGCAGCCTCTTCCGCGGACATCCAGGCGGCCCAGTCGGCGCGGTCGGTCGCGGCGACCGACAGCTCCGGCGGGACGAATTCGTGCCAGGGGCCAAGCGGCGGGCCGCTCTGCACATCCCAGATGCGCAACCCCACGATAAGCACCAGCAGGGCCGCCACCAACAGGATGGCGCGCTTCAGGCCGCGCGAGAGGAAACCGATCATGACAACTCCGTGCGACCCTTGCGCCCTGCATCGCCCCGATGGAGGGTGTCGCGCAACCTCGCATGTGATGACCGGGCCGGAATGAACGCTGACAGCGCACTGCGCACCATGGCCGGGCTTTGCACCGCCATTCTCCTGGCCGCGGCGCTGTCGCTGGCGCAGTCGGTGCTCGCCCCGGTCACCTTCGCGCTGTTCCTGATCGCGCTCGCCTGGCCGCTGCAGCGCGGGCTGGAACCGCGTCTGGGCGGTGCGGTCGCGATGATCGTCACGCTGCTCGTGACGCTCACAGTCGTGGGATTGATGGTGTACCTCGCCGCCTGGGGCTTCGGGCGGGTCGGCCGCTGGGTCATCGCCAATGCCGCGATGATGCAGGAACTCTATCTGCGCAAGCTGGAATGGGCCGCCGCGCAGGGGATCGAGGTCGCGCCGATCCTCGCCGAGCACTTCAACATGCGCTCCCTCGTGCGCCTGGCCCAGGAGGTGCTGAGCCAGTTGCAGGGCCTGCTGACCTTCGTGGCCGTGACGATGGTCTTCATGATCCTCGGCCTGCTGGAAACCGGCGGCACGGCGCGGCGGATGCAGGCGATGGGCGGCACCGGCGTCGCCGTGCTGGAAGCGCTGGCCGAGACCGCATCCAAACTACGCACCTACATGGCCGTACGCACGGTGATGAGCGCGCTGACCGGCCTCGCCGTCTTCGCCTTCGCCTATGCCATGGGGCTGGAACTGGCGGCCGAATGGGGCGTCATCGCCTTCGTGCTGAACTACATCCCCTTCATCGGGTCGTTCCTCGCCACGCTGTTCCCGACGGTGTTCGCCATCCTGCAATTCGGGTCGTGGCAGTCGGCGATCACCGTCTTCGCCAGCCTGCAGGTGATCCAGTTCCTGTCAGGCAGCTACATCGAACCGCGCCTGGCCGGCGCGCGGCTCGCCATTTCCGCCTTCATGGTGCTGGTGGCGGTGTTTCTCGGCGCGTTCATCTGGGGCGTGCCGGGCGCCTTCATCGGCGTGCCGGCGCTGATCGCCGCGCTGACGGTCTGCGAGCGCTTCGAGGGCAGCCGCTGGGTCGCCACGCTGCTGTCCGGAAAATAGGGGAAGGGGGCACCGGCCTTGATCATCCAGTCTGCATGCCGGCTGCGTGCCCGCCTCGCCACGGTGCTCGTGCTGCTGCTGGCGCTGACGGGGTGCGGCTACATCAACCGCCTCGACCCGCCACCGCTTGCGGCGACGGAGGCACTGCCCATCCTGGGCATTCCGAATGCCCGCTTCTGGCCGGATGGTGACACCGGGCCGCTGCTGCGCGAGATCGGCCAGTTGAATGCGCGCCAGGCCGCGGTCGTCGACCCGCGCCAGCCGCTGGCACCGCGCAACTTCCTGGCCCTGTCCGGCGGCGGCGACAACGGGGCCTTCGGTGCTGGGCTGATGGTGGGCTGGACGGCTTCGGGCCGCCGGCCGGTCTTCGACGTGGTCACCGGCATCTCCGCCGGCGCGCTGATCGCGCCCTTCGCCTTCCTCGGCCCCAGCTATGACCAGCAATTGCGCGAGGTGTTCACCGAGGTCGCCCCGCAGGACGTGATCCTGATGCGAGGCATGCTGCGCGCCGTGCTGTTCGGGGAGGCACTGGCCGATACCTCGCCGCTGTACCGGCTGATCGAACGCCACGTAAACGAGGCGATGCTCGCCGCCATCGCGGCCGAATACGGCCGCGGGCGGCTGCTGCTGATCGGCACCACCAATCTCGATCTCGGCCGGCCGGTGCTGTGGAACATCGGCGCCATCGCCGCGAGTGGCCACCCGCAGGCGCTGGAACTGTTCCGCCGCATCCTGCTCGCCTCCGCCTCCATCCCCGGCGCCTTCCCGCCGGTGCTGGTGGATGTCGACGTCGATGGCCGCGCCTATCAGGAAATGCATGTCGATGGCGGTGCGGCGCTGCAGATGTTCCTCTACCCGCCGACCCTCACGTTGCGGCCTGAATTCCGGAGCCGGCGCAACATGCGCGAACGTACCGCCTGGGTGGTGCGCAATGGTCGGCTCGATACCGAATGGTCCTCGACCAACCGCTCGATCCTCGGCATCGCCTCGCGCTCGGCCTCGACGCTGCTGCATTTCAGCGCGGTGAACGACATCACGCGCATCTACCTGACCACGCAGCGCGACGGGGTGAATTTCCGGCTGGCCTATATCGGCCCGGAATTCGATGCGCCGCGATCGGAACCGTTCGAGACGGCGTATATGCGCGCGCTGTTCGAGTACGGGTATCGGCAGGGCGTGGATGGCAATCGCTGGGCAACCTCGCTGCGGCCGATCGGGTCGATCGAACGGAACAACGACGGGCGTTGACGCGCTGCGACGCGGCGCCCGGAGAGGGGCTTTGCCCCTCTCCGAACCTCACCCCACCAAAGGCCGGTGGGCCTTTGGAAACCGTCACCTGGCGCTTGGCATCCCAGCCAGCGTTGGGTGCGGGAATTCGGGCCATCCGCGCGGTGTGAATGTCTCCTTTGGCGCTGACGATCGCGCCCGGCACCAAATCAAGGTTTCCAAAGGCCCACTGGCCTTTGGTGGGGGTGGTCCGGAGGGGGCGAAGCCCTCTCCGGCCTTCCGCGCCATCCCCGCGACGATGAAGCTTCGCACTACTCCAGTCGCAACGCCGCGCGCATTTCCGCCGCACCGGCAGGGTCGGCCAGGGCGGCCAATCGGCCCGCGGCCAGCATCGCCACACGCTGCGTCAGCGCACGGCGGCGCACCGACGCCAGGCGGTGTTCCGGTGCCTCGCGCAGCAATGCCGCCTCGCGGTCCTCGGCCACCAGCAGGCCAACGTCGCCGGGCAACAGCGCCTGCGGAAAATCGAGATCGACGGCGAAGTACAGCCGGTCGCACCAGGCGCGGTAGTCCTGCCACTTGCCGTCACACAAAAAGTCCCGCGCGCAGGACTTCACCTCGAGGATGACGAGATCGCCGCTGGGCAGCAGCGCCAGGATATCGGCGCGGCGCCCATCGGGCAGCGGCACCTGCTCGACCGGCGCCCAGCCGCGCAGGGCGCAGAAGCGCGCGGCGGCGCGGGTGACGGAAAGCGTACGGGCGGGGGCGTCCATTGCATCAATGTTCGCTCTATGTTCGCTGCGAATCAAGACCGGCGGCATTCGCGGGCGGCGAATACCGCCTTCGCCAAGCACTGCTTCCGCCCGCATCCGCCGAACAGCAAGGTGCCGTCACCAAGGGAGCGAAACGACGACATGGCCGCATCAGACCTCCGGCGCCGGCTGCTGGCGAATGACACGATCCTGTGCGGCGGCGTGTGGGATTCGCTCTCCGCCATCATCGAGGAACGCGCCGGGTTGGACGCGGTGAAGCTCGGCTCCTCGCAGCTCGCCGCCTCGCTCGGCTTGCCGGATATCGGGCTGCTCTCGGCCGCCGAGACGCGCGACCGCATCTTCAACATCACCGACCATATCGAAATCCCTCTGATGGTGGATTTCGAGAGCGGCTACGGCAGCGAGCGCGACATCGCCTCCGCCGTCCACTGGGCGCATGAGTTCGAGCGCGCGGGTGCGGCCGCCATCCACATCGACGATTACGGCGACGACAAATGCCCCTGGCTGCCGCCCTTCATCCCGGTGCTGATGAGTGCGGAGAGCATCGCCGACAAGATCAAGGCGATCTGCGACCGCCGCCGCAGCGAGGACTTCCTGGTCATGGTGCGCTCCGGCGCCACCTCCTCGATCGCCTTCAAGGACAAGGAAGCAGCCTTCGAGGAAAGCCTGCGCCGCTTCCATCTGTGGAAGGACGCGGGTGCGGACATCATCTGGCCGCGCGTCTTCACCGAGGATCATCTCGCCCGCGCCCGGGCGGAACTGCCCGGTGTGTTGTCGCAATCCATCGCGGGGAAGAAGGCGCAGGGCCGCGTCGGCGCGGAGGGCCGGGCGGAACCCTCCTACTCCGCCTATGAATACGCCGATCGCGGATACCGGTTCCTCACCGTCGGCGCGACCTTCCAGACCGTGATGATGCAGGCGCTGACCACCGCCGCACGCAAGTTCCGCGAGACCGGCGACTGCAACGACTTCGCCGAGATGTCGATGCCGTTCAAGGAATGGATCGAACTCGTCGACTTCTCCGACTGGTACGCGCTGAACGCGTGACGCAGGGCAGGAACTGGAGGACACCATGCTGACACGACGCACGATGCTGGCCGCGGCCGGCGTGCTGGCGGCACCGCGCCTGGCCCGAGCCGCCTGGCCCGCCGACCGCCCCATCGAGGTGATCGTCCCCTACCCGCCCTCAGGCGGCGGCGACACGCAGACGCGCTTCGTCATCAGCCATGTCGCGCGCCAGATGCCGCATGCGCGCTTCGTCGTGCAGAATCGTGCCGGCGCCGGCGGACAACTTGGGTTCGAGGCGAATTTCAACGCCGCACCGGATGGCTATACCTTCGGGCTGATCACCAACACCGCGCTGCATGGCCAACCGCTGGAACGGCGGGTGCGCTTCCGGCCACGCGACTTCTCCTTCATCGCCAATGTCGTCTTCGATCCCACCGCCTTCTGGGTGGCGGCGGACAGCCCGTTCCGCAATCTCGACGACCTGGTTGCGGCGGCGCGGCGGGCGCCGGAGACGATCGGCGTCGGCACCGCGGGCGTCGGCTCAGACGACCACCTGCTGATGATGGCCTTCGAGGAACTGACGGATACCCGCCTGCTTCACGTGCCCTACAACGGCACGGCGCCGACGCTGCGTGACCTGCTCGGCGGACGTTTGCCGATTGGCGGTTTCAATGCCGGTGAAGGCGGTGCGCTGTATCGCGAGGGCAAGATCCGCTGCATCGGCCAGTCCGGGGCCGAGCGCTGGTCGGGCATGCCGGAGGTGCCGACCTTCCGCGAGCAGGGTTTCGACCTGATCAGCGGCAGCGCGCGCGGCTATGCCGGCCCGCCGGGCCTGCCGCCCGACATCCTGGAAGGGTTCCGCACCGCCTTCGCCGCGGCCATGGACACACCGGAATTCCGCGCCGATGCGGTACGTCTCGGCCTGCCGATCCAGCCGCTGATCGGCGAGGCCTATCGCCGCATGATGGCAGAGGAGGATGAACGCATGCAGGCGCTGTGGCGTCGGAGGCCGTGGCGGGAAGGCTGAGCAGCTTGCTCAGGCGCAATCGTCTGCGAGATGGTCGCGCAGCAGCCATACCGGCGGCGGCAGGGCCGCATCATCGCGCACCACCAGGGACAATTGCCGTTCCGCCCAGGGTTCCGCGAGCGTCACGCCGCGCAGTCCGAAGCCTGCCGCGTGCGGCAGCACGACGCCTTCCGGCATGACGCCAATGCCGTGGCCGGCCGCGATCAGGTGCCGCGCCGCATCGGTGCCCTGCACGCGGAATCGCCAGCGCGGCGTGCGGCCAAGCCGTTCCGCCTCATCCTCCAGCCGCAGCGCCAGCGATCCGCCGGCGAGCACACCGATCATCGGCTCCTCCAGCACCTCGGCGTAGCGCAGCGCGTCGCGCCCGGCGAAGCGATGCGCCGCCGGCATCGCGACGACCAGCCGATCGGTTCGCCAGGGATGCGCGACCAGACCCTCCGGCAGCGCATCGGACCGCGAGACGATGCCGATATCCGCCTGGCCGTCGATCAGCGCGCGCAGCACGGTCAGCGCCGTCGCTTCGGTCAGCTCGACTCGGATGCCCGGCTGCCGCTGCGCGAAGCCGGCGAGCGATTCCGCGAGGCGCTGGCCGGTGATGGCCGAGGCGGTGGCGTGCAGCCGCACGCTGCCCCGTCCACCGGCCGCGAAGGCCCGCATGTCGTCGGCCAGCAGCGACAGGCGATCGAGCAGCCCGCGCGCATGCACCGCCAGCGCCTCCCCCGCTGCGGTGGCGCGTACACCGCGCGAACTGCGCGCCAGCAGCGCTACGCCGAGATCGGATTCCAGCAACTGCAGCCGCCGCGTCGCCGCCGAGACCGCGATGCCGCAGCGATCCGCCGCCCGCGTCACGCTGCCCGCATCAAGGCAGGTCAGGAACAGGCGCAGCGTCACCCAGTCGGGCGGCGGTGGCATGCGTGGCTGGCCCTACCGCACCAGGCCGCTCGGCTTCGGCGTCGCCCCCACATTCCCGGCCGTCCGCCCCGCATCGACCGGCAGCGTCACCCCGGTGATCCAGCGCGCCGCCGGAGACGCCAGGAAGCAGGCGGCCTCCGCCACGTCCCAGGCCGATCCTTCGACCTTCAGCAGCCCAGCCGTGGCGCGCTGCTGGCGCAGCTCATCGGACATCCCACGGGAAGCGACCATCGGCGTGTACACATAGCCGGGTGCCACCGCGTTCACTCGGATCAGGTCGCCGCCATGATGCGCGGCCATCGCCCGCGTCATCTGCACGATCGCGCCCTTGGTCGTCGCATACAGCAGCCCGGGATGCCCGCCTTGCAGCCCGGCCACGGAAGCGAGGTTCACGATCGCGCCCGCACCCTGCTTGCGCATCTCCGGCACGGCATGGCGCGCCATCATCACCATGGACTTCACGTTGACCTGCATGCCGTGGTCCCAGGCTTCGAGGTCGAGCACCGTCGCGTCGCCGGCCGGGCCGGAGATGCCGACATTGTTCACCAGGATGTCCACCCGACCCCACAGCCGCAACGCCTCGGCCACGGCAGCCTTGCAGTCGGCATCCTTCGACACGTCGCACACCGCGGAGGCGCTGGTGCCCCCTTCGGCGTGGATCATGTCCCCGGTGCCCTTCAGCCAGCCGAGTTCCACATCCAGCAGCAGCACGCGCGCCCCGCGCCGCGCGAGCAGGGCCGCAATGGCGCGGCCATTGCCGAGGGTCGTGGTCCCGGTGCCGGGATCACGCGATCCGGCGCCGGTCACGATGGCGACGCGGCCATCGAAACGCGTGTTGTCCTGCATGCTTCGTTTCCTCCTGTTGTCGCGAAGCCTGCACCGGGACGAAGGGCCTGCAAAGGTTGCGCGCGCCGTGGCCCGGGCCCACCTGATCGGAATGATTCGCCGCGCCCTCCTCGCCGTCGCCCTGCTCGCCACGCCTGCGCTGGCGCAGGAGGCACCGGTCGTCTCCGAACGCGCGACCTTCCGCGTCACCACCTTCGCGACCGGCCTCGAACACCCCTGGGGCGCGGTGTTCCTGCCGGATGGCTCGATGCTGGTGACCGAGCGACCGGGCCGGCTGCGCCGCGTCACGCCGGATGGCCGCGTCTCGGCGCCGCTCGCCGGCGTGCCGCAGGTGGAGGCGGTCGGCCAGGGCGGGCTGCTCGACATCGCCCTGGCACCGGATTTCGCGCGGACGCGGGACGTGTTCCTGTGCCAGGCCGCGATGGTGGAAGGTGGCGCGCTGACACGCCTGGTCACCGCGCGGCTGTCGCCGGGACATGACGGGCTGACCGGCCTGCGGCGCCTGCTCGACGCGACGCCGGCGCAGTCGAGCGGCCGGCTGCATTTCGGCTGCCGCATCGTCTTCGACCGGGATGGCTTCCTGTATCTCTCGACCGGGGAGCGCAACGAGCGCGCCCGCGCGCAACGGCTCGACGATCTCGGTGGGAAGGTCATCCGCCTGATGCGCGACGGGCGCGTGCCGCCGGACAATCCGTTCATCGGTCGTCCCGATGCGCGAGCGGAGATCTGGTCCTACGGCCATCGCCACCCGCAGGGCCTGGCCATCAACCCCTGGACCGGCAGCCTGTGGGAAGCGGAATTCGGCCCGCGCGGCGGGGACGAGATCAACGTCATCCGCCGTGGCGGGAATTACGGCTGGCCGGTGGTCAGCCATGGCCGGGAATATTGGGGCCCGCGCATCTCCCGCGAGGTCAGCGCACCGGGAATGGAGGACCCGATCCATGTCTGGGTGCCCTCGGTCAGCCCATCCGGTATCGCCTTCTATGACGGGGCGGCCTTTCCCGGCTGGCAGCGCAGCCTGTTCGTCGCGGCACAGGCCGAACCGGGGCTGGTGCGGCTGACCACCGATGGCGACCGCGTGACGGGCGAGGAGCGGTTGCTGTGGGGCAAGGCGCGCATCCGGCAGGTGGTGGTGGGGCCAGATGGGCGGTTGTTCCTGCTGACGGATGCGCCGGATGGGGTGATCCTGCGGCTCGATCCGGCGTGATCGGAGGATCTGCGGGATTGGAGCGACGTTCCTGGCCTGCCCAACGCGGTGAACGAGGGATCATTGGAGGGGCGCTGCCCCTCCAAGCCACCCCGCCAGGGGGCTGCGGCCCCCTGGACCGCGGGGGTTTGGCGCTGGGCATCGCGGTTCGGCGGCGTGGAACGCGACCGATGGGCGCTACGCCGGACATCGGCCCCGCTGCCGATCCACATAGTGCAGATCGCGTTTAGATGGAATCATCTGGACGCGTGAAGATGCTCTCAAAACAATAGGCTGGAGCATGTGGCGTGAGCGCATGCGAACGCAGCATGCTCCAGCCTCGGATTATCCTGATCCGGCTGCTGCATTCGGCGGAGCGTTCGCGAGCCACGACTTGGCGCCGGACGACCACACCCGGACCAGCCTTGACGTCAGGTGCAAAAGCCCCGCGGTCCAGGGGCCCATTGGCCCCTGGCGGGGAGCGGTCCGGAGAGGGGCGGCGCCCCTCTCCGCGCCCTTCACGGCAAGTTCAACATCACCCGATGCGCCGCACTCGGCGTCCCCTGCGGCAACCGCAGCCTCAGCTTCGCCGCCAGCAGATGCACCCCCGGATGCCCCTTCGCCTCCGGCAATTCGGCGCTCGCTTCGGCGAGCGGCCCGTCCTCCCCGCAGAGGCCCTGCAGCCAGGCGTTCAGTGCGCGGGACGCCGCCGCCGGGCCGTGGCCGCGATGCAGTTCATGCGCACCGCGCAGCGCCAGCGCCTGCAGGAAGCGCCCCATGCCCAGCACCCAGGGCAGGCGGGCGGCCATCGCGGCATCCGCCGTCGCTGACGGGGCGTGGAAGCGCGGCGGGTTGTGCAGCGTAGGCGCCAGGAGCACCGCCGCGCGATCCGCCCCGCGCGGAACCAGCAGCGTCAGGCCGAGCGTGGCGAGGCTGATTTCCTGGCCATCCGAGGGATCGCATTCGGTTGGCACGGCGCCCATGGGCGGCAGGCCGGCCTCGGTGCCGTCCTCCCGGCCTTCGATGGAAGCCGCCCAGCCATCGCGGCGAAAGGCGGCGGCGATGCGGGCGGCAAGCACCCAGCCGCCACCGGTCCAGCGCGGCGCACCCTCCCCGCCCCGGGCCAGCACGCGCGGGCCGACCAGGGTGAGGAAGCGCGCCTCCTCGCTGTCGCGCAGCGTGCGCCAGGCGATGTGGCGTGGGCCTTCATGCACGCGGGCGAAGTCGCGGCGGCCCGGCAGATCCGACCAGTTGGCGAGGTCGAGCAACGCCGGCGCGGCATGCGCCACCACCGGGACGAAGGCGCCGGCACCCGCCGCGGCCAGTCCGCGCAGGGCGAGCACATCCTCTGGCTCGGCGGAGAAATCGGCATCCATCAGCAGCAGGCCGAAGGGTTCCTCCGCGCCGAGCCCTTCATCCCACAGCAGCAGGGACAACTCGCTGTCGGCCGGGTCCTGTACGTCGCGCAGGTCGCGCACGACCTCGCGCTTCGTGAGCGGCATCAGCTTTACGATCGCCGGCGCACCTTCCTGCGCCTCGACGAGGCGATGCAGGGAACGCCAGGCGGCCTCCAGCGCCACAAAGCGCGGATGGTTGCGGATCGCTGCCTGCATCAGCGCGATCATCGCCTCGACCTTGGCCAGCGCGCGGTCTTCCGAACCGCCGGCAGCGGTCACGGTCGGGCGTGCCGCCTCGGTCGCGGCCAGTACCATCGCGAACGGGTCCTCCGCGTCATCGGGCGTCTCGGGCATCGGAACCTCCGCGGTGGCCAGGGGGCAGGGTAGCGCGGCACGCGGGGGCTGTCCCGCCATGGCTTGACGCGACCACGCGCGGCACCGATGCATGCGCCGCTTGCGCCCGGACCTCGCTCTCCTCCCCCTCCTCGCCGCTGCCGGCTTCGCCGCCGGGGGCGGTATGCGCCTGATGGACCCGCTGCTGCCGCTGCTCGCCGCCGATTTCGGCGTGGGCGTGGCGGCGTTGGCGCCGGTCGTCGCAGGGTTCACACTGGCCTACGGGGCCGGGCAGCTGGTGACGGGGCCGCTCGGCGACCGCTTCGGCAAGGTGCGCGTGGCGGCGATCGCGCTGCTGCTCTACGGGCTCGGGCTCGCTGCCTCGGTGCTGGCCTGGGACCTCGCATCGATGACGCTGCTGCGCACGGGAACCGGGCTGGTGGCGGGCGCGGTGATCCCGCTCGCCATCGCCTGGATCGGCGATGCGGTGCCCTATGAAGACCGCCAGGCGACGATTGGGCGATTCCTGACCGGCATGGTCATGGCACAGTTGCTGATCGGGCCGCTGTCGGGCATGGCGGCGCAGTTCTTCGGCTGGCGGGCGTCCTTCCTGATGCTGGCCGTGCTTGCGCTGGTGGTGGGCGGGCTGCTGGCGCGCCGGCTGGGCCCCGCCGTCATGTTCGGTGGCGCGACGGGGCAAGCGCGCGGCTTCGGGTTCGGCCAGTACATGCGGCTGCTGCGCGCGCCCGCAGGGCGGCGACTGATGGCGGCCGCGGCGCTGGACGGCGCGGCGCTGTTCGGCGGTGCCTTCCCATTCACCGGCGCCTTCCTGATCGAGGATTTCGCCTTGTCGCCCGGTGAGGCCGGGCTGGTGGTGGCGGGCTTCGGCCTCGGGTCGTTCCTGTATACGCGGCTGGCGAAGCGGCTGGTCGGACGACTGGGCGAACAAGGGCTGGTCGCCGCCGGCGGTGCGGGGCTGACGCTGGCATTGGCGGGGCTGGCTTTCGCACCGTCCTGGTGGGTGGTGGCGGCGCTGCAGGTGCCAATGGGAATGGCCTTCTACATGTTCCACGGCGTGCTGCAGGCGCGCGCGACGGAAGCCCTGCCGGATGCGCGGGCAACCGCCGTCTCGGCCTTCGCCATGGCGCTGTTCCTGGGGCAGAGCGTCGGCGCACTGGCTTTCGGGGCGGTGCTGCATGCGGCGGGATATGGCGCCGTGTTCGCGGGTGCCGCGGCGGTTACGGCGGGGCTGGCAGCCTGGGTTGCGATGGCGCCGGCGCGGTAGCGCCGGTCCCGATCGGGCGGAAGTCGCTGACCGGGTAGGCATGTCTGCTCGCATGCAGGTCTGGGGCGGTCGCCCCGCGCCGGGGTGGGCGGGGTGGCTTGCCTGCCCGAAATGCCGAAGGCCCGGTGTCGGTTTCCAACGGCCGTCCGGCCTTTGGTGGGGTGAGCTCGAGAGGGGCGAGGCCCCCTTCGGTCCCGCAGGTCAGGCCGCCGGTATCAGGCCGGCACCGCCTCCCGCAGGGCCAGGGCGAGCGGGCGGACATGCTCGGCATAGCGGATCGTGCGGCCATAGACGCCCCGGGCGGCACGCTCGGCGCCGATCCGCTCATACTCGGGCACCGACACCTCCGGCCAGGCGAAGCGCGCGGGCAGGATATGCTCCTCGGCCAAGGCTGCGGGATCGGCGCGCAGCAGGGCTTCCGCTTCCTCCGCCAGTGGGGCATAGGCCGCGATGGCGACGCGCTTGCGCGCCAGCGTCCCGGCATCGAGGCGCAGCACCTCGCCACTCCGGCGCGGCGCCATCAGCGGATAGGTCAGCCGCGCCCCACCGATGCGCACCGCCACCGCATCGGCCACCGCGGCCGCCAGGTCATGCATCGGGTTGTAGCCTTCGACGGGATCCGCGATGACCGACGCGCCGGGCGTCGCCGCCGCGGCGATCGCATCCGCCGCCGCGATGAACGGCGCGACATCGCCGTGGAGGATCGCGGCATACCAGGCACGGTCGGGCATGGCGCCGAACACCGGCCCAGGGGCGGCGCCGCAGCCCTTCGCCAGGGCCGCCGAATACTGCGTGCGGGCCGGGGCAATGCTGCCCGATCCGTCAGTCAGGATGCACAGCAGCGGCCGTTCGCGCTCCATCCAGGCGAACAGGCGCAGCTCATGGCCAGGATGCGCGACGATCAGCAACGGGCGTGTCATACCATCACCCTAATGCCGCAGCCGTTACCGGACCAAGCCCGCACCCCGCGCGCCATCCTGCTGACCAACATCATGCTCACCCGGCGCACCGGCACCGAGGTGGTGACGGGCCAGCTTGCCGACGGGCTGCGTCGGCGCGGGCACGACGTCATGGTCTTCACGCCGCAGGCCGGTCCGCTGGCGATGCAGATGCGAGCGCGTGGGCATGTGGTGGTGACTGACCCGGCGGCGCTGCCGCGACGGCCGGACATCATCCACGCCCATCACATCGGCCCGGCGATGGCCGCCCTCGCGGCCCATCCCGGCGTGCCGGCCATCTTCGTCAGCCACGACGCCACCGCGCCGTTCGACGCCGCGCCGCCGCATCCGGCGATCCGGCGCATCTTCGCAGTCGATGAACGCTGCCGCGCGCGCCTGGTGGCCGATGGCGTGCCGACGGAGGCGGTCGGCCTGCTGCCGAACGCGGTGGACCTGTCGCGCATCCCGCCGCGCGCCGCCCCGCTGCCCGTGCGGCCCACGCGCGCAGTGGTGCTGGCCAAGCAGGGCGCGCATCTGCCTGCCATCCGCGACGCCTGCGCGGCGGCGGGCATCGCGGTCGAGGAATTCGGCCGCGGGCCCGGCCGCATGACCGATGCGCCCGAGGCGCTGTTCGCCACCGCGGACCTGGTGTTCGCCACCGCGCGCGCGGCGCTGGAAGCCGCGGCGGCCGGGGCGGGCGTGATCGTCTGCGACGCGCGCGGCTGCGCCGGATTCCTCACCCGCGCTCGGGCGGAGGCCTGGCTGCCCTGGAACCTCGGCGCGGGCATCCTGGCCAACCCCGCCGCGCCCGGCCCGATCGCCGCGGCCATCGCCGAATGGTCGGCCGGCGAGGCCGCGTCTGCGTCAGCGCTCATCCGCGCCGAACGTAACCTCGAGGCGCTGCTTGACCGCATCGAGGCGATCCATGCCGAGGTGCTTGCCGCCGGCGATACGGTGGACCCGGCGCAGGCGGCCGCCGCGATGGGGGCCTTCATCGCCGGCTGGGTGCCGAGCTTCGACCTCCAGGCACCGTGGCGACCGCTGGCCATCGCGGTGGGCGGCGCAGCCCCAGCCCCACCCGCCGCCGAGATCCTGCCGGGTCAGGTTGCCACGCTCAGCGAGCAGGTCACCCGCCTGGCCGCGCAACACTCCGCCGTCGCGCCGATGCTGGAGGCACTGCGGGCGGAGCTGTCGGTCGTCGCGGCGCGCAGCCAGGCGATCGCGGCGCGTGGCGAGGCGATCGAGGCGCTGTTGCATCGCGGACCGCTGCGACGGCTGCGCGACGGCGCCGCGGCCGTCTGGCGGGCGGTGGTGCCGCGCGCGATCCGCGCGCCGCTGAATCGCTGGCGCCGGGGCAGGCCGGCGCCTTGACGCGAACGGGCCGGTTCAGCCGGCCTCGTCTTCCTCGCCTTCGACCATCGCGGCCTGCAACTGTTCCGTGGTGATCAGCAGGATGCGGCGCGCATCGAGGATTTGCGGCGCCTGGTGCTGCAACTCCTCCCAGCGGTCCTCCACCGCATCGAGCGCGGCATCGAGGTCGGAGAAGGTCTCGGTCTGGGGCGCGGCGCCGGCGGCGCGCCAGCGCAGGGTGACGGGGCCTTGGGTGGTCATGGGGGCAGCACCGCGGATCGGGGTTGAGGCCGTGCCGGCTGCAGCCGACGGCAGCAGGACATAGGCGGGAAGCGGCCGGCTTGGCCAGGGGGCGCGCCTCGCATGGATCACCTTCGGATGGAATTCATCCGGTCGCGTGGCGACGCTGATACGGCACCGCCGAGACCAGGTGGCGCGACCGACCCGCGCGAGGCGCGGTCCACCGCAGGCACCTCGCCTGCCGGCGCGCATCGCGGTAAGCAGACCGACCAATCGGATCGGGAGGAAGGCGGCATGACCGTGCAGCGCAAGACGGCACTCATCACCGGGGCGGGGCGCAATATCGGGCGCGCCGTCGCACTCGGCCTGGCGGAGGACGGCTTCAACGTCGTGGTGAACGGATCCTCCGACCGCGCCGCCTGCGATGCGGTCGCGGCCGCCGCGCGCGGCTTCGGCGTCGAGGCGATGGTGGTGATGGGCGATGTCGGCAGCGCGGCGGAATGCGCCCGCATCGCCGCCGAGGCGATCGCCCGCTTCGGCACCGTCGACGTGCTGGTGAACAACGCCGCGCTGCGCCCGGCCAAGCCGTTCCTGGAGATGAGCGAAGTTGAGTGGCAGCGGGTGATGGCGGTGGACCTCGACGCGTCGGTCTGGCTGTCGCGGGCCTGCCTGCCGGGGATGCTGGCGCGCGGCTGGGGGCGCATCGTCAACTTCACCGGCATGAACGCCATGCAGGGCTATGGCGGTCGCGCACCGGTCAGCGTCGCCAAGCACGGCGTCTGGGGACTGACCAAGGCGCTGAGCAAGGAATTCGGCCCGAAGGGGATCACGGTGAACGCGATCTCGCCGGGCCCGATTGCCGCCGATGAGGAACCCACGGATGCGGCGACGACGGCCTATCGCGCGGCCGCCGTGGCGAAGGTGCCGCTCGGCCGCCAGGGCACGCCGGTGGAAGTCGCCGCCATGGCGCGGCTGCTGGTCTCGACGGGTGGCGCCTACGTCAATGGGCAGATGCTGCAGGTGAATGGCGGCGCGCAGACCTGAGCCGCCGCCCCGGATGGCGCCGCAGGGCGCCATCCGTCGTTCAGGCGACCTTGTCGCCCGCGGTTGCCGAGGCGGCGTGCATGTCATAGCCGAACACCGCCATGGCCTTGGCGCAGTAGCGTTCGATGTGGGCGATCGCCTCGGGCGTCAGGGCCTCGCGGTATCCGCCGGGATGCACGCGGCGGATGTGCTTGCTGGGATCCTCGGTCTCGGGGAACACGTCTTCCTTGGCGACGAGCTTGGCGATCGCGTCCTCGGACAGCTCGACATTCAGTTGCCGGGCAATGTCCCGCGCCCATTCGATCTTGGTGTAGATCACGTCTTCATACCGGTAGATGCGCCATTCACCGGCGGCCTTGTTGCGGCTGAGCATCGCGAAGGCGTTGAAGTTGCTGAACACGCCATCGACACCGCCGCTCAGCACATAGTCCGACGGACCCTGCGCCTGGGCGCGGTTGCGCTGTTCCATGATGACGTCGCGCACGGCGCCGTCGGGCACCGTGTGGCTCTTGGCCATGGAGTGATAGAAGGAGATGGCGATGTCGCGCGGGTCACGCACCAGCATGAGCTTCCGTGAATCGCGGAAGCGCCGCAGCAGCATCAGCTGCCACAGGCCGCGGAAGCCCGAATAGACGAAGCCCGGCCGGCCGCAGAAATCCAGCAGCAGGTGGTCGCAATGGCTGAAATTGAGGCCCTGGCGGAACAGCTGCACCTCGATGTCGACGCAGCTGCGGCCGGACGCCTTGCAGATTGCCTTCACCAGGTTGTCGAACAGCACCGAGCCGCTCTTGTGCAGCGCCACGGTGTAGATCGAATCCTCGCGATCCGTCGGGTCGAACGCAATCTCGTAGGGCTGGCCGGAGAAGGTTTGCAGCTTCAGGATTTCTGGCATCGACCTCGACCTCGCGGAATTCCAGGCACCGACCACGCTGTCGGGACACAATTCATACACGCTGACGCCTCCCATGTTGCTCCGGCCATGTCAAGCGAAGACAAAGAATGCGCGCATTTTCCAAATATTGACCCAGAATATTCAGCATAAACATCAAACAATGCGCTCGGTCGCGTGAAGATCGGGCTTAGTCGAGCGGAAAATGACTGTCCGAATTTCGACAGGCGGCCTGGACCTTGGCTGGAAAAGCGGCGCTTCGTGCGGCTTCCAGCCTCATACTGGCCAGCCCTCGGCGCCGGGGCACGATGGTCTCGTTCTCTGTCGGACATGTCACAACCCTGAGTGTCGACATGGCGAAGGATCGCCCCCTATAGATGCTTAAGGCTAAGTCTATGGGGCTTGATGAATGGTGTCGTCGCAGTGCGGTCCTGCCGGGATGGCGCGGGCCGGAACGCGAATGCCGCGTCGCACGATCGGCCTGCGTGCGCGGCCCCCGATGCGCGCCTTCGCCGGGGGGATCTGACGGCACATGACCGTCATCCTCTCGCATCGGCGCGCCGGCCATTCGGTCGATGTCGCCTGGCGCGGCGCCAACCCGACCTCGACCCTGGCCTATCGGCTGGTCGAGGCAACGCCCGAAGCCCTGCTGTGCCTGCGCCTGAGCGACAATCCCGCACTGCTGCCCAATAACGATGCCCATGCGGCGCCACGCGGCGAGGGTGCCGACATCGTCATCCTGCGGCTGAGCGAGTTGGCGCGCGCCCTGCCCGGCCTGTTGCCGCAGCAGGACCGTCGCAGCGCCTTTATTGCGGCGTTGCGCGACAGCCTCGACGACTGGCCGCCGCTGGGCCAGGCGACGCCTGCATCCCGCCTGCGCGCCGCCTGCGCCGAAGCCGTCGCGCGGCTGCCCGACCAGGCCGCCGCCAAGCCCGCGCGGCGCAAGGCCACAACGGCGAAATCGGCGACCAGGGCCGATGAGGAATCGCAGGAGGCGCTGTTCCGGGCGCTCTACTTCTGCAGGCAAAGGGCGGATGGCGATGCGTAAGCGGGTCGCGTTCCTCGGGCACGGGTACCACACCAAGACGCTGTCCTCCCGCTTCATGATCGACCACATCGCCAAGACCCGCGATGTCAATCTGCATTTCGACAACAGCTGGGAAGACAAGTCCGCCGGGCTCGACCTCGAGGCGCTGGTCGCCGCCGGCTATGACGAGATCCATGTCTGGCAGCTTGAACGACCGGCGCAGAAACTCGCAGCGCTGCGGCCGGGCTGCCCGGTGTTCTTCTACCCGATGTTCGACAGCTGCCGGATGCTGGGCGACGACTTCTGGCTGTCGCTCAAGGACCATCTGCACATCGTCTGCTTCTGCCGCGCATTGCATGAGCGAGTGCGACGCCTCGGGCTGACCAGCCTGTGGCTGCAATACTGGCCGGCGCCCGACATGACCTTGCCCGACTATGCCGACCTGCGCATCTTCTGGTGGCGGCGGCGGCGCGACCTGACCTGGGATTTCCTCAAGGAGCTGACCGCCAGCTGGCCGCAGCCGCGCCTGCACCTGCATGAAGCGCCGGACCCGACCTACCCGAACCCCGAGAGCCTGCCGTCGGCCGATGTCATCCGCTACAACGTGACCCGTTCGACCTGGTTCGAGGACCGCGCCGCCTTCGACCGCGTCGCCGCCACCTTCAACGTCTTCGTCGCACCCCGGCGTTTCGAGGGGATCGGCTTCTCCTTCCTCGAGGCCATGGCCCGCGGCCAGGTGGTGGTCGCCGAGAACAACCCGACAATGAACGAATACATCGTTCATGGCGTCAACGGCCTGCTTTATGAACCGGGCGCCGCCGAGGTCTGGGCGCATCACCTCACCCCCGCGCGGGCGCGCGACATAGGCAGCCGCGCCCGCCTGTCCTGCGAGATGGGCCAGGCGCGCTGGGAGGAAGGGCTCGCGCGGCTCGATACCTATGTGCGCGACTGGGGCGACGTGCCGGCGGCGCTGCTGGAACCGGCCGGCCGCGCGGCGCGGCGCTGGCTGCCGGAGCCGGCGTGATGGCGCGCATCTCCGTCGCCGTCGTCACGCGCAACGCCGAGGCCGAGATCCGCGGCACGCTCGACTCCATCCTGTCGCAGACCATGCCGCTCGAACTCGTGGTGGTCGATGGCGCCTCCACCGACGGAACGCTCGCCGCCTGCGAGGATTTCCGCGACAGCATCGACGTGCTGGTCTCCGAACCCGATGGCGGGCCCTACAACGCGATGAACAAGGCGGCCGGCCTCGCGACCGGCGACTACATTCTCTACATGAACGCGGGCGACTGCTTCGCGTCCGAGGATGCGCTCGAAAGGCTGTTCCGGCACGCGCCGGAATCGGCCGACTTCATCTACGGCCATCACTTCTACCGGCTGACGGACGGCGCCATGGAATGGCATCGCGCCGCGGACCTCGCCTTCATCCATCACCAGGTCGCCACCGGCCACGTCAACTTCCACACCATCGCCGGGATGCCGTGCCACCAATCCTCGGCGACGCGCCGGACGATGCTGGTCGCGCAGGGCTACGACACCACCTATCGCATCGCCGCGGACCATGCGCGCATCCACCAGATGCTCGCCGAAGGGCGCGAATACTATCACGCCGATGTCGATGTCTCGATCTATTCGCAGGGCGGGCTGTCGGGCCAGCAGCAGGCGCTGTGCAATCACGAATGGTACCGGATGCTGTCCGAAGCCGCCGGGCCGAAGGCGCCCGAGGTCCTGCGATTCTTCGTCGAACGCGTCCGCCCGGGCATCGCCGAATCGCCGGTCGTGGTTGCGCGCCAGATTGCCCAGGTGCGCGAGAGCGGCATCTTCATGGAAGGCTGGTATCGCGCCACCTACGGCCTGCCGGCGAACATCGAACCGATCGAGCACTACCTGTATGTCGGCGTGCGGTCGAATTTCCGGCCCAATCCGTTCTTCGACGGTGACCACTACCTCGAGCGCAATGGCGACGTCGCGAAGGCGGGCATGAACCCCCTGATGCACTACGTGCTGTATGGCGCGAAGCAGATGCGGCTGACCTATCCGTGGGAGCGCTCGCGCGGCTGGGTGCGCGGGCTGCTGGCGATCCACGACCCGCACAGGCAGACCCTGGCCGAACTGCTGGACCGCGTCGCGGCCCTGAAGCCGGCCGAGGTCGAGGCGCTGATGGCACTCGCCACCCAGGCGCGCACGGAATCCATGCAGGCCGCCGAGTGACAACATATCCGCGGATCGGGACCGATCCGCAGGACCTGGCATGCGCGTCCTGCCCGCAGACGCCGGGCGCCGGCCTGGCTTCGCCGGACGACCGGCAATGCGCAATCCAACAAGGCGATAGCGGGCCCACCCTCGGGGTAGACGCTCCGATCCGGCGCCTGGCCTGCGCGCCGGCTGCCGCCATCCCTCCGGCCGCGTCGCTCAGCCCGCCGAGGCCTGCGCCGTCGCCGCGCGCAATCCGACGGCCAGGCTGCGCTGGTGCAATTCGGCCTCGACCAGCCAGGTTTCCAGCGCCTCGGCGTGCAGGGGATTCTGCTCCCACAGGCAGCGCACCGCTTCCTTGAGGCAGCGCGCCAGGGCCGTGAGCAATGCACGGTCACGCGCTTCCGCCACGGCCACCGGCGTGCCGTCGGCCGCGATGTGCAGCACCTCGCCATACTGGTCGTAGGCAGTGCCGGGCCATTCGACGAACATCTCGGGCCAGCCATGCATGCGCCGGAATTCCAGATGGCGGGCATCGCGATCGCAGCAGATCTTGAACTTCACCCTCGCCCATGCCTCGGCACCAAGGGTCAGTCCATGCAGCGTCAGGTCGAGATGGCGGTACACCTCACCCGGCAGCAATTCATCCAGCGTCACGCGTGTCGCGGCCACGGCGTCGCGGCCCTGGCCGATGCGAAACGCTTCCACCGGCGGGGCCGCAGGTTCGGCAACCGCTTGCGGTACCGGCGCCGGAAGCGCGACCGCGGGCGGCACAGGCGCAGGCGGGACGGCCCGCGCCGGCCGCGACAGCATCACGCGCAGCCGGACCTGGCCATCGCGATTGTCCCCGCCTTCGGCCGCGACCAAGATGCGCGCCGTCCCCGGCGCGGCGCCGGCCTCGACCGCGACATTCTCCGGCAGCACCTGCGCACCGGTATCGACGTCCAGATGCCAGGCCTCGCCCGGCGGCCAGGCGAAGGTCAGTTCCGCGGCATGCCCCATCCATTGCACGGCGGCGCGCGGCGCCTCGGGCGCGGCCCGCACAGCCGGGGCGTCGGGCGCGCCGAGCGCCGGCACCGGCGGCCGCGCCTGCACCGGCAGGCTCGGCCGCCACAGCGCCCAGATCTGCTCGATCAACCCACCGGCGCCATTGGCGGCGTGAAAGCGCTGCGCCGCCTCGGCCGAGGCGCGGGCCAGCACGGCGCGCTGCACCACCGCGGCCTCGAAGGCGGAGTGCAGGCCGGCGATGGTCCAGTCGTGCGCCGCGACCGCGCCCGCACCCCATTCGGCGGCCTCGCGTTCCAGCCAGGTGCCATGCGGCACCACCACGGGCAGGCCAAGGCCCACCGCCTCCCACAGGATGCCGGAGGATTTGCGCGCATAGGCCGCCGGTTCGTGCGTGCAGACCAGCAGCGACGCCGATTCCATCAGCCGCTGATAGGCATCGCGCGGCAGACGACCGCCCTGCACGGTCACATTGGCGCGACGTGCGGCGAGGGCGGCGAGTTCCTCGCAGGTCTGGCGTGCCGGGCCCCAGGCCGTCGTCTCATTGACATGCAACAGCACGTCCCAGTCCGGTTGAGCGGCGGCGATCGCCTCCGCCAGGCCTGGCAGCAGCAGCACCCCCTTGTCCGGCTTGGCATCGCCGATGAACAGCAGGCAGGCCGGGCGCGCGCCATCGGGGCGCGGCGCGGTGCGGCGCGGCGCGACCGGGATGGGATGCGGCGGCACCGGCTGCGCGAACAGCGCGCTGAAGTCGCGCGACATCTGTTGCCCGGTGGCGAACAGATGGACCTGCGGCCCGGGTTCGGCCGCCCTGCGTTGGCCCAGCTGGTAGAACAGCGCGGTCAGCGCGTCCCGCACCACCGGCGCGCCATCGCCGCCGTCGGCCAGGCCGGGGTCGAACATCAGGTGCAGCAGGAACAGCGGCGCGCGCGACGGGTCGAATCCCTTCATCCAGCTGGCGTAGCCGAGGAGGTGGTTCTCGTTCAGCGTGGGCGCGAGCACGGCGTCGCCGGCGCGGAAGGTGCCCGGTTCGATGGCGGCGAGGTCGTCGGCCAAGGTTTCGTTGAACAGGTGGAAATCGTCGTAGCGGCCGGCGACCGGGTCCTGCGCGGCCCGGGCATAGGTGGTGAAGGTGAACCAGGGCCGGATGGCGATGCCTTCGGCCTGTTCGGCGGGGAAGTCGCGATGGGCGAAGATGACGACGGGTTCGCCACGCGCGCGCGCGGCGCGGGCGACGGCCAGGTCCCATTCCAGATGGTGCCCGTTTTCACGGTCGAGATTGGGGTCGAGGATGAAGAGGGTCATGTCGCAGACTTCTACCCGAGCCACATTGCGGCAGCCGATTCGGCCGAACACCGCATCTGCGGCACATAGGCACCACTAGCATCCACGATGGCAAGCAAGCGCTGAAGGCCTCCTGCACTCCTTCGAACCTCCGCCGGGCAGGTTGATCCTACGGAACGTCGGGCCCCATGTTGGGCTTGGTCCAGTGAAATGGGGCGAGATACAAGATCGGCGTTGCGTGTTCCGATCCGTCGGGCCAGACCTCGCACGAGACGAAATTCGATCCGCTTCGAAGATCGCGTGATCGCCAACTCCGGAGAACCGCCGCTAATGAAAATTAAAAAATCGAATAATAAATACTGTATATTCACAAGCGCAGGAAATAGAAATGTCATTAAGTCTTGGGTAAATACTACATCTTTTCGCCAATTTGATCTTATCGTCGCGTATTACGATGATGACGATATTACATTTCAAAGTTTGCAAAATCTTTCAGATTTATGTTTCCGCATAAAAGGTGGAAAATATCAGAATATTTGGAATCTTTGGAAGAGTAATAAAATTTCCTTGAGTTCTTATGATTATGTATGGATTGCTGATGATGATATGCAGATAAGTTATGCTGATATTGTAAGAGCATTTTCTATTGCTGATCATTTCTCATTTTGGGTATCTAGCCCTTCCCACGATCCTTCCGGTAAGATTTCTAACCCATTTATGATTAAGAAGGATGGAGATCATGATATTCGATTAGTTACTTATATCGAAGTAACATGGCCGATATTTCGATCAGACATGTTAGAAAAATTTTTGGCCGTATATGATGGAACGCTTACATGTTGGGGCGTTGATCATTGGTGGGCTAATGTTTTCCAAACCGAACGTAATTTCACCTCAGCAATTTTCGATTGCATTTCCGCCATCAACACACCCGATGAGCAAAAAGGCGGCCGGCGCGAAATCGGTCGGCTCGTTACCGACCATGCTCTCATCGAGGCCTTCGAACAGGCCAAGAAGAAATACAACTTTGCTGGCGTGCGCCCACGAACAGTAGCGAAGATATCTCTTGAGTGGGATGTGCGTTTCGCCATCCTTGGACAGTCATCAGGCAGCAAAAATCCCATCAAGAAAATACGCGCCGCGCGGATGCAAACTGGATCGTCATCGATCGAAGCGCCGGGCGCGGCGCAGGCGACGCCCCGGTTCTCGGAATCCGAAGGCAGGTTCCTGGAGCGTCATGTTGCCACCGCCTCGAGCGCCCTGTTTTTCGGGGCTTCCTGGCTTCTCACGACAGCAGTCAGCGGGGCATGCGGAACAATTGTTGCCGTCGAGACCAGCGAATCTGCGCTTCGCACAGCGCTTGAGGACCCGCACGTCAGCGACGCAACAAGGTCAGGCCGCGTCGAGTTCATCCACGTTGAACTCGGACAGCTTCGCGCCAACGGGCAGCCGGCAACACGCACCGCAATGTCACGGTGGTCCGCATTTCCGGATGCGCCTTGGCCGTCATGGAACGAAGCCGACAGTGGCCCGGAACTCGTCATCGTCGCCGGGCCGTTCCGCAAGGCGTGCTGCATCCGCTCGCTCATCCATTGGCACCAGGCGGGACGCACGCCATCAATTGGGATCATTCTCCACAATCTCTCCGGTCCGAATTTCGACTTCGTCGAAGACCTGTCGCCGTACTTCGAGGTTCGCGATCGCGCGGGAGCATTGGTCCAACTGATGCCGCGGCGCATCACGCCCGCACAGGCGACACATGCAAACTTCCTGCTGTCGCGCTGGCAACTGGACCTTCGCTGAACGTCCGCCGCATCGCACAGTGAATCGCGCCTGCGATCAGAGAGGATTGGAATGCGGGATTGCGGCTGCCGCTGATCCAGGATCCGCCCCCGGTGGTGACGTGATCCGGAGAATGGGTCATATTCCTTGAGAATGCTTGATCTTAGGGCAGGGACACGCGGGCGAACCGTTACGATCAAGCCGTCTGGCGAGCGCACCCTCGGGGCAGCAGCCAGGGCAGCTTCAACAACCCAGAATGTGAGCAATTCAATCGATGCAGGCAATCGAGTTCATGGCCCGCCGTATGCGGGACTTCGCGCCCCGGACGATCTTCGATGTCGGCGCCAATCAGGGTCAGTCCGCACAAGCCCTGAGGAAGGCCTATTCCGACGCGCGTATCTATTGCTTTGAGCCCGTGCCGAGCAGCCGCGACCTTCTCGAGACGGCCATGCTTGGCGATGAGGGGACGACGGTTCTGCCGATCGCGCTCGGCCGTCGGCAAGCCACAATGCGCATGCAAGCGCGTACCGCCAATCCGATGAATCGTTTGCTTCGTACCGACGAAAGCAACACCAATTCGATCGAAGTTGACGTCACGACCGGTGATCTCTTTTGCCTCGATCGCGGCGTCGATACAATTGACTTCCTGAAGATTGACACCGAAGGCAGCGACCTCGACGTTCTTCTCGGTTTCGGCTCGATGCTCGCTGCCAAGAAACTTCGCGTCATACAGGTGGAAGCCGGCATGAGCCCGGATAACGATCGGCATATACCTCTTGCTCGCTATCTTCCGTTCTTCGGTGATCACGGCTATCTTTTATTGCACCTGTTTGATGAAGTGCGGCGCAATCATCGGCAGCCGGTGGAACGACAGCAGCTTCGCGGCATGTGGTTCTGCAATGCCGTGTTTGTTGCCGAAGATGAAGGCTCCCTGATTCTTGGCCCGTCTGGCATGAATCGGTAGAGGCCACCCTTACGGAGCGCCGGTAAACCGCGGCGACGCGACATCCCTGGATGCCCAGGCGCGCGAACATCTCGGGGCTGCTTGCCACCACGAACTGGCCGGACGCGTCCTGCCCCCGTATGACGCTTCAAGACCGGTCGCGCGGACACCACCACCAGCCTGCCACCAAGGAGATGGCGCCACGATGGCTCCGAAGAATGACGTCTCGCAGTTCCTCGCGCGCTCCTTCTCGCAGGATGGCGAGGACCGCATCGTCGTGCGCCTGTTCCGCCATCGTCGCAACGGCTTCTACATCGACATCGGCGCGCACCACCCGCATCGCTTCTCCAACACCGCGCTGCTGCACGAAATGGGCTGGCGCGGCATCAACATCGACGCGACGCCCGGTTCCATGGACGCCTTCGCCGAGGCGCGCCCGCAGGACATCAACCTGTGGACCGCGGTCGCCGACCAGGAAGGCACGATCCCGTTCAAGGTGTTCGGCGAAGGCGCGTATAACAGCCTCGCGGTCAATCGCGTCGCGCCGGGCCGCGGCGGCCCCGACCAGGGCCAGGTGGTCGATGTGCCCTGCGCCCCGATCGACACCCTTTTGCTGAGGCACCTGCCTGCCGACCAGAAGGTGGACTTCGTCTCCATGGACGTCGAAGGATTCGAGATGACGGTGCTCGGCCGCTATCCCTTCGACACCCACGCCCCGGCCGTCATCGTCGTCGAGGACCATGGCTTCGACATCGCCAACTGCGCCAGGTCGAAGGTCTACCAACTGCTGACCGGCAAGGGTTATCGCCTGCGCTGCCATATGCTCTTCTCTTCCGTCTATGTGATCGAAGAAGCGCTGAAGCAGCCTGCATGAAGCCCGTTCCCCAACTCGAATCCGCGGCTGCCGTCTTCGCCGAGATCGACGCCAACCAGACCCGCCTGTCCGACATCCTCCAGGGCGTCGCAGCGGATGCGCATATGACGCAGGTGCTAGCGCGCGCGAAGGCGTCGCGCGACCGTCTCGCTCGCATCATCGCGCGCGGAGAACTCGTCGTGTGCGGCGGCGCGCTGCCGGCCGACCAGATTGCCCGCGAACTCGGCGTCGCCAAGGTGACCATCATCGCCTTCGACAGCTTCATCGCCGGGCAGTCGCGCTGCGACCTGCTGCTGGTCAACCACCACACCTTCTTCCAGAACCAGGCCTCGGTCGATGCCCTGGCCCGCGCCGCGCGGGATCCGGACTTCGTCTCCGCCATCCAGTTCCGCGACCATCACCACATGTATCGCCGCAACCTCGACCTCGCGGCGATGGTCGACTTCGTCTTCCCCGGCCACCAGTACAAGCACGAGTATCTGCGTGCGGCGAACATGAACATCCTCGCCGTCATCCCGATGTGCTGCGGGCAATGGTCCGACGGGCTGATGGCGAAGCTGTTCGCCGAAACCGCCGGCGCGGCGCGATCGGACGCGCTGTATGGCGGCTACGGCTTCTACCCGCGCTATCGCGCCCGCACCGCCTTCATCGATGCGATCGGGCAGGCGATGCCCGACGGCAAGGTCATCCAGTGGCGACCGAACATGGCCGGCAGCTACCTGTCCCTGTCGCATGAGGACCGCTTCCGCGACTGGCTCGGCCACAAGGTCTCGGCCGTGGTGAACACGGATTTCTGCATCCCGAACCGAGTCTTCGACGCTCTGGCGGCCGGCCAGATCCCGCTGGTCCCGCATGGTCTTTCGCATCTGGAAGCGGTGATCCCGGCCGAACACCAGGCGCAGCTGCCCGTCATGCGCTACGACGATTTCGACATCGACAGCCTGCGCCGCGCCCATGCCGCGGCCCTTGCCGCCTATGACCGCGACGGCGCGGAAGGTGCGGCGCGTCGGCACGCCTATGCGCTGCGCTTCCACACCTACACCGACCGCGCGCGCCGCATGCTGCGCGAATTGCGCCGCGTCGCCGAACAGTCCGCCTGACGCCGGGCCGGCAACCGAAGGATCATCGCGATGCCCCTGACGCTCCGGCTCCATCCGGAGGCCCGCGTCGAGATCGACCCGGTCCTCGCCGAACGCGTCGATGGGCTGGTCGAAGCCGCCGCCGGCGCCGTGATCGTGCTCGGCCGGCCGAAGAATTTCGGCCCGCGCGGCCGGCTGGTGGTCTCCGCCGAGGCGAATTCGCAGATCCATATGGCGCCCCGCTGCTTCTTCAACGGCCTGACCATCCGCGCGGCGGGCGGCGGTGCGGTGCGCATCGGCCCCGAATGCACCTTCAACGGCGCCGAACTCGTCGCCTTCGACGGCCCCACCATCCACGTCGGACGCGACTGCATGTTCAGCAGCGAGATCCGCGTGATGACCACCGACCACCACGTGATCCGCGACGCCGCCACCGGCGAATGCATCAACCCGCCGGAGGATGTGGTGATCGGCGAGCATGTCTGGGTCGGCCGCGGCGTGCAGATGGTCAAGGGCGCGCGGGTCGGCGACGGCTCGGTGATCGGCGCGCGCGGCCTGGTCAGCGGCGAAATCCCGCCCGGCTGCCTGGCCGTCGGCGTGCCGGCGAAGGTGATCCGCAGCGGCATCGTCTGGGAACGGTAGAACAGATCGCGCCCGACTGAAACTCGGCCAGGCGCACGAAGACGCTCCTCCAACCAACAGGTCGGAGCGATCTGCGTCAGCGCGGTCGAACGCAAGCCGCCCCAACCTCCGGCATCGCCGGTCAGCCCGCCGCGCCCAAAGCCTCCGGCGTCACCACCCGCTCGCTCAGCGCGACGCGCGCGATCAGCAGGTCGACCACCTTCTCCTCCAGCAGCGGCGCGCGCAGCGCCTCCAGCGCCTGGGCATTGCCGCGATAGAAGTCGAGCACCTGGCGTTCCTGCCCCGGATAGCGCGTCGCGTCCTGGCGGATGGCGCGGGCCATTTCCTCCTCTGACACCTGCACGTCGTGGGCGCGGGCGACCTCGGCCATCAGCAGGCGCAGGCGCACGCGCCGCCCGGCGATGGCGCGGTATTCGTCGCGCAGCGTCGCCTCGTCCTTGCCGGCATCGGCGGCGTCGCGGCGGCCGGCCCGCGATTCCGACTGCTGTCGCTGCCAGATCTGGTCAAACTCCGCCTCCAGCAGGCTGTCCGGCACCGGGAAGTCAGCGGTGGCGGCCATCGCATCCAGCAGCGCCGTCTTCAGCCGCAGCCGCGACCGCGCATCGTATTCGCGCTGCAGGGTCCGCTGCACCGCGGCCTGCAGCGCCGCAAGATCGGCGAGGCCCACGGCCTGCGCCAGGCTATCATCCAGCGCCCGCGCGCGGCGCTGCTTCAGCGCCGTGGCGGTGACGCGATAGCGCACCCGCTGGTTGGCCAGCTCGCTTGACGGATGGTCGGCGGGCAATATCGCCTCGACGATGCGCGTCTCGCCGGGCGCCAGGCCTTCCAGCTGCGCGGCAAAGCCGGGCGGCATGGCGCGGCCGCCGACCTCGATCGCCTGGCCGGTCGCGGCGGCGCCGGCGAAGGGCGGTGCCTCCGGCTCCTCGTCACCGGCGAAGACGCGCGCCGGGCCGATGCGCAGCGTTACGTCGACCTCGACTCCGCCCTTGAAGGCGATCTCCAGCAGGGGCCGCGCATAGGCCAGTGCCGGATTGTCCGTCATCGCGACGGTGGCGCGCATCTCCTGCGGTCCCAGCATTGCCGGGCGGCGCGACCCGCGCAGGATGTCGTTCTCCGACCGTTCGTTGAAGCCGAGCCGCACGGCGCTGTCCTCCGGCAGGTCGCCGGCCAGCAGGCGGGCGCGCATGCACAGCGTCAGCACCTGGCCCGGCGATGCGCCCAGCCCGTTGGAGGGCGCCGGAAAGACGCGCAGGAAGGCCCCGGCGCGCGCCGTGCCGCGCAGGGCGAGGTCGAAGCAGGGCAACCCCTCCTCCAGGCCGGTCGCGACGATCTCGCGCTCCAGCCCGGGAGAAGCGTCGATCGCCCAGCGCGATGGCGGCAGGCCGGGATTGCCCGGCCGCGCACCAAGCCCCGGCCCATTGCCCAGCAGGTCGATCGGCAGGCCGCCCTGCAGGTCGCAGACCAGCACCTCCCCGCTCGCAGCGGGCCGCGGTGCGATCTCCTCCAGCGTGCCGTGACGGGCGGCGAGCCGCGCAAGCGCTGCGCGCAGATGAGCTTCCCCGGGCTGCGCGCGCAGCCTTTCGAGCCGCAGGCCGGACAGGTCCGGCACCGGCACCTCGGGCAGCAGTTCGAGTGTGACGCCGATGGCCAGGTCGCTGCCATCGGCGAAGGCGCCGATATCGACCTTCGGCGCCAGGGCGGGACGCAGCGCGCGATCGGCGACCAGCCGGCGGACCGCGGCGGCCACTTCCTGTTCCAGCACTTCCCCCAGAACCGAGGCACCGAAGCGCTGCATCACCACCGACCACGGTGCCTGCCCACGACGATAGCCGGAAACCGGCACGGCCTTCGCGATCTCTGCCAGGCGGCTGTCGCGCAGGCCGGCGACGTGGGCGCCCGGCACGGTGATGCGGTAGCCCCGCTTCAGGCCGTCATGGAAAGTCTCGGTCACCTGCATCGTGGCGTGTCCGTCGAAATGCGCGGGGCATCGGGCGGGCCCCGGCGGATGGTGCCGTTCCGAAGCGTGTAGCCGAGGCCCCAATGCCGCGAAAGGCGGCGCCGCCTGTGCTGCGGCGCAATACGATGTTGCCATTTGACACTGGCAGCGCGGCCCGCGTCGGGCCAGATAGGAAGGCGAAGGGGTGTGCCCATGGATGCGTCGAAGCCTGATGCCATGTTCCGCGAAGTCGGCTCCGTCACCGCAGCGCCCTGGCGCGCCATGCCGGATGGTTCTGCTGGCCATGTCCCTGGCCGGCTGCGCCCTGCCCATCGAGCCCGCTGAATCCGGCATCGCCGCGCCCGCCCGCTTCGTGGCGGGGCAGCCCGCGCCGGCGCCCGCGCCGGCACCCGACCCCGCTTGGTGGCGCGCCTTCGGTGCCCCCGAGCTCGACCGGCTGATGGAAGCGGCGATGGCGGGCAACTACGACATGGCCGCGGCGGTCGCCCGGCTGCGCCAGGCGGATGCGGGGCTGCGCATCGCCGGCGCCCAGCTGCTGCCGCTGGTCGAGGGCAATGTCTCGATCGGCCGGTCGCGTGGCACATCCGCCACGCCCGGCACGCCGGCCGAAGCGGGCCGCCGCTATGGCGGCAGCATCCAGGCCAGCTATCAGATCGACTTCTGGGGCGGCCTGCGGGCGCAGGAACAGGCGGCGCGCGACAGCGTCACCGCCGCAGAATTCGGCATCGGCACGATCACCCTGACCACCCAGGCCGCGGTGGCATCGACGCTGTTCGACCTGCTCGGCGCGCAGGAACAGCTGGCCAACCAGAGCGACAACCTGCGCATCGCCGAACGAACGCTGGCGATACTGCGCCAGCGCCTCGCGGTCGGCACCGCCACCGGCCTCGATGTCGCCCAGCAGGAAGCGGTGGTGGCGCAGCAACGCGGTCAGGTCCCGCCTCTGGAGCAATCGGTCGAGGCCAATACCTTCGCCCTGGCGACGCTGGCCGGGCTGACGCCGGCCGAAGTGACCATCGCCGGCCAGCGCCTGGCCGCGATCCGCGTGCCGGAGATCCCGCCGGGCGTGCCCTCCGCGGTCCTCGCTCGCCGGCCGGATGTCCGCCTTGCCGAGGCGAATCTCGCCGCCGGCAGCGCCGATGTCACCGCCGCGCGGGCCGCGCTGTTCCCCACCATCGCCCTGACCGCCGATGGCGGCTTGCAGTCCATCGCCCTGCAGACCCTGCTGCGCCCGGGGGCGACGATCTACAGCATCGCCGTCGGGCTGACCCAGACGATCTTCGACGGCGGGGCGCTGCGCGGCCAGCTGGCGTTGACCCGTGCCCGGCGGGAGGAATTGCTGGCGAACTACCGCGGGGCGATCCTGGCCGCGCTGCAGGATGCGGAGACCAGCCTGTCCGCCCTCCAGCGCAACCGGGAACTGGTCACCTTGCAGATGGCACGCGTGGAAGCGGCCCAGCGGGGCTATGCTATCGCCGACGCGCAATTCCGCGCCGGAACCATCGACCTGCTGACGGTGCTCACCACCCAGACCACGCTGTTCAATGCCAGGTTGGCCTTGGCGCAGGCACATACGCTGCGGCTGCGGGCGGCCGCCGCGCTGTTCACCGCCCTCGGCGGCGGCTGGACGGTGGACAGCATGCGCGCCGTCCAGGCCGCCGCAGGGGGACCGACGCCATGAACGAGCTGCCGCGCCCGCCACTGCCCAAGACTTCGGACGCGCTGGAATCGCAATCCCCGCCGCGGCGCCGCCGGGCCTGGCGCTGGCTGCTGCTGCTCGCGCTGCTGGGCGGCGGGGGCTGGTATGCCTGGCAGCGCGGCTGGCTGCCCTGGCTGCCGCAGCCGCAGCCCGCCGCGACAACCGCGCCCGCCGGCTTCGGTCCGAATGGCGGGCCGCGCGGGCGCGCGACCGTGCCGGTCAGCGCGGTGGAAGCCACCGTCACCGACGTGCCGATCCTGCTCGACGCGCTTGGCACGGTGCAGGCCTTCAATACCATCACCATCGTGCCGCAGGTCGCCGGTCGCATCACCGAGATCGCCTTCACCGAAGGCCAGGATGTGAAGGCCGGGGAGGTGCTGGTTCGGCTCGACCCACGCAGCTACCAGGCCGCACTCGACCAGGCGATCGCCACCAAGGCGCAGCGTGAAGCGCAATTGGCCAATGCGCGGCTCGACCTGCAGCGCTACGCCACGCTGGTGCGCGGCCAGGGCGCATCGCAGCAGACGCTCGACACCCAGCGCGCCACCGTCGCGCAGCTTGAAGCCCAGGTGCAATACGACCAGGCGACGATCGAGAATGCGCAGGTACAGCTTGACTACACCGTCATCCGGTCCCCAGTGGATGGCCGCGTCGGGCTGCGCCAGGTCGATATCGGCAACCTGGTGCAATCCAGTTCCAGCGGCATCGTCACCGTCACCCAGGTCCGCCCGATCAGCGTCACCTTCACCTTGCCGCAGCAGGCCCTGTCCCAGGTGATGGAGGCAATCGCCGCCGGCCCCGTGCAGGTGGAGGCGCGGCTGCCCGAGCCGACCATCCCGCGCCAGGACGGCGCGGCGCCGCCGGCCAATCCGGTCGGCACGCTGGTCACGCTGGACAACCAGGTGGACCCGACCACCGGCACGATCCGGCTGAAGGCGACCTTCCCAAACGACGACCGGCGCCTGTGGCCCGGCGCCTTCGTCAATATCCGGCTGCAGGTGGCGATGCTGAGCCGCGTCACCGCCATTCCGCTGGTGGCGGTGCAGCGCGGGCCGGACGGTGCCTATGCCTTCGTCGTCCAGGCGGACAACACGGTGGAACAGCGCCCGCTCTTGCTCGGCGTCGTCGCCGGCACCCAGGCGGTCGTCCAGCGCGGGCTGCGGCCGGGGGAACGCGTGGTGACCTCGGGTGCGCTGCGGCTGACCGCGGGTGCGGCGGTGCAAGTGGCCGAGCCGGTGCGCCCGCCGGCCGCAGCGAGCCAGCCGCAGCGGCGCCGCGGGCCGCCGGGCGCAACGCCGGGTGCGGTTCAAGGCGGGCCGGCGGGTGCCGCGCCGGCGGCCGGCGATGCCGGTGCGCCTGCCGGCCGCGACGGAGCCACGCCGGGCGGCCGTCCGGGCGGTCGCGAGGGCGCCGCCGCGGGCAACCGTCCGGGTGGCGCGCCAGGCAATCGCGACGGCGGACCGCCAGTCAGCCGTCAGGGTGGCGCCGAGGGCGCAGCACCGCCTGCCGCACCGCGGTGATCCGACGAGCATGAATATCTCGGGCCCCTTCATCGCCCGGCCGATCGCTACCTCGCTGCTCGCGATCGCGCTGCTGCTGGCAGGGTTGTATGGCTATCTGCGCCTGCCGGTGTCCTCGCTGCCGGAGGTCGATTTCCCGACCATCCAGGTGACGACGCAGCTGCCCGGCGCGTCCCCGGACACCATCGCGGTGCTGGTGACGGCGTCACTGGAACGCCAGCTCGCACAGATTTCCGGGCTGAACGAGATCGTCTCGGTCAGCGGGCCGGGCGTCAGCCGCATCACGCTGCAATTCAACCTCGACCGCGACATCGACGATGCGGCGCAGGATGTCCAGTCGGCGATCAACGCGGCGCGCGGCACGCTGCCCTCCACCCTGCCCTACCCGCCGACCTACGCGAAGGTGAACCCAGCCGACCCGCCGATCCTGACGCTGGCGCTGACATCGGACACGCTGCCGGTCGCGCGGCTGTCCGATGCGGTGGATACCCTGCTGGCGCAGCGCCTCGCGCAGGTGGGTGGCGTCGGGCGCGTGGCGGTGCAGGGCAACATGCGCCCAGCGGTGCGGCTGCAGGTCGATCCGCGCCGGCTCGCCGCCTACAATCTCGGGCTGGAGGATGTGCGCACCGCCATCGTCGCCGCCAATGTCGCCGGGCCGAAAGGGTCGGTGGATGGGCCGCAGCAGGCCTCGGCGGTGATGGCGAATGACCAGCTTTCCGCGCCCGCGGCCTTCGCCAACCTGATCATCGCCTGGCGCGGGGACGCGCCGGTGCGGCTCAGCGATGTCGGCACGGCGGTCGAGGGGCTGGAGAACACGCTGACCGCCGCCTGGTACAATGGCCGCGCGGCCGTGCTGGTGGATGTGCAGCGCCAGCCCGGGGCGAACATCGTCGCCACCGTCGCCGCCCTGCGCGCGCAGTTGCAGTCACTGCAACGCGCCCTACCGGCGGGCACGGAACTATCCATCGTCGCCGACCGCACTGAGATGATCCGCGCCTCGGTCGAGGAAGTGCAGCTGACGCTGGTCATCGCCATCGTGCTGGTGGTGCTGGTGATCTTCCTGTTCCTGCGCACTGCGCGCGCCACCATCGTGCCGGGCGTCGCCCTGCCGCTGTCCATCGTCGGCACCTTCGGGGTGATGGCGCTGTGCGGCTACACCATCGACAACCTATCCCTGATGGCATTGGTGATCGCGACGGGCTTCATCGTCGACGACGCCATCGTGATGATCGAGAACGTCGTCCGCCTGGTCGAGAAGGGCCTGCCGCCCTTGCAGGCGGCCTATGAGGGCGCGCAACAGATCGGCTTCACCATCGTCTCGCTGACCGTCTCGCTGATCGCGGTGTTCATCCCGCTGCTGTTCATGGAAGGCGTGGTGGGGCGGCTGTTCCGCGAATTCGCCATCGTGCTGTCGATCTCGGTGCTGGTGTCGATGATCGTCTCGCTGACGCTGACGCCGATGATGTGCGGCTACCTGCTGCGCCCGGCGGAGCAGGAACGCCCTGGTTTCGTCAATCGCGCCTTCGAGGCGGGATTTGAGGCATTGCGTCGCGGCTACGCCCGCACCCTGGCCTGGGCGCTGCGGCGGGAGGGCCTGATGCTCGCCATCGCGGCGGCGACGCTGGGTGGGACGGTCTGGCTCTATGTCGACATGCCCAAGGGCTTCCTGCCGCTGCAGGACACCGGCATCATCGCCATCACGACGGAGGCGCCGCAGGATGTCTCCTTCCGGCGCATGTCCGACCTGCAGCGCGGCGTTGCCGAGATCGTCGCCCGCGACCCGGACGTCGCCGCCGTCACCTCGGTGGTGGGTGCGGGCACCATCAACCCGGCGCAGAACACCGGCCGCCTGACCGTGGTGCTGCGCCCGCGCGCCGAACGGGCCGACAATACCCAGGCCGTGCTCGACCGGCTCGCGCCGCTCCTGCCCGCACTGCCCGGCATCGTCGCCTATCCGCAGCCGGTGCAGGACATCCAGATCGGTACGCGGACATCCAGCACGCAATACCAGTACACGGTCATGGACAGTTCCGCCGCCGAGCTGACCACCTGGGCGCCGCGGCTGCTGGAAGCGCTTCGTCGGCTGCCGGAACTCCGCGACGTCGCCACCGACCAGCGCGAGGACGGGCTGCGCATCGCCCTCGATGTCGACCGTGTGCGCGCCGCGCGGCTCGGCGTGACGATGCAGGCGATCGACGATGCGCTGTACAGCGCGTTCGGCCAACGCCAGATCAGCACGATCTACGGCCAGTCCAACCAGTACCGCGTGGTGCTGGAGATCGACCCCGCCCTGGCCGGCGACCCCGATGTGATCGGCCAGTTGCGCGTGCCCGGCAGCACAACGGTCACGACCGGCGGCACCACGACGACGACCAGCGCGCAGGTGCCGCTGGCGGAACTCGCCACCATCACCCGCGTGGCTGGGCCGCTGACGGTGACGCGGCAGGACCAGTTCCCGGCAGCGACACTCAGCTTCAACCTCGCCCCCGGCGTCGCGCTCGGGGAGGCGGTGGCGGCGATCGCGCGCGCCGAGCGGCAGCTCGGCATGCCCGACACGATGGTCGGCAGCTATGGCGGCGACGCGGCTGAATTCACCCGGTCGCTGGCCGGCCAGGGGTGGCTGATCCTCGCCGCCATCATCGTCATCTACATCGTGCTTGGCGTGCTCTACGAAAGCGTGATCCACCCGATCACCATCCTGTCCACGCTGCCCTCGGCGGGGATCGGCGCGCTGGTGGCGCTGCGTATCTTCGGGCTCGACCTGTCAGTGGTAGGGCTGATCGGCATCGTGCTGCTGATGGGCATCGTCAAGAAGAACGCCATCATGATGATCGACTTCGCCATCGAGGCGCAGCGCGAGCACGGCATGACCCCGCGCGAGGCGATCACCGAGGCCTCCATCCTGCGCTTCCGCCCCATCATGATGACGACGATGGCCGCGATCCTCGGCGCCGTCCCGCTGGTGATCGGCCATGGCGCGGGCAGCGAGCTGCGGCTGCCGCTCGGCATATCCGTGATCGGCGGGCTGCTGCTGAGCCAGGTGATCACGCTCTACACCACCCCGGTCATCTACCTGGCGATGGAGGATCTGCGCGCCCGGGTGGCGTCGCTGACCCATCGCCCGCGGACCCAGCCGGCGGAATAGCATGTCGATCTCCGCCCCCTTCATCGCGCGACCGATCGGCACCTCGCTGCTGGCGATCGGCCTCGCGCTTGCGGGCTTCGTCGCCTATTTCAACCTGCCGGTGGCCCCGCTGCCGCGCGTGGATTTCCCGACCATCGCGGTCAGCGCCAGCCAGCCGGGTGCCGACCCGATCATCATGGCGTCCTCGGTCGCAGCACCACTGGAACGCCGGCTCGGCGAGATCCCCGGCGTGACCGAGCTGACCTCGACCTCCAGCCTCGGCAGCAGCAACATCATCGTGCAGTTCGACCTGTCGCGCTCGATCGCCTCGGCGGCGCGGGACGTGCAGGCGGCGATCAACGCGGCGGGGCCCGACCTGCCATCGGGCCTGACCGCGCCGCCCTCCTTCCGCAAGCTCAACCCGGCGGACGCGCCGGTGCTGATCCTCGCCCTCACCTCCGCCACCGTCGCACCCGGCGTCATCTACGATGCGGCCGACAGCATCCTCGGCCCGCGCATCGCGCAGGTGCCGGGGACCGCGCAGGTCAGCCTCGCGGGCGCCGAGCAGCCAGCCATCCGCGTCGCCGTCGACCCGGCCGCCGCCACCGCCGCCGGCGTGTCCTTCGACCAGATCCGCACCGCCATCACCCGTGCGAACGTGACGCAGGCGACCGGGCTGATCGATGGCGCGGACCAATCGGCGAGCATCGGCGTGAACGACCGGCTGACCACGGCCGGCGACTTCGGCGCCGTGGTGGTGCGCAGCCAGGGTGACGCGCTGGTCCGCCTCGATGCCGTCGCGCGCGTCGAACAGGGCCCGCGCGATCGCCGCCAGGCCGGGTTGTACAACGGCCGGCCGGCCGTGATCGTGACGGTCTACAAGCAATCCGACGCCAACGTGCTGGAGGTGGTGGACAGCATCCGCGCCTTGCTGCCCGACCTGCAGCGCTGGATGCCGGCGGGCATCGACGTCACCATCATGCGCGATCGGTCCCAGACCATCCGCGCCAGCGTGAAGGAGGTCGAGCACGCGCTGATGATCAGCATCGCGCTGGTCGTGCTGGTCGTCGCCGTCTTCCTGCGGCGCAAATCGGCGATCTTCGCCGCCGGCGTGGCGGTGCCGCTGTCGCTGCTCGGCACCATCGGCTGCATGTGGCTGGCCGGCTTCTCGCTCAACAACTTCACGCTGATGGCGCTGACCATCTCGGTCGGCTTCGTGGTGGACGACGCCATCGTGATGATCGAGAACATGGCCCGCTTCACCGAGCGCGGCCTGAAGCCGATGCAGGCCGCGCTGGAAGGGGCGAAGCAGATCGGCTTCACCGTGGTCTCGATCAGCCTGTCGCTGGTAGCGGTGTTCATCCCCCTGCTGTTCATGGGCGGGATCGTCGGGCGGATGTTCCGCGAATTCGCCGCCACGCTGACCATCGCCGTCGCGATCTCCGCGGTGATCTCGCTGACCGTCACGCCGATGCTCGCGGCGCACCTCGCCAGCACCGCGCCACGTCCGCCCGGCTGGTTCGGCCGCACCTTCGAAGCGGGCATGGACCGCCTGGTCGCCGGCTACATGCGCAGCCTGACAGTGGCACTTCGCTGGCGGCGGTCCATGCTGGCGCTGACTTTCGGGCTGATCGGGCTGACCGTGTGGCTCTATACCGTGGTGCCGCGGGGCTTCTTCCCCGATCAGGACAGTGGCCTGATCTTCGGCTTCGTGCAGGCGCAGCCGGACACCTCCTTCCAGCAGATGACCATCTACCAGCAGCGCGTGATGGAGGTGATCCGCGCCGATCCGGCGGTAGAGAACGTCTCCGCCGCTGTGGGCGGCGGCGGATTCTTCGGTTCGGGCGCCTCAGTGCGCCTGCAACTGACGCTGATCCCGCAATCACAGCGGCCGGGTGTCACTGCGAACGACGTCATCAACCGGCTGCGCCGGCCGCTCACCACCGTGACCGGCGTGCAGACCTTCATGCGCCCGGTCGCGGACATCGTCGTCGGCGGCCGCCAGGGCAATGCATCCTACCAATACGTCCTGCTGACGCCCGACATCGACGAACTGTTCACCTGGAGCGAGGCGCTGGTCCGCCAGCTGCGCACCGTGCCGGTGCTCGAGGACGTGTCCAGCGACCAGCAGCGCACCGGCCTCGTCTCGCGCCTGATTATCGACCGCGATGCCGCGGCACGGCTCGGCATTTCCGTGCAGGCGCTGGATTCGGCGCTGAATAACGCCTTCGCGCAACGCCAGGTCTCGACCATCTACCGCACGCGCAACCAGTACCGCGTGGTGCTGGAGGTCGACCCGCTGCTGACTGAGGCCCCGGAACATCTCGACCGCATCTTCCTGGCCGGCCGCGACGGGCCGGTGCCGCTCGGTGCGGTGACGCGGCTGGAACGCGGCATCTCGCCGCGATCCATCACGCATCAGGGGATGTTCCCGGCGGCGACCATCACCTTCAACCTCGCCGCCGGCGTCTCGCTCGGCGAAGCGGCTGCGGCGATCGAGAAGGCGGCGCTCGACATCCAGATGCCGGCATCGGTGCGCGGCGAATTCGCCGGCAACGCCCGCGCCTTCCAATCCTTCCAATCAGGCCTGCCGCTGCTGATCCTCGCCGCGGTGCTGGCGATCTACATCGTACTCGGCGTGCTGTACGAAAGCCTGATCCATCCGCTGACGATCATCTCGACGCTGCCCACGGCGGGCATCGGCGCGCTGATCGCGCTGCTCGTCACCGGGCTGTCCTTCACGCTGATCGCTCTGATCGGCGTCATCCTGCTGATGGGCATCGTCAAGAAGAACGCCATCATGATGGTGGACTTTGCGCTGGAACATGAACGCGAAGGCGGTCAGGGCGGCATGGAGGCGATCCTCGAAGCCTGCCGCGAACGCTTCCGCCCGATCCTGATGACGACGTTGGCCGCGCTGTTCGGCGCCATCCCGCTGGCGCTGGCGACGGGGCCGGGGGCGGAGCTGCGCTCGCCGCTCGGCATCACCATCATCGGCGGGATGATCCTGTCGCAGGTGCTGACGCTCTACACGACGCCGGTGGTGTATCTGGCGCTGGAGCGGCTGGCGACAGCACGGCGGGCGCCACTGCGGCGGTTGGCGCGGAGCTGACGGGGATTGGTGGTACCAGATGGAGGGGCGCTGCCCCTCCAAACCACCCCGCCAGGGGCCAGCGAGCCCCTGGACCGCGGGGAATTGGTGCCCCGCGCAGGAATGCCGGCCCTGGTGTGATGGATACGCCCCACGCCCGGCATTGGGACACGCCACGGAGTAACGAACGCCTCGGTCTGGCCGCGCCGCCCAGTGGCAGGTGCTGGTTCCCAAAGGCCCTGGGCCCTTGGTGGGCAGGAGGTCCGGAAGGGGCAACGCCCCTCCCGTTTCCGCTCACCCCTTGATCACCGCCCCGCCCAGCGACAGCATCAGCCGGTTCGCCCAATTGAAGAATGCCGCGCCCTGGATCACGTCGGCGACGGCGAGATCATCCATCCCGGCAGCGCGCAGCCGCGTCACATGCTCCGGCCCGAAGGTCATCGGGATCGCGGTCAGCGCGACGGATGCCGCGACAATCGCGTTCCAGCGCTCGCCGAGATCCGCACCGATGCCTTCCGCCAGCAGCCGATCGATATCGGCCTCCCGCTTCGCATAGGTCGCGGCGAACCGTGCGTGGACGGACGCGCAATAGATGCAGCCGTTGAAGCGCGACACCGCGGCGGCGGCGAGTTCGCGTTCGGCCCGCGGTGCCCCGCCATCCGTGTTGTAGAAGATGTCCTTGTCGGTACGCGTGCGATGTTCCAGCGCGTCCGCGTCGCGCGCCAGCAGGCGGAAATAATCCCGCTTGATCCGCGCCGGATCCATCAGCGCGGCGATCTGCCGCTCGCTCAGGTCGGCCTCGGCGACGGGCTCCACGAAGGGCAGCCAATCGACCATGGCGCGGGTGAATACATTCGGCTCGGTCGTCATGCCGGCGCTCCCGGCGTTGCGGCCAGCACGCGAAGGCCTGCGATGACGCGGATCTGGAAAGAGAGGAAGGAGACGAGCTGAGACAGCGTGACCAGCGCATCTACCGTCCAGCCTGCATCGGTCAGCGGGCGGAAGCGTTCGGCCGATGCGTCGCGCGGATGGAAGACAAGGAAATGGGCATGCGCGAAGGCCGTCTCCAGCCGCACACCGAGGGCCGCCGCGACTGGTGCCGAGAGCGTGAACCCAGGTGCCGGCACGTCTTCCACGCTGAGAGGACCGGGCGGGAAGCTGCCGGTCGGCCCTTCGGCCAGCGTCTCTGCCACTGCCAACGCAACGGTTTCAGCGAGCGCGGAACCACCGTGCTCCAACAGCCCGGCGGCGTAGTGCTCGATCGTCGCCGGCGCGCGATGCAGCCCGGCGACATAAGCCGCAATAGCGAAGCGCTCGGCATAGGAAACGTCGCCGGGTTCGGCCGGCAATAGCAGCGCCTGGTAGCTCGCCTGCGCATGGGTACGCGCCGCCGGCCGCCGGGCACGCACCGCATCCAGCGGCGATCCCGGCGCGATGCCGACCAGGGTATCGATCACATCCGTCACGATGTCGGTTCCTTGATTCAGGCGACGCGCAGCGTGGGTTCAGCCGGCTTGCGCTGCCAGCCGAAGGCGGGGGCCACGCCTTCCGCCACCAGTTCGATAGAACGCAGCACGAAGGGATGCGGCGGATCAACCGAATGCACCTGCACCGCGAGTTCCGTCGCGCGATCCATCACACGATCCGCGCGCAGCGATTCGATCACCTGCTCCACCGTGCCGATATGCACGTCCTGGCGGCGGATGACCTCCTCCGTCTCACGCGGCGCATCGGGCACGCGGCCGAGCGAGACCAGCCGCTTGTGGTAGCGCTGCAGGCCGATCTCGGCGAAGCGCATCGCCTCATCGCGCCGGTCGGCGGCGAAGACCGAACGCGACGCCAGGATTCGCGGTGCCACACCCGCCGGCAGTGCTTCGAGATAGGCATCGACCATCGGATCCTGGATATCCGCCAGCGTCGCGTCCGGGGCCTCCTTGGGCCGCGGCTGGGTGCGCGACAGTAGCAGCCCCATGCCGAGCTTGCCGGCCGCGCGCGCGCCATCGACCGAGAAGGTTGCGTACCACATCCGGTCGAGCAGCGCCGGCTGCGCCGGATAGACGTGGTCGCCGCCCTTCAGCGCCTCACCACGCAGCGCGCCGAGCAGTTGGTCGAGCTTTTCGGCAAAGACCGTCCGCCGGTCGGCATCCTGCAGTCCGAAGGCGGCGAAGGCTTCGGGATTGCCGCCCGACCCGACGCCGAGTTCCACCCGCCCGCCGGAGATCAGGTCCAGCACCGTCGCATCCTCGGCGACGCGGATCGGCATTTCCATCGGCAGGGTGACGATGCCGGTGCCAAGGCGGATGCGCGACGTCAGTGCCGCGACCTGTGCCAGCAGCACCAGCGGGGACGGCAGCCCGCCCTCGAATTCATGGAAATGGTGCTGGGCGACCCAGGCGCTGTCGAAGCCCTGCGCCTCCGCATGCCGGATCTGCGCGACGGCGCAGCGGTAGCGTTCCGCGGCGCTGCCCTCATCAAGAACCCGGGTGAAGAAGCCGAGCTTCATGGTGCTGCCTTTCCTGGTCCGCCTGCGCCGCCCGGAATGGCCGCGATCAGGTCGCGCGTATACGCGTTGGCGGGGCTGTGGAACACTGTTTCCACAGGCCCGGATTCCACCACCTTGCCGCTGCGCATCACCGAGACGGTGTCGGCGATCAGCCGCACCACGGCAAGATCGTGGGAGACGAAGACATAGGTGAGGCCGAGTTCCCGCTGCAACTCGTCCAGCAATTCAAGGATACGCGCCTGGACGGTGACGTCGAGTGCGGAGACCGCCTCATCCAGCACCACCACGCGCGGCTTCAGCACCAGCGCGCGTGCAATGGCCACGCGCTGACGCTGGCCGCCCGATAGTGCCGCGGGCGGGCGCGTCAGCACGCCGTCGGGCAGGCCGACGCGCTCGATCATGGCGCGCACGCGGCTTTCCCGTTCAGCGCGGCCGATGGATTCGAAGTTCCACAGCGGTTCCTCGACGATCTCGCCGATGGTCTGGCGCGGGTCTAGCGAGGCGAAGGGGTTCTGGAACACCAGCTGCACCTTGCGGCGGAACTGGCGCAGCGCTTCGCCCGACAACTGGGCGACATCGGTGCCGCCGACCTCGACGCGCCCGGCGGTGGGGCGCAGGAAGCCGGCGATGCAGCGCGCCGTGGTGGTCTTGCCGGAGCCGGATTCACCGACCAGCGCATGGGTCGTGCCTGCGCGAACCTCGAAGCCGACATCGTCCACCGCGTTGAACAGGCGGCCGCGTTCGCCGGCGACCGGGTAGGCCTGCAGCAGGCCCTCCACCTTCAGCATGACGCCCGCGCTGACCGGCACCAACGGGCGCGCGCGCGGCGTGGCGAGCGACGGCGCATCGGCCAGCAACTGCCGCGCATAATCGCTGCGCGGCGCGGCGAGCACCTGGCGCACCGGCCCGGCCTCCTGCACCTCGCCCTGGCGCAGCACCACCACTCGGTCGGCGCGGTCGGCGGCCACGCCGAGGTCGTGGGTGACCAGCAGCACGGCGGTGCCGTCCTCCCTCCGCAACTCGTCCAGCAGGTCGAGGATGCGGCGTTGCACCGTCACATCCAGCGCGCTGGTCGGTTCATCCGCGACGATCAGCCCCGGGCGCAGCGCGACGGCGATGGCGATCAGCACGCGCTGCCGCATGCCGCCCGACAGCTGATGCGGGTATTGCTGCGCGCGCATTTCGGCCGGTTCCAGGCCGACGCGCGTCAGTAGTTCCAGCACGCGGGCGCGGATCTTGGCACGGTCGCGCTCGCCATGGATCTGCAGGATCTCGGCGATCTGCGCGCCCACCGTGCGCACCGGGTTCAGCGAGGTGGTGGGGTCCTGCGGGATCAGGCTGATGCGCGCCCCGCGCAGGGCGGAGAGCTTCTTTTCCGGCCAATGCGCGATGTCGGTGCCATCGAGGCGGATGGAGCCGCGCTCGATGGAACCGTTCGCCGGCAGCAGGCCGAGCACCGCCTGCGCCGTGGTGGTCTTGCCGGAACCGGATTCACCAACTAGCGCCAACACCTCGCCCGGGGCGACGGTGAAGGAGACGCGGTCCACCACGCGGCGCGACGTGCCGCCGCTGACGTATCGGATGGCGAGATCCTCCACCGCCAGTAGCTTGCCGCTGGCGGCGAGCGTCGTCGCGGGTGCGAGGCGCGCGGCGAGGTCCATGTTCATGTCCGGCGCGCCCCCAGGCTGCGGCTGATGCGTTCCGTGGCCAGCACAGCGATGACGACGACCACGCCGGGCGCGGCCGTCAGCCACCAGGCGGTGGCGAGGAAGTCGCGACCCTCGGCGATCAGCAGCCCCCATTCCGGCGTCGGCGGCGGCGCGCCATAGCCGAGGAAGCCGAGCGTCGCGAGTGCGAGGATCGCCGAGCCGAACTGCAAGGCGGCGAGTGCGAGCACCGAGGTCATCGCGTTCGGCAACACATGCCGCCAGAGCACGGCGAGGAAGCGCCCGCCGCTGCCGAAGGCGGCCTCCACATATTCCGAGCGCCGTACGCGCAGCACCTCGGCGCGCGACAACCGGGCGAAATGCGCGACCGAGACGAAGCCGACCGCGATCGCCGCGTTGATGGACCCGAAGCCGAGCAGGATGATCACCGATAGCGACAGCAGCAGCGAGGGGATGGCGAGCAGCGTATCCACCAGCCGCATCACCGCCGCATCCAGGATGCCCCCGCGCGCGCCGGCGAGCAGGCCAAGTGCGGTGCCGAAGGTCAGCCCGACGCTGACCGCGAGGAAGGCGCCGACCAGCGACTGCCGCGCGCCATAGACCACCCGCGCCAGCATGTCGCGGCCAAGCCCGTCCGTGCCGAGCCAATGCTCGACGCTCGGTGGTTCGAGCTGGCGGCCGGACACGCCCTGCAACGGGTGCTGCCAGGCGAACAGGCCCGGTACGGCAGCCCAGGCGAGCAGCAGGACGATCACCGCCCAGGCCAACAGCAGCCCCGGCGGCGGCAGCCGCAGCGCACGCGCGGCAGTCAGTGTCGCGCCGCTCATGTCGCGCTCGCGGGGCGAAGCGCGAGGCGCGGGTCGAGCAGCGGCAGCAGCAGATCCACCGTCAGGCTAATGGTCACGAAGGCCGCGGCGGACAGCACGACGATCGCCTGCAGCACCGCGACATCCTGGTTGGCCACCGCCTGCTGTGTGAGGCCACCGAGGCCGGACAGGCCGAACACCGTCTCGGTCACCACCGCGCCGCCGAGCAATTCGCCGAACAGCACGCCGGCCATGGTCAGCGTCGGCGGCAGGGCGTTGCGCGCGACATGGCGCCACAGCACCCAGCTATGCGTCGCACCCTTGGCCCGGGCCACGGCGACGAAGGGTTCGCCGAACACCTGGTCCATGTTGCGGATCAGCACCTGCGCCAGCGGCGCGGAGATCGGCACGGCGAGCGTGGCCACCGGCAGGATCAGTTCCTCCCACGGTTCCGGCGCGATCACCGAGACCAGGCCAAGCTGGAAGGAGAAGACCTGGATCAGCATGATGCCGAGCCAGAACACCGGCACCGCCACGAAGAAGGACGGCATCGATCGCGCGAAGACGCGCGCCCAGCCGACGCCGAGCTGGCTCAGCACCGCCAGCAGCGTCGCCAGCAGCGAGGCCGCCACGAAGGCGAGTGCGGCGAGCAGCAGTGTGGAGGGCACGTTCTCGATCAGCAGTGCGGAGACCGGCACGCCGGCGCGGATCGAAGTGCCGAACTCCCCGCGCAGGAAATTGCCGAGCGTATGCAGGTACTGCTCCCACATCGGCGCATCCGCGCCATAGGCGATGCGCAGCTCGGCGATCTGGTCGGCGGTCAGCCCCATCTCGGAACCGAGGAACTTGATCAGCACCGCATCGCCCGGCAGCGCCTGCAGCAGCACGAAGGCGACCGTGAAGGCCGCGAGCAGCACCAGCAGCGCCTGGCCGAAGCGTTGCGCCAGATGCCGGGTCATCGCGCGGCGAGCCAGGTGCCGTAGAAGCTCGGCCGGCCGACCGCTTCGAAGCCGAAGCCATGCACGCGCGGTGCGGCAGCGAAGACCTGCGGTTCCTCGAACAGCGGGATCACATAGGCCTTCTCGATGATGTAGCGCTGCACGTCGCCGGTCAGCGCCAGCCGCTTCGCCGGGTCAGTCTCGGCGGCAATGGCTTCGAGGATGGCGTTCAGCTCCTCATCGCGGAAGGATTGCACGCGGTTGCTGACGCCGCCCATCTGCAGGAGCACGTTGCGCGTGGTGGGGTAGTAGTTGCTGCGGATCACGTCGGGATCGGCGCGGCCCACCATGGCGGGCGCGACCGGCGTCTTGGCCGGATCCAGGCTGTCCACGGTGCGCGATCCAAGATCCCCCGCCAGCACGTTCAACCGCACGCCCACGCGTTCCCATTGCTGGGCGACCAATTGAAGCGTGTCCTTGTTGCGCGGTTGGGGCGGGGATTCATAGGCGGTGAGGATCAGCGCCACGCCGTCCTTCTGGCGGATGCCGTTCGGCCCAGGCGTCCAGCCCGCTTCATCCAGCAGGCGCGCCGCCAGCGCGGGGTCGTAGGTCAGCCGGTCCGACAGGTTCACATAGCCCTGCGCGGTGGAAGCGATCACCGATGTCGCCTTCGGATAGTTCGGCGAGAACAGTGTATCGACGACCTGCTGCGCATTGGTGGCGTGCAGCAGCGCGCGGCGCACGCGAATGTCGGCGACCAGCGGATTGTCCGGGCGGAAGGCGATGGAATTGTTCACCCCGCGGGTCGAAGGCGCGAAGATCTGGAAGCCGCGCGACGACACGCGCCCTTCGTCATAGGCCTGCACCTGGCGGATCACATGCGCCTGGCCGGCGAGCAGTCCGCCGATGCGTACGCTGTCCTCGCCGGTGACGATGATGCGGATCGAATCCAGCAGCGCACGGCCCTGGTGCGGATGCTTCGCCGGGCCCCAGGCGTAGTCCGGGCGGACATTCAACACGAGTTCGCGCCCCAACACTTGCCGAGCGACGGTGAAGGGGCCGGAGCCTATGATCTTCGTCGCATCGCCCAGTTGATCGAAGGGTAGAGCGAGGGTGCGCAGCGAGACAAGGCCGCCGCCGATCACCGATGTGCCCTGCAGGAAGCCCGGCGAGGGCGCGCGGAAGATGAAGCGCACCGTCAACGGATCGACGACTTCGCTGCGTTCGTAGTTGGTGATGACCTCGGAGACCGGGTGCCGCAGCGCGCGGTCGCCCAGGCCATAGATGTCGTAGTTCTTCGCCACCGCCGCGGCATCGACCGGCGTGCCGTCCGAGAAGGTGACGCCCGGGCGCAGCTTGAAGACGTATTCCGTGGCATTCGCATTGACCGTCCAGCTTTCCGCGATCCAGGGCTCGATCTCGAGCGTACGGGGGTTCTGGTAGGTCAGCTTGTCGGTGATCTGATTGAGCACGCCGCTGTTCGGATAGAAGCCGCCGGCGGGCGGATACAGGTTCGTGTAGGTCTGCTGCTCCAGGTAGATCAGCGTGCCGCCGCGCACCGGCGTCCCTTGCGCACAGGCCTCCCGCCCACCCATGGCCAGGACAGGCAGGATGGCGGGGGCGGCGAGGAGGTGGCGTCGGGTGGTGCGCATCGAAGGCTCCTTGTCAGGGACCGGGACCGGCCGTGAGACTAGGCAAGGCGGGTTTCGTCTCGCAACTGCGAGATGATAATTTACTCGGCAAAAATACGAAAACAGACGGACTTCCTCCGAATCGTGGGCAGATTGGAATTTCCTTGCCCATTTTTGCGGCTATCGGAGGAAGCGGCCCGGGCGGTGCTCACCGCGCGGCGAGCCAGGCGGCATAGAAGGCCGGACGGCCCACCGCCTCGAAATCCATGCCGCGCAGGCGGGGCGATCCGGCGAAGACCTGCGGTTCCTCGAACAACGGAACCACATAGGCCTTGTCGACGATGTACCGCTGCACGTCGCCCACCAGCGCCAGGCGCTTCGCCTGCTCCGGTTCCGAGGCGATGCCGTCGAGCAGTGCGTTCAGCGCGGGATCGCTGAAGCTCTGCACGCGGCGGCTGACGCCACCCATCTGCAGCAGCATGTTGCGCGTCGTCGGGTAGAAGTTGCTGCGGATCACATCCGGATCGGCGCGCCCGACCATGGCGGGCGATACCGGCGTCTTCGCCGGATCGAGACTGTCCACGGTGCGGCTGCCGAGATCACCGGCCATGACGGAGAAGCGCACGCCGAGCCGCGCCCATTGCTGCGCGACCAGCTGCATCGTGTCCTTGCTGCGCGCGTAGTTCGGGCTTTCATAGGCGGCCAGCGCGAGGTCACGGCCATCCTTCTGGCGCACGCCCTGCGGCCCCATCGTCCAGCCCGCGCCATCGAGCAGCCGCGCGGCGAGCTGCGGGTCGAAAGTCAGCCGGTCCGCGAGGTTCACGTAGCCCTGCGCCGAGGCGGCGATGATCGAGGTGGCGACGGCATAGTTCGGCGAGAACAGCGTTTCGACCACCTGCTGCGCATTGGTCCCGTGCAGCAGGGCACGGCGCACGTCGAGATCGGCGACCAGCGGATTGTCGGGGCGGAAGGTGAGCGAGTTGTTCACCCCGCGCGTCGGCGGCGCAAAGACTTGGAAGCCGCGCGCCTGGATGCGGTTCTCGTCGAAGGCCGGCACCTGGCGGGCGAGCTGCGCCTGGCCGGAGAGGAGGGCGCCGACGCGCACGCTGTCCTCCCCATTGACGATGATCCGGATGGTATCGAGCAGCGCACGCCCCTGGTGCGGCAGCCTCGCCGGGCCCCAGGCGTAGTCGGCCCGCGCATTGAGCACGAGTTCGCGGCCCAGCACCTGGCGCGCCACGGTGAAGGGACCGGAGCCGATGATCTTCGTCGCATCGCCCATCTGGTCGAAGGGCAGGGCGAGGGTGCGCAGCGAGACGAGGCCCGAGCCGATCACCGATGTGCCCTGCAGGAAGCCGGGCGATGGCGCGCGGAAGACGAAGCGCACGGTCAGCGGGTCGATCACCTCGGAGCGTTCGTAGTTGGTGATCACCTCCGACACGGAATGGCGCAGTTCCCGATTGCCGAGGCCGTAGGTGTCGTAGTTCTTCGCCACCGCCGCGGCATCCAGCGGCGTCCCGTCGGAGAAGGTGACGCGCGGGCGCAGCTTAAAGACGTATTCCGTCGCATCGGCGTTGATCGTCCAGCTTTCGGCGATCCAGGGCTCGATCTCGAGCGTGCGGGGGTTCTGGTAGGTCAGCTTGTCGGTGATCTGGTTGATCACGCCGCCAGCCGGGTAATGGCCCGCGGCAGGCGGGTAGAGGTTCGCGTAGGTCTGCTGCTCCAGATAGATCAACGTGCCGCCGCGCACCGGCGCGGCCTGCGCCAGGGCATCGCGCGCGCCGATCGTGGCCAGCAACGCGGGGGCGGCGAGGAGGTGGCGGCGGGTGGTCAGCATGACGGCTCCTGGGCCCATGGGCCGGGTTCGGAGCGGTCACACTACGGTCACGGGAATTCATCTCGCAACTGCGAGATGACTTCATCTGTGGCAGGTGCTGCCGAGCCGAGCCTCAGGTTCCAGCCACGGCCAAATTTGGAAGATTTTTGTGCAGCGGCTGCTCGGCGATTGAGCGGTCCTGCGTTCAGCCGCGCAGGGAGGTGCCTCCACCGGCTTGCCACCCGCACCGATGACGGCGCTCGTCAGCCTGATGCGGCTGCCCCGGCTTGGCACATTGCGGCTCGACCCATGCCCGTCCCGCAGGACGGGCGTGCCGGCCTGCCGGGGCGTCCAATCCGGCGTCTCCTGCCGCCGCTGCACCTCGTTACTGCACCAGGGGACCGGATGCCGCACCTTCGAAGGTGAAGCCCTCGATCCGCGCATGGGCGGCCAGCACGGCAATGAATTGTCGTACCCCCTCATGCCAGGATTGCGCACGCAGATCGGCGGCGACGCGTTCGGCGACCGCCTCGAACGGCGGCAGCCGTGCCGGCGCATGGGCATGCAATGTCACGACGTGCATCCCGTAGCGCGAGGCCACGACGGTCGCGCAGAGCTGCCCGGGTTCGAGCGCGGCGAGCGCCGCCTCGAACTCCGGCACGGTGCTGCCGCGCGCCACCTGGCCGAGATGGCCGCCTTCTTCGCGCGAAGGGCAATCCGAATGCTGACGCGCCAGGGCGGCGAACAGCGTCGCATCGGCCTGCAGCCGGCCAAGGATATCCTCGGCCGCGCCGCGCGCGGTGGCGCGGGCCTCGTCATCCTCTGGATCGGCGGCGATCAGGATATGGCTCGCTTCCCACAGATCCGGCGCGCCGAAGCGGTCGGGATGGGCCGCATACCAACGGCGCGCGGCCGCATCGCCGACCGGCGGAACCTGCACCTCCGCGGCCAGCATCGCGTCCAGCGACGATTCATCCGCCGGGTCGAGGCCACGCGCCGCCAACGCATCCTCCAGCAGGCGCTGGACGACCAGGGCCAGGGCCGCTGCCTTCCAGGCTGCCTCGGCGTTGTCGGCGGGGTGGTGCTGCATCTCGGCGGCGATCTCGCGCGCCGTGATGGTGGTGCAGTCCACGATGATGTCCTGTTCCGGCAGGTCGGGTCCCGGCCGCTGGGGCTCGGCGGGGCGTTCGGGCGGCGGATGGAAATGCACGGCCATGGCGGCTACTCCGCCGGGCCGGCATGCGGCGCGGCAACCGGGCCGGGCCGCGCGGTCGCACCGCCACGCCGGCGGACGATCTGCCAGTTCCGCCCGAGGTACCAGACCGGCGCGGAGAAGATGTGCACCAGCCGCGAGAAGGGCGTGAGCAGGAACAGCGTCATGCCCAGCACCATATGCATCTGGAACACGAGGTCGGTGCCGCGCACGTAGTCGGCCGCCCCGGCCCGGAAGGTGACGATGTGCTGCGCCCAGGCGGAGAGTTGCAGCATGGTGCCGCCATCGCTGTGCGCGATCGAGAAGGGCAGCGTGGTCAGGCCAAGGGTGAGCTGGACCCACAACAGCGCCAGGATCGCGATGTCGATGGTGGTGGAGGTGCGGCGGATGCGCTCATCGAACAGCCGGCGATGCAACAGCATCGTCAGGCCGATGAAGCACAGCGCACCGGCGACACCGCCGGCGATCACCGCCAGCATCTGCTTCTCGCGCGCCGTGATGAAATGCTCATACAGCGCATGCGGCGTCAGAAGCCCGACCAGGTGACCGAAGAAGATGAACAGGATGCCGAGGTGAAACAGGTTCGACCCGAGCCGAAACTGACGGGTGCGCAGCATCTGCGATGAGCCGGACCGCCACGTGTACTGGTCGCGGTCGAAGCGGATCAGGCTGCCGACAAGGAAGATGCCGGCGCAGATGTAGGGATAGATGCCGAACAGGAAGCCATGCAGCTGGTCGGTGAAGGCATGCCAGAGGGCGGACATCGCGGCTTTCCTTCAATGCTTGGCGGCGGCCTGGCGCACCGAGCGCAGGCGCTGGATCATGGCGGCGACCTTGGCGCGCGCGCCGGCCTGGTCGGGGTCCGATTCCGGCCCGAAGACCACTGGCTCATCCTCATAGGCGGCATCGATCGCGGCGAGGTCGTCCTCATCGGCCTGGTCGTTCGCCGCGGTGGGAAGGCTGGTCGGCGCAAGTGAGACTTCCGCCAGCACGCCGGCGAGCACCGCCGCATAGCCGCGCGACGACGGCAGGCCACGAGAGACCAGCTTGGCGTGGATCTGCTGCAACAGCGGCCCGGCCTGGGACAGCAGGTTCGCTGCCGTATCCGGCGGCGCCATGGCGCAGAATTCCAGGATGAGCGGCAGGTAGTCCGGCAGTTCGTTGCCCGTCATGGCGAAGCCATTCGCGTCGTAGATCGCGACGAGTTCCACCATGGCGGGACCACGATTGCGCGTGTCGCCATGCACATGTTCGAACAGATGCAGGCTGGTCGAGCGGCCCCGGTCGAACAGGCGTACGAAATCCTCCTGTCGGTCGAGCGGATCGCCCGCTGCAAGGCGCCGTACCAAGCGTTCCAAGGCGCGGCGGTCGCGCGCTGCAAAGTCCGCGGATGCGATCGCCTCGGCGATGTCCGGCAGGTCGGCGCGCAGCGCCTCGTCCGGATAGCGCAACAGGGTCGAGAGGATGGCGAGGCGCTTGTTCATTTCGCGGCCTCCTTCTTCGCGTCTTCCGCCTCGCGGATGCGCGGCGGCGCCATGCGCCCGGCCGATGGGCCCGCGGCGCTGAACAGGTTGCCTACCGTGCGGCCGTCGTAGCAGCCCTGTCCGAAGGAGAAGCCGCAGGACGACTTCAGGTCGAAGGCGTTCTCGGCGTATTCGCGGTGAGTGGTCGGGATGACGTAGCGGTCCTCGTAATTCGCGATCGCCAGCGTCTGGTACATGTCGTCCACCTGGGCCTGAGTCAGGCCGACCTTCTGCAGGATCTCGAGATCCTCGCGGTTCTCAACGGTGCGCGCGCGCATGTGCATGCGCATCGCCATCATCCGCTGGAGCGCGAGCACGACCGGCGTCTCGGCCCCCGCCGTTAGCAGGTTGGCGAGGTACTTCACCGGGATGCGCAGCGAGGAGATGTCAGGCAGGCCGTCCTTCCAGCCGACATGGCCGGCCTCGACGGCCGACTGCACCGGCGACAGCGGCGGCACGTACCAGACCATCGGCAGGGTGCGGTATTCGGGGTGAAGCGGGAAGGCGATCTGCCAGTCGATGCACATCTTGTAGGCGGGACTCTTCTTCGCGGCATCGAGCCAAGCCTCGGGGATGCCATCCGCGCGCGCCTGCTCGATCACCTTGGGATCATTGGGATCGCAGAAGATGTCGAGCTGGCTGCGGTAGAGCTGCTGGTCGTTCTCGACCGACGCCGCTTCCTCGATGCGGTCGGCATCATACAGCAGCACGCCGAGGTAGCGGATGCGCCCAACGCAGGTCTCGGAGCACACCGTCGGCTCGCCCGCCTCGATGCGCGGGTAGCAGAAGATGCACTTCTCGGCCTTTCCGGACTGCCAGTTGTAGTAAATTTTCTTGTAGGGGCAGGCGGAGACGCACATGCGCCAGCCGCGGCACTTCTCCTGATCGATCAGGACGATGCCGTCCTCCTCCCTCTTGTAGATCGAACCGGAGGGGCAGGACGCGACGCAGGCCGGGTTGAGGCAGTGCTCGCACAGGCGCGGCAGGTAGAACATGAAGGTGTTCTCGAACTGCCCGTAGATCTGCTTCTGGATGCCTTCGAAGTTGCGGTCCTTGGACCGCTTGCGGAACTCCGTGCCCAGGATCTCCTCCCAGTTCGGCCCCCACTTGATCTCCATCCGCTCGCCGGTGATCAGCGAGACGGGGCGCGCCACCGGCATCGCCTGCGATTCCGGCGCAGTCTGCAGGTGCGTGTAGTCGAAGGTGAAGGGCTCGTAGTAGTCGTCGATCTCCGGCAGGTTCGGATTGGCGAAGATGTTCGCCAGGATCCGCCACTTGCCGCCGATCTTGGGCTGAATCTTGCCGTTGCGCTTGCGCGTCCAGCCGCCCTTCCACTTCTCCTGGTTCTCCCAGTCCTTCGGGTAACCGATGCCGGGCTTGGTCTCCACATTGTTGAACCAGGCGTATTCGACGCCCTCGCGGCTGGTCCACACCTGCTTGCAGGTCACGGAGCAGGTGTGGCAGCCGATGCACTTGTCGAGGTTCAGCACCATCGCGATCTGAGCGCGGATCTTCATGGCCGTTACTCCGCCGCCTTGAGGTCTGCCGCCTGGGGTGTCACCCGCGGCCCATCCAGCCACTCGACATTGGCCATCTTCCGCACGAGCACGAACTCGTCGCGGTTGGTGCCGATCGTGCCGTAGTAGTTGAAGCCGTAGGCGAGCTGCGCGTAGCCGCCGATCATATGCGTCGGCTTCAGCGTCGTCCGCGTGACGGAGTTGTGGATGCCGCCGCGGGCATGCGTGATCTCGCTGCCCGGCACGTTCACGATCTTCTCCTGCGCGTGGTACATCATGACCATCCCCTTCGGGACGCGCTGGGAGACGACCGCGCGCGCACACAGCGCGCCGTTGGTGTTGAAGGCCTCGATCCAGTCATTGTCCTCGATGCCGGCCTCGGCCGCGTCCACCTCGGACAGCCAGACGATCGGCCCGCCGCGCGACAGCGTCAGCATCAGCAGATTGTCCGTGTAGACGCTGTGGATGCCCCATTTCTGGTGCGGGGTGATGAAGTTGAGCGCGAGCTCCTTGTTGCCGTTCGGCTTCACGCCATGCATCGGACCCGTAGTGCGCAGGTCGACCGGCGGACGGTACAGGCACAGCGCCTCCCCGAAGGCCAGCATCCACGGGTGGTCCTGGTAGAGCTGCTGTCGCCCCGTGAGCGTCCGCCACGGGATCAGCTCATGCACATTGGTGTAGCCGGCATTGTAGCAGACCTCCTCGCTCTCCAGCCCCGACCAGATCGGCGAGGAGATGATCTTGCGCGGCTGCGCCTGCACGTCGCGGAAGCGGATCGCTTCGTGTTCCTTGGAACGCGCCAGATGCGTGTGGTCGCGTCCGGTGAACTTGCCCAGCGATTCCCAGGCCTTCACGGCGACATGGCCGTTGGTCTCGGGCGCCAGATGCATCAGCGTCTCGCAGGCGTCGATGTCCGATTCCATCTTCGCGAGCTTGCCCTCGACACCGGCAACCTCGACCTCGCCATTGAGGTTGCGAAGGAACTCCACCTCGTGCGCCGTCTTCCAGGCCATGCCCTTGCCGTTGTTGCCGAGCCTGTCCATCAGCGGACCCAACGCGGTGAAACGGGCATGGGTGTTCGGGTAGTCGCGCTCGACCACCGTCACCGCCGGCATGGTCTTGCCGGGGATCGGCTCGACCTCGCCCTTCTTCCAGTCGCGGATCTCGTGCGACTGGCCGAGTTCGGCCGGGCTGTCATGCATCAGCGGGGTCAGGACGGTGTCCTTCTCCCGTCCCAGATGCCCGTTGCACAGCGCCGAGAACCGCTTGGCGATGCCGCGGAAGATCGCCCAGTCGGTCCTGCTCTCCCAGGCCGGGTCCACCGCGGCCGACAGCGGATGGATGAAGGGATGCATGTCCGAGGTATTGAGATCGTGCTTCTCGTACCAGGTGGCCGTCGGCAGCACGATGTCGGAATACATGCAGGTGGTGCTCATGCGGAAGTCGAGCGTCACCAGCAGGTCGAGCTTTCCCTTCGGCGCCTCATCGTGCCACGCCGCCTCCTCCGGCTTCGCCGCACCCTGTTCGCCAAGGTCCTTGCCCTGCACACCGTGCTGCGTGCCGAGCAGGTGCTTGAGGAAATACTCATGCCCCTTGCCCGAGGAGCCCAGCAGGTTCGACCGCCATACGAACAGGTTGCGCGGCCAGTTCGCGGGATGGTCGGGGTCCTCGCAGGACATCTCCAGCGTGCCGGATTTCAGCGACTGCGCGACGTATTGCGGCACGGGCACGCCGGCTGCTTCCGCCTCGGCCGCAATGTCCAGCGGATTGCGCGTGAGCTGCGGCGCGGAGGGCAGCCAGCCCATGCGTTCGGCGCGGATATTGAAGTCGATCAGCGCGCCGGTCATCGCCTTGGGCGCGGTCGGCGATAGGATGTCCTTCACCTGCACCGTCTCGTAGCGCCACTGGTCGGTATGCGCGTACCAGAAGGACGTGGAGTTCTGCTGCCGTGGCGGCCGTGCCCAATCGGTCGCGAAGGCCACCGGGATCCAGCCGGATTGCGGGCGCAGCTTCTCCTGCCCGACATAGTGCGCCCAGCCGCCGCCCGACTGGCCGATGCAGCCGCACATCACCAGCAGGTTGATGATGCCGCGGTAGTTCATGTCCGAATGGTACCAATGGTTCAGCGCCGCGCCGAGGATGACCATGGACTTGCCCTTGGTCTTCTCGGCGTTGTCAGCGAATTCCCGCGCCACCGTGACGATCTGCTGGCGCGGCACGCCGCAGACAGCCTCCGCCCAGGCGGGGGTGTAGGGCGCCATGGCGTCATAGTTGGTGGAACCATCGCGCGCCACGCCGTAGTTGGCGAGGAACAGGTCGTACACCGTCGCGACCTTCGCCGTGCTGCCATCGGCCAGGGCCATGGTCGCCACCGGCACGTCATGCGTGACGGTGTCGCCGAGTTGAGTCGGGTTAAAGAAGGCCGTCGCGCCATCGCCGAAATAGGGGAAGGTCACGGGCGAGGTCGGCGCACCCTGCAAGGACAGCCGCGGCGTCACCGCCTCCAGTGTCTTCGCGTTGCGACCCTCCAGGTTCCACTTGCCCTGCTCGCCCCAGCGGAAGCCGATGGAGCCGGTCGGGATGTAGGGATTGCCGGTGGCGTCGTCGATCGCGACGGTCTTCCAATCCGGGTTGTTGCCCTCCCCCGCATTGCCGACCAGATCCGATGCGCGCAGCTGCCGGTCGGGCACCAGGCGGCCATCCTTCTCCGTCAGCATCACCAGCATCGGCATGTCGGAGTAGCGGCGGCAGTAGTCGAGGAAGTAGTCGCCCCGCCCCTTCGCATGCCACTCGCTCAGGATCACATGGCCCATCGCCAGGGCAAGCGCGGCATCGGTGCCTTGCTTCGGATGCAGCCAGAGATCGGCGAATTTCGACGCCTCGGAATAATCCGGCGTGACCGTCACCACCTTGGTGCCACGATACCGCGCCTCGGCCATGAAATGCGCGTCCGGCGTGCGCGTCTGCGGCACGTTGGACCCCCACATCATGATGAAGCCGGCATTGTACCAATCGGCGGATTCGGGAACGTCGGTCTGCTCGCCCCAGGTCTGCGGGGAGGCCGGCGGCAGGTCGCAATACCAGTCGTAGAAGGACATGCAGACGCCGCCGATCAGCGACAGGTACCGGCTGCCCGCGGCGTACGACACCATCGACATCGCCGGGATCGGCGAGAAGCCGATGACGCGGTCCGGTCCATGCTGCTTCACGGTGTGCACGTTGGCGGCGGCGACGAGTTCCTCCGCCTCATCCCAGGTCACGCGTACGAAGCCACCCAGGCCGCGCACGGACTGGTATTCGCGCCGCTTCGCGGGATCGTCCTGGATCGATTTCCACGCCACGACCGGATCCGCGTACTGCGCCTTCGCCGCGCGCCACAGTGCAACCAGCCGCTTGCGCATCATCGGATACTTGATGCGGTTCGCGCTGTAGAGATACCAGGAGTAGGACGCGCCGCGCGAACAGCCGCGCGGTTCATGGTTCGGCAGGCCGGGCCGCGTGCGCGGGTAATCGGTCTGCTGCGTCTCCCAGGTGACGATCCCGCCCTTGACGTAGATCTTCCACGAACACGACCCGGTGCAGTTCGCGCCGTGGGTGGACCGCACGATCTTGTCGTGCGCCCAGCGGGACCGGTAGGCGTCCTCCCAGGCGCGGCTCTCGGTGGTCACGTCGCCATGGCCGTTGGAGAAGGTGCCCGCATATTTCCGGAAGTAGGTCAGGCGGTCGAGGAAGTGGCTCATTCTGCTGGTTCCTTGACAGTCAGGCGTTCACGGCCGGGCCGGGAGTCCGGCCGCGTTCAATGTCGTGCAGCAGGCCACCGCGGCGGGTGTAGACCGCCCAGGTCACGGCGATGCACAGCAGGTAAAACAGGAAGAAGGCCCAGAGTGCGGCGACCGGGCTGCCGGTCATCGCGATGGAGGTGCCGTAGCTCTTGGGGATGAAGAAAGCGCCGTAGGCCGCGATGGCGGAGGTGAAGCCGATGATGGCCGCACTCTCCTTCTCGGCCTGGGCGCGGCGCGCAACGCTATCCGCGTCAGGCATCAGCCGCCCGATCTCCTTGCCCATGATCGCGGGGATCATCTGGAAGGTGGAGGCATTGCCCACGCCGCTCGCGAAGAACAGCAGCATGAAGCAGCCGAAGAAGCCCCAGAAGGCGCCTGGCTCGCCCTTGATGCCGACGAAGTGGATGACGCCGTAGACGCCGATCGCCATCAGCGCGAACACCCAGAAGGTGACGCGACCGCCGCCCCACTTGTCCGACACCCAGCCGGTCATGGAACGCGACAGCGCGCCCACCAGCGGCCCCAGGAAGGCGAACTGCAGCGCGTCCACCTCGGGGAACTGGGTGCGTGCGAGCAGCGGGAACCCCGCCGAGTAGCCGATGAAAGACCCGAAGGTTCCGGTGTAGAGGAAGCACATGATCCAGTTGTGCTTGCGCTGGAAAATCACCGCCTGGTCGGCGAAGGACGCCTTCATCGAGGCCAGGTCGTCCATGCGGAACCACGCCGCGAAGGCGGCGGCCGCGATGAACGGCACCCAGACGAAGCCGGCATTCTGCAGCCACAGCGAACCGCCGGTCGCCGTGCCTTGAGGGTCGCCACCCAGCCAGCCGAAGACGCCGGCGGTGATCGCCATCGGCACGACGAACTGCACGACGCTGACGCCGAGGTTGCCCAGGCCCGCATTCAGGGCGAGCGCATTCCCCTTCTCCCGCTTCGGGAAAAAGAAGGAGATGTTGGCCATGGAGGATGCGAAGTTGCCGCCGCCGAAGCCGCACAGCAGCGCCAGCAGCAGGAACACCCAGTATGGCGTGGCAGGGTTCTGCACCGCGAAGCCGATGCCCAGGGCCGGGATCATCAGCGACCAGGTGGACAGGGTGGTCCATAGCCGCCCGCCGAAGATCGGCGGCATGAAGGAGTAGAAGATGCGCAGCGTCGCACCCGAAAGGCCCGGCAGGGCTGCCAGCCAGAACAGCTCGTCCGTGGTGAAGCGGAAGCCGACGACGGGCAGCTTCGCCACCACCACCGACCAGACCATCCACACCGCGAAGGCCAGCAACAGGCAGGGAATGGAGACCCAGAGGTTGCGCCTGGCGATCGCGCGGCCCTCGGTGTCCCAGAAGGCCGTATCTTCCGGCCGCCAATCCGCGATGGCGCCGCCGCGCAGCGCGCCTTCCTGCGCCGCGCCGTGGATGGGCTGCATTTCCGGCAGGGCGGGCAGTTTCTCGAGCAACGGCGCGGCCGCCTCGCGCTCCATCCCCAGGATGGCGAAGTGCATCCACACCAGCGCGACCGCGCTGACCACGAACAGCAGCATGAAGCAGGATTGCCGGATGCCGGTCAGGTCGTTGAGCAGGCCGAATGCCATCGGCAGCACGAAGCCGCCAAGGCCGCCGATCAGCCCGACGATGCCGCCCACCGCGCCGACACGGTTCGGATAGTAGACCGGGATGTGCTTGTACACCGCGGCCTTGCCCAGGCTCATGAAGAAGCCGAGCACGAAGACCAGCACGATGAAGGCGCCGACCCCGGTTTCGAGGTGGAAGCGCGTCTGCCCGCCGATGCCCTGCACGACGTAGTCGGTCGGCGGGTAGGACAGGATGAAGGTGACGACCACCGACACGCCGAGCGTCCAGTACATCACGCGCCGCGCGCCGACACGGTCCGACAGATGCCCGCCATAGGCGCGGAACAGGCTCGCCGGCACCGAATACGCCGCGCCGATCATGCCCGCGGTGGTGATGGAAAAGCCGTAGGTCTCGATGATGTAGCGCGGCAGCCAGAGAGCCAGGGCGACGAAGGCGCCGAAGACGAAGAAGTAGTAGAGGCTGAACCGCCAGACCTGGACGTTCTTCAGCGGCTCCATCATCGTGGCGAAGGATTCCGGCTTGGTGCCGGAAGCCCTGCGTGCCGCGAGGTCGGGGTCGTCCTTGGTGAACAGGAAGAACACCACAGCCATCGCCATCAGCACGGCGGCCCAGATCAGCGCCACCGCCTGCCACCCCATCGCGACCATGATCGCGGGCGCGAGGAACTTGGTCACCGCCGCACCGACATTGCCGGCGCCGAAGATGCCGAGCGCGGTGCCCTGCTTCTCCTTGGGGAACCATTTCGAGACATAGGCGATGCCGACGGCGAAGGAACCGCCCGCGATGCCGACGCCAAGCGCTGCGATCAGGAAGGTCGTGTAGTCGTAGGCCAGCGCGAGCAGTGCCGTCGCGATCGATGCCGCGACCATGACGATGGTGTAGACGACGCGGCCGCCATACTGGTCCGCCCAGACGCCGAGCACGAGGCGGATGAGGCTGCCCGTCAGGATCGGCGTGCCGACCAGCAGGCCGAACTGGAACTCGGTGAGGCCAAGATCCTTTTTGATCTGGACGCCGAGGATCGAGAAGATGGTCCAGACGGCAAAGCAGATCGTAAATGCGAGGGTCGATAACCAGAGGGCGCGCGACGACGCCCCGGTGTCGACAGAACGTGTTGCGGCACTCATGCCTTCCTCCGGCATCTGCGGTGGCCGTGAAGGAAGCGGCATCGAGGGCACGAAACATTGCGCCAGATCAAGTAAAAGCGGCGAAGATCCACATCTTTCTTGCGTTGGGCGATCTGCGCCAAGGCCTTTGTTGCCCATGGACAAGACGTTGATTGATTTAGATCAACAGAAGACCGCCACGCGAACGGTACAGACCTTCCCCGAGAGGGATTCGAGAATGGCAAATCGCGAAGCGACGCATGCGATGGTGGAGCGATCGCCGTTCTTCCAGGCCGCTGGAGCGACGGCCATGCGGGGCCTGCTGCAATCGAGCTTCACCCAGCTCCTGCCCAAGCGGACGGTTCTGTTCGGGCAAGGCGAGGAGCCGGACTTCCTGCACTTGTTGCTGGAGGGCAGTGTCGGGCTCGAGATGGCGGGGGATCGTGGTGGCACGACGATCGTCGAGATCTTTCGCGCCGGCGAGGTGTTCGTCGTGCCTGCGGTCATGCTTCGACTGCCCTACCTGCCTTCTGCCGTGGCGTTGACCGAGATCCGCGTGCTGATGATTCCGGCGCAGCATTTTCGGGAATGCTGCCAGTGTTCGCTGGACCTCAGCCGCGCCACCAACGAATTGCTCTGCCGGCACTGGCGGCTGATGGTCGACCAGGTGGTGGACCTGAAGCTGAACAGCGTCGAAACACGAGTGTCGCGGTTCCTGGCGCGGCGCGTATCGGAGGAAGCGGGGGCTGGATGCGCCTACCTTCCGGAGCCGCGAAGTGCGATCGCTGCGCGTCTGGGCATGACGCCCGAGACGCTGTCGCGCACCATTGCCGGTCTTGAGGACAAGGGAAAACTGCGCCGTGGCGCGAAGGGGCCGAACGTGTCGGACCGGGGCGCCCTCGTCGACCTTTGAGGCAGCCGGGCCGCACGTCGTCTGGCAATTGCGATCTGCCGCGGGGCGTCCAGCACGCCGACGGCAGGACCGCTTCGACGAAGGTGTCGCCTTTTCGACGCGAGGCGGAGGGTCTCGCGCCGTGTTGTTCGGGCGCCAAACGCGGGCCGGGGCGATAGGGCGCCGGCTGCCGATGCGTCGAGGTCTGTGGATAAGTCCCGTAAGTGCTGGTGCCGGCACGCGGATTTGAACCGCGGACCTACTGATTACGAATAAGCGATAGAGCGCCGCCATGATCCGCCAAAACTCGCCATAACCCTTGTAATTACTAGGGTCCGCAAATAAGATGGTCGCCAGAAACCGCCATGCGGACCCACTGCGGACCTACCCGCCGGGTCCGCGTGGGGTCCGCAGAATGGGGTCCGCGACCGTGCCGAAACTGACTGACCGCTTCCTGAAAGATCTGGCAACCGAGGCGGGCCGCAAGGACCGGCTGGTGTTCGATACAGAGTGCAAGGGGCTTGGGGTCCGCGTCACGGCCGCCGGGACCAAGACCTTCATCGTTCAATGGACGGACCCGGCGACCAGGCAGAAGCGCCGGGAATCTCTCGGCACATGGGGCAACCTCACGATTGAGAAGGCGCGCGAGGCCGTGCGCGTCCGGTTGGGCGATGTGGCAAAGGGGATCGACCCTCGCGCGGTGCGGCTGGAAAAGCGCGACGCCGCTGCACGCGACAAGGCCGAGCGCGCCCTAACCCTGGAAACGCTGGTGGACGATTGGGCGAAGCTGCACCTGTCGCAAAAGCGCCCCCGCTACGCGGCCGAGGCGGTGCGGGCGATCAAGCACGCTTTCCCCAAGCACCTGAAACGCCCTGCCGTGCGCCTGTCTAAGGCCGAGGCGGTGGCGGTGCTGGACGACCTGCTAAAAGCCGGTAGCGCCGCCATGGCGGGCCGCACGCTGGCCTATGCGCGCGCCTGCTACGCCTGGGCAGAGAAGCGCGGGAAGGTGGCCGGCAATCCGTTTGAGGGTATCCCCATTGGCGCCGGTATTGTCGCCCGTGAGCGCGCCCTGACGGCCGAAGAAACCGGCCGCATCTGGAACGCCGCCGCCGGTATGGGCGAGCCGTGGGGACCGCTGTTTCGCGTCCTGCTGCTGACCTTAGCGCGGCGTGAGGAAGTCGCCGGCATGCGGTGGTCGGAACTGTCTGACGACCTCGCCACATGGACGATTCCCGGCGCGCGCATGAAACGCGGTCAAGCGCATGTCGTGGCGTTGCCCGAAGCCGCCCGCGCCGCGCTCGCCATCGTGAAGCGCATCAAGGGGCAGGATTTGGTGTTCAGCACCACCGGCAAGACGCCCGTGAGCGGCTTCACCAAGGCCAAGGCGGCATTGGACAAGGCCGCGAAGGCGAAGGACTGGCGGCTGCACGACATACGCCGCACGGGTGTTTCCGCGCTTGCCGCCATGGGGTTCAACCCGGTGGTGGCGGACATGCTGCTTGCCCACCAGCCGACCCGCCTTTCGACGGTGGCTCGCGTCTATCAGAGGCACGATTACGCCGCCGAACGCGAGGCCGCATTGAAGGCTTGGGCCGAGCATGTTGCGCGCTGCGCTGCCGGCAAGGATGACGGCGCAGAGAATGTCGCGGACCTCGCCGCCCATCGGGTGAAGCATAAGGCCGCGTGATATTTCCTTGGAAGTGAGCGAGTCGCCTGAGCGCAACTAGCGGGCACGGGCTATGCCATAGTGAAGCAGACCGGGGGCCGACGTGCAGACCAGATCAAGCGGGACCGTCGAACACCAGGGACTTGGGACCATGCACAAGGCGCGGTGGTCGGCGGCTAACGGGGAACTCGTCGTGTCTCTAGCCTTTGGGGGCGAACGGCGCGCGCCCATTGGGAAGAATGAGGATGCCGAGGAGCGCGCTCGTATCATCCTTGCCAGCATGATCGAAGATGAGCGGCGCGAAAGATGGGATGCAGAGCGGCGAACCGCCGAGGCCAACCGAGCAAAGCGCGGAGCGGGCGGCGCGATCGCAGAGGCAGTCGTTACCATCTACGCTGGCGGTGCCGGCCTGACCGCACTGGCTGTCTTTGCTGGATCGTGGATCTACTGCATCGCCACCTACGGCTACCTGCTAGGCGTAGGTCTGGGCTGGCTACCTTCGATTTTCGTCGCGGGTATCGCAGCGTTTTTGTGGCCGCTGATCGCGTTGCTGGCGTTGGGCTTCTTCGCTCTGGTCTTCAATACCGGTGCTTAGGGAACGAGCGGCCTGCCCGCCACCTGCACCAAGCGTCCGCCTACACGCCTTGCGCCGAGCGATTCACAGGCAACACAAAGCCCCATGGCGCGGGCAGCGGTGGTCAGGCTTTTCCTCGGCGGGGCTAGGCTGGCCCCCGAACGCCCGGACCCTCCGCGCCGGGCTGCCCCGCCAACCTTTCACGCGGACCGCGCGGGGACGCGAATGACAGCCAAGCAGCAGCGAGGCGGGAAACGCGGGAGGCCTAAGATCGGCAAGGCGCCGCCTGGCCCGGAGCGGGTGGCGGTGCGATTCCGCCGGATTTCCGTTGCCGATCTTACAGCGATAGCCGCGAGTGCCGGCTTAACGATCGTGCTGAGTGAATCCGACCTGCCGATCCGCGCGCACTTCATCAATCAAGCATATGAGCACTACGCGAGGATGAGCGCAGCCGAACGCGCGGACGGGGCACCGAGCGTCCGAGCCGATTGGTCGGCTGGCGTTGCGGCTGCTTGCGAGCATCTGTTGAAGGCTTTCGCCGATGGGGAAAGCGGCTATCGGCACAGGCTCCAGCGCCACCTTGAGAGGGGCTTTCCCACCGATGGCGGTGATACCCAGTCCGCTTACCGTGACCTTCGCCTGCTGTTGATGCGCGGATTTGGCCCGGAGTGGCGGGAGCATCAGGTCAATGGCGACTTTCCCGATCCCAAGGAATTGCTCTACCTCGGCACGCCGCGCTTCCTCGACTTTGCCAAAGCCCTTCTGATTCTATCGCAGCAGGCCGAGGCGGAATGGTGCCGTGATGTAGGCACACCCGGCGGGAGCGCCATGGATGATCTGCGACGCAACCTGATGATGCATGTTTGCAGCGTCTACCGTGACCTTTTCGGCTATCTCCCGACGCATTCCGATAGGCTTGGAGCGCATCCTGAGCGCGAGACTTTTCCAACCGGCCCGGCGATTGATTGGTTTTCAGAACTTTTCCAGCTGCTTGAAGGAAAGCGTCCCACCCCCGATGCGGTGAAGAACTGGATCAAGTGGGGGAAACAGGAACTCTCCCGAGCCGCCGAGGAACTGGTCGCCGACAACGCCGACTTTCCAGAATGACAGACATTTAGACCCGGTCTTTGGCGTGTTTACGTTGGGCATCCAGCGGCCCGTGGGGGCCGATGGAGGCCACCTAGATGCCGGACACTCCCGAGGCGCCGCGCGGCGCTGATTTCCTGACCGAAGCCGAAGTGGCGGAACTGCTGCGGATCGGCCGCCGCACCGCCGAACGCTGGCGCACTACTGGCGACGGGCCGCCCTGGGTGCGCCTCGGACTGCGCCGAGTGGCTTATCCACGTGCCGCCGTGCTCGCCTGGGCTGAGGCGCGGACTTACCCGCACCGTGCGGCGGAACTCGCCGGCAAGGCTGCCGCGTGATGCGCGCGCTGCTTCAAGCCCTCGCCGCGAATGCCGAAATCCTGGTCCTCCCCGCGCTGGCAGTCCTGACGCTGCTGGCGACGGGGCTGGCCCAATGACAACAACCCCCGCACGGCGCTGCCGGGCGAGGGTTGCGAAGCGGATATACAAGCGTCTGAGCAACGCGAAGATAGCCGCATCCGGCCACCGTTTCCAGCACGCCGCGCCCGATCAATGGACGCGAACCATGTGCATATCCGCTTCATCAACGCACAGCATCGCTTGTGCGCCCGTATCACCCTGCCCGGGCTGTGGCCGGCGGTTCCGTCGCAGCCGATCCGCAGCGCCACCAGCACCGATGCCGCTGTTCATGTGGGCAACGCGGCGGTCGGGGGCGCCCAGAGCAAAGGCGCGGCTGGTCATGCTGCACAATTACCGCGACGCCGAGGGTGAGCCGATGCCGGGCCTGATCCTGCCCGGCAGTCGCGTCCCGATGGTGTTCCAATCCATGACCGCAGCACTCGACGCGCAGCGGCGCGCGGAGGGTTGGGTATGAGCGCAGAAAATCTGGCCGGGAGGCTCAGCCTCACGCGACGCGGCCGTGAGTGGCGGGGCGACTGCCCCGCCTGCGGCTATGCCGACACCTTCTCCGTCACTGAGAAGGACGGCCGCACGCTCTGGAATTGCGCGTCGTGTCAGGACCGCGAGGCGCTGACCGTTGCTGTCCGCAGCATCGCGGCGGGCGATTGGACCGCGCCTGGCCCGACTATCAGGGTGCCGGCGGTGGACCCGGCAACCCGCACCCGCGCCGCACTCGCGCTGTGGGATGAGTCCATGCCGATTAACGGCACGCTGGCCGCTGTCTATCTGGCGGCGCGCGGATTGCCGGGCGAAGCATCCGCCGCCCTGCGCTTCCATCCGGCCATGCGGCACACCAATGCCCCCGGCACCTTCCCTGTCATGGTCGCGCTGGTCTTCTCGACCGAAACCGGCGAGCCGGTGGCGATCCATCGGACTTATCTGCGCCGCGATGGCAGGGGCAAAGCCGACATTGAACCGGCAAAGGCCAGCAAGGGGCCGATCCGGGGCGGCGCGATCATGCTGCACGCGCCTGTGCCCGGCGAACCCCTGGTTATCGGTGAAGGAATCGAAAGCAGCCTGTCGGCGAGCAGCATTATGGGCGCGCCGGCCTGGGCCGCCATCGCCGCTGGCAACATGCAGGCGATCATCCCACCATCCGCGCCAAGCGAGATCATCCTCGCTGCTGATCCCGATGAGGTCGGACAGCGCGAAGCATGGGCCGCTGCGGCCCGCTGGGGCGACATGGGAAGGCATGTGCGCGTCGCCACGCCGAACACGACCGGACAGGACTTTAACGACCTGTGGCGCGCCCGCATGGCACGGGAGGCGACTCGTGGCTGACGGCTTCACAACTAAGGACGCGATCAGCGAAGCGCCTGCGCCGCTGACGCGCGAGATGCCCCCCGCGACGCCCTATCCGGCCGCTGCGTTGGGGGCTGTGCTGGAGGCGGCTGCCATCGGCATTCACGACAAGGTGCAGGCCCCCTTGGCGGTTTGTGGGACCAGCGTTCTAGGGGGCGCCGCGCTCGCCTGCCAGGCGCACGCGGACGTGGTTCTGCCCACTGGCCACGCGCGGCCCACAAGCCTGTTCCTGCTGTCGATCCTCGAAAGCGGCGGCAGGAAATCCGGGGCCGACGAAGAAGCCTTGTGGCCCATTCGAAAGCGGGAAGCGACCTTGCTCGCCGCCTATGGTTTCGAGTTGGACAGCGCCATGAACGCGGTCACCGCCTGGGAGACGGCGCGGGAGAAAATCACGAAGGAGAAGAAGATCGAACGCGATGCAATGAAGCACGCGTTGGATGCGCTCGGCCCGCGCCCGCAAATGCCTCTCATGCCGATCATCACCATGGACGAGCCGACCGTTGAAGGCATGGCCAAACTGATGCCCGGCAGCATCCCGAGCCTTGGCATTTTCAGTGCCGAGGGCGGGGCCTTCATCAATGGGCATGCCATGAAGGACGATGCCCGGTTGCGTTCTGCGGCGGGGTTGTCCGGGTTGTGGGACGGCTCACCGTTGCGCCGGGTGCGGGCGGGCGACGGCGCCGTGATTCTGCCGGGCCGGCGCGTATCGCTGCATCTGATGGCCCAGCCGGAAGCGGCTGGCGTGCTGTTCCACGATCCGGTGCTGAAGGACCAGGGGCTACTTGGTCGCATCCTGCCGACTGCGCCGGATGCCGCCAGCGGCACGCGGCTGTGGCGGGACCCGCCCGCCAGTGCGGAGGCTAACATTCGCCGCTATGGCGCCCGGCTGCTGACCGTCTTGGAGGCGCCCGCGACGATGGCCGAGGGGAAGCGGAACGAACTCGCGCCGCGTCGCCTGCCTCTGTCGGCCAGAGCGCGCACTGTCTGGATTGCATTTGCCGATCATATTGAGCGTCAACTTGGCGATGCTGGGCCACTGGCCACCATCCGCCCGCTAGCGAATAAGGCGCCGGAACATGCCGCGCGCATCGCGGGTGTGTTGACGCTGATCCAGAACTTGAGCGCCGCCGAAATTAGCGCCGAGCACATTGAGGCCGGTATCGAACTGGTGCAGCACCACATCGCCGAGGCCCTGCGCCTCGATATGGCGGGGCGGGTTCCCGAGAAGCAACGGATAGCGTTGCGCTTATTGGAATGGCTGTGGACGGGTTGGGGCGATAGCCTGGTTTCCCTGCCGGACATTACGCGGCTGGGACCGAACGCTATCCGCAGCCGCGACGTTGCGAAGTCTGCCGTCTCCACACTGGAGGAAGCACGGTGGCTGATTAAGGTTCCCGGCGGTGCAGAAATCCGGGGCGACCGTCGCCGCGAAGTTTGGCGGGTGGTGAGGTCATGACCGCGTTCGCTCGGTTCGCGACCCGATTTTCAGTTTTGCCCGCCGCCCCTGCGAAAGTTGCGGAACCTGCGAAAGTAGAGCGCGACGCCGCCGAACTTTCGCAACTTTCGCAGGTTTCGCAGGGGCGCGTCTGCGAGCGCGAGTTTCCGCGTATCGCCGCCGTCCCGCTGCATGGCGCGGACGATAACGGACCGGGCGCCATCGCCGCCGACGCTCTCGACCATGACGAGGCCGAGCGCGACGCGATGTCAGGCCATTACGCGGCTGAGGGCGCGGCACGCCCTTATCTGCCGAGCGATCCAGACCCGCTACGGGATGGGCTGCTCTTGGGCGCGCTGCAACGTCCCCCGGCATGGTCGGACCCGGACCTGATCCCGCCGCCGGGCGCGTGGTGTTCCTGCTGCGGCAGGTTTGAACGACGTGGCGGACGATGGTGGACCAGCGCGCCGACGCCTGACGGATGGGCCTGTGTCACCTGTCATCCACCTGACCATTTGGCGGACGATGCGGTGCGGGTGGTAGTGACGTGAGCGCGGTTGCTGCGCGCCGCATCGGCAAGACGCTGGCTCTGCTCGGCAGTCTGGAGGACGGCGAGGCGCTGGCTGCTGCCCGTGCTTTGGGGCGGCTGTTGGATGGTGCCGGAATTGACCACCACGCGCTGGCGGCGCTGGTGACGGCCGAGCTTGAACGGCGCGCCCGACCTGCCTTCACCTTCGCCGGGATGGGTGCCCGTGCCGCCCGGAAGATGATGGCGCACCTGGCCCGCCAGCCCATCGCCAGCGTGGCGGACAGGGCGAGGTTGGAATGGTTCCGCGAAAGGCTTCTTGGCGCCCGCGACCTCGACCTGAGCGCACAGGAAGTCGCCTGGCTGGATGGGCTGTGGCGACAGGCGAATGGGGCAGGTTAGCCAAACGATTTCGGATAATCCCGATGATGGAGGCTTCATCATGGGCGGTATGAATAGCGGGCGACGCAGCGGCCGGGCGACTGTGGAAGGCTGCGCGTCCATCGTCCTGACTATCGGCGACATAATCCGCGCGGCACGGGGGCGATCCGCTTCGGTGCTGCGGCTAACCGCAAACGTCAACAGGGAGGCCCAACGCATCTTGCTGTGGCTTGACATCGACTACGCGGTGGGATCGGGCGCCGCTACGCTGCGATACGACTTGCGGCACGCTACCGCACCCACCGGGCCGCAGCATTGCGTGGTGCGGCTTGTCTCGACTCCCTGCCGGTTAGGCGGGGGGCGGTGGTGGTGGGTGTGCCCGGTGACGGGCCGGCGCGTCCTGAAACTCTACCTGCCGAATGGTGGCCGGCTGTTCCTGAGCCGGGCAGGTTATGGGCTGGCCTATCAGTCGCAGAGGGAGGCGCCTGCCGGGCGAGCGTGGCGCGCATTGCGCAAAGTAGATGCGCGGCTGGGCTGCCCTGATGGGATCGAGGGCGACTGGATACCTAAGCCAAAATGGATGCGCTGGCCGACGTTCAACCGGCTTTGCGACCGGCGAGAGGCGGCCGAGGAAGCGATAGACGCCGATCTGATCCGCTTGGTGAACCAGCTTGGCCGGCTCGATCTGCGCGGGAGCGGGCCTTGAGCCGGTTTTGTGGCCAAGATCCCAACCGTTCTCGGCGGCTAGAGCTTATTGCCGATCCAGATCAGGGCCAGAAGGATCGCCACCAAGAGATATGCGATGAGGGCGATGTCCTGCCGCGCGTGCCGGATGTGGTGACGCATCTGATGGGCTGTTGGGGCGGGGTGCCGATTACTTTGACGCTCATCTTGGTCGAGGCCGTGATGGTGCCATACGACAAAGGCGAATATCCCGCCGATGACGATTGCCATTCTCAACCAAGAAGGCAGGTCGCTCCATTCGGGCATCGCACGGTTCCTCACGCCTGAGGGCGCGACGCTAGGGCGACGACTTCGTGGGCCGCAAGACCTTGGCAATCGCCCTTCGGCGCGCGCGAAATTGGGCCTAGCGGGTCCGCATGGGGTCCGCGCTGCATTTTCAGGCTGTGGATAAGTCTCGTAAGTGCTGGTGCCGGCACGCGGATTTGAACCGCGGACCTACTGATTACGAATCAGTTGCTCTACCACTGAGCTATGCCGGCCCCTGCCTCGCCGCGTGTTCCCACGCAGCCTCGGGCGGCGCTCTCTACCGCCCGGACGCCTGCCGCGCAACCGTGTGTTTCGCCCCGCAGCGCCGGCCTGCATCCCGTGCTACCCATGCCAGGCCATGCGCCGTCGCATCATTGTCCTGGTCGCCCTCGCCCTCGCCACCGCCGGCGGCTGGTTCTGGTGGACCATGCCCCCGGCCGTCGCCATCGCCGTCGCCACCACCGGCCCGGCCCTGCGCGCCGTCTACGCCACCGGCAGCGTCGAACCGGTCCACTGGGCGCGCGTCGGCCCGGCCGTGCGCGCCCGCGTCACCGAGGTGATGGTCGAGGAAGGCCAGCGCGTCACCGAAGGCCAGCCCCTCGCCCGACTCGACGACCGCGAAGCCCTGCACCGGGTCGAGGAAACCGACGCCCGCGCCCGCTTCGCCGATGACGAACTCGCCCGCACCCGCACCCTGGTCACCCGCGACATTGCCTCCCGCTCGGCCCTCGACCGGGCCGAGGCCGAAGCCCGCGCCGTGCGGGCCGCCGCCGATGCCGCCCGCCGCCGGCTCGACGACTACATCGTCCGCGCGCCGGCCGCCGGCGTGGTGCTGCGCCGCGATGTCGAACCCGGCGAGGTGGTCGACACCCCGGCCTCCCTGTTCTGGATCGGTGAGCCTCGCCCGCTGCGCATCACCGCCGAGGTCGATGAGGAGGATATCGCCCAGGTCCATGACGGCCAGGCCGTCCTGCTGCGCGCCGATGCCTTCCCCAACCGCGTCCTGAACGCGACTGTCGGCCAGATCACCCCCAAGGGCGACGCCACCCGCAAGGCCTATCGTGTGCGCCTCGTCCTGCCCCAGGACACGCCCCTGATGATCGGCATGACGGTGGAGGCGAACATCGTGCTGCGCCGGACCGATGACGCCGTGCTGGTGCCGCCCGCGGCGGTGCGCGACGGCAGCGTCTTCGTCGTGCGGCGGGAGACCGTCGAACGCCGCCCGGTCGAAGTCGGCGTACAGGGTCCGCGCGCGGTCGAGATCCTGCGCGGCCTGGCCCGCGGCGAAGCCGTCGTGCTCAATCCGCCGGCCACGCTGCTGGATGGGCAGACCGTGCGGCTGCGGCCATGAGGCTGATCCTCGACCTCGCCCGCGGCATGTTGTCGCGGCGGCGGCGGCAGACCCTGGTCAGCGTGCTCGGCGTCGCATTGGGCGTCGCCTTCTTCATCGCCATCACCTCGATCATGCGGGGCTTCCAGACCTATTTCATCCAGCAGGTGATCGATGTGCAGCCGCACATCGTCATCAAGGACGAAACGCGCCACCCGGCGCCGCAGGCGGCGCAGATGGCCGCACCGGACGGCGCCGTCGCCATCAACGGCGTGAAGCCGGTGGACCGCGTGCGCGGCATCCGCGCACCCGGGGAAAAGCTCGCGGTCCTCGAAGCGATGCCCGGCGCCGCCGCATCACCCATCCTGACCGGCGCAGCGCTGCTGCGCTATGGGTCGCGCGATGTATCGATCACCGTCACCGGTATCGATCCCACGCGCTACGCCCGCGTCTCGAACATCGAGAAGGACATGCTCGCCGGCCGGCTCGAGGATCTGCGCTCGACCGCCAACGGCCTGATCATCGGCGACACGCTGGCCCTGCGCCTGGGCGTGCAGCTGGGCGATACGGTGGTCGCCATTTCCCCGCGCGGCGTCTCGCTGCAGATGAAGATCGTCGGGCTGTTCCATACCGGGCTCGCCACCATGGACCAGTCGGCCGGCTACGTGCTGCTGAAGGTCAACCAGGTGCTGCAGGACCGGCCCAACGTGGTCAACCAGATCCTGCTGCGCCTGGCCGACGTCACCCAGGCCGAGCCCCTGGCGCGCGAGATCGAGGCCCGCTTTGGCGAACGCACCGAAAGCTGGGAGGAGCAGAACCGCAACATCCTCACCGTCTTCATCATCCAGAACGCCATCATGTACAGCGTGACCGGCGCGATCCTCCTGGTCGCCGCCTTCGGCATCTACAACATCATCTCGACCGTGGTGTTCGAGAAGACGCGCGACATCGCCATCCTGAAATCGCTGGGCTTCACCGAAGGCGACGTGCAGCTGCTGTTCCTGCTCCAGGGACTGATCGCCGGCTTCCTCGGGGCCGTGCTGGGCTGCCTGATCGGCCAGCTAATGATCGAAGGCCTCGCCCAGGTGCGCTTCACCAGCGAGACGCCGGCCGGCAACGACCGCTTCCTGCTGGCGCGCGACTGGCGGATCTACGCCATCGCCTCCGGCTTCGCGCTGCTCTCGGCCGCCCTCGCCGCGGTGATCCCGGCGCGCCGCGCGGCTCGGCTGGATCCGGTGCAGATCGTGCGCGGCGCGGCGTGAGCACGACCGCGCCGTTGCTGGTCGCGGAAGGCGTCACCCGAACGCTGCCCGAGGGCGTCACGCTGGTCAGCGAGATCGATCTGACGGTCGAACGCGGCGAATTCGTCGCCATCACGGGCCCTTCGGGGTCCGGCAAATCCTCGCTCCTCTACCTGCTCGGTCTGCTCGACCGGCCCAGCGCGGGGCGGGTCCTGCTCGAAGGCCACGACACCGCGTCGCTGCCGCCCTCCGACCTCGCGGCGCTACGCCTGGCGCGGCTCGGCTTCGTGTTCCAGTTCCATTTCCTGCTGCCGGAATTCACCGCGCTCGACAACGTGCTGATCCCGATACGCCGGCGCGGCGCACTCAACCGCCCGGCGGCCGAAGCCCGCGCGCGCATGCTGCTCGACGCGCTCGGCCTGGCTGCGGCGGCCGACAAGCTGCCGGAACAACTCTCGGGCGGCATGCGCCAGCGCGTCGCGATCGCGCGCGCCCTGGCCAACGATCCGGTGCTGCTGCTGGCCGACGAGCCGACCGGCAACCTCGACACGAAGAACGCCGCCGCCGTCTTCGACATTTTCGCCCGGCTGGCGCGCGACGAAGGCCGTGCCGTGCTGGTGGTGACGCACGATGCCGAACTGGCGCGACGCACGACGCGGCGTGTGCATCTGGTGGATGGGCGGATCGTCAGCGACGAGAAGGGGTAGGTGGCAGCCGGAGAAGGGCTTTGCCCCTCTCCGGACCTCTCCCCACCAAAGGCTTGAGGCCTTTGGAAACCTCAACCTGGTGCTTGGCGCTACGGTCGGGCGAGGATGGTCCGCGCGTGATTGGCACGTCAGCGGTGCCTGTTTTCGGGCGCCGGATCGACCATTCGCGCTTCACACTGGCGCCCGGTGCCAAATACCCGCGGCCCAGGGGCCCGCCGGCCCCTGGCGGGGTGACGTTTTGGAGAGGGGCGGCGCCTCTCTCCAACCTACGCCCCTTCCCCCGGATCATACATCACCCCCGACGACGCAAATCCCCCATCCACGTTCAGGATCTGCCCCGTGACGAACGCGTTGTCCGCGCTGCACAGGAACGCCACCGCCGCGCCCACATCCTCGGGCGTGCCGTACCGCTTCACCGCCATGCGGTCGAGGAACGCGGCGCGCTGGCGCGGTCCATGCGCGGTGCGCGCCACCTGGGTCGGCCCCGGTGCCACGCCATTCACCAGGATGCCATGGGGGGCGAGTTCCACCGCCAGCACGCGCGTCAGCATCTCGATGCCGCCCTTACTGGCGCCATAGGCCGCCCGCCCCGTCCCGCCGAACTGCCCCGAGACGGAGGAGATCGTCACGATCCGCCCGCCCGCATCGGGTGCCGCCGCCATGGCGCGCCCGGCGGCCCGCGCCGTCAGGAAGCAGCCGACCAGGTTTACCCGCAGCACACGCTCGAAGGCTTCGAGCGACATCTCCAGCACCGGCACGCGGTCGGTGATGCCGGCATTGCACACGGCGATACGCAGCCGGCCGAAGCGACGCTGCGTCTCGGCCACCGCGGCGTCGACCGAGGCTTCATCGGTCACGTCCATGCGCCATGGTGCCGCGACGCCGCCCGCGGCGGTGATCTCCTGCGCCACGCGGGCGGCACCGGCTTCGTTGATGTCGGCGACCAGCACGGCGGCGCCATCGCACGCCAGCCGCTTCGCGATCCCCTCGCCGATGCCCGAACCGCCGCCGGTCACCAATGCGGCGCGGGTCATGATTCATCCTCGATGGCGATGACGCGTGCCGGCGCGCCGTCGCTGTCCGGGATCTTCACCGGCAGGCCGACCACCCGATTCCGGGGCTGCTTCAGCGCACCCATGTTGCACAGGTATTCGAACATGATCACGCCGCGCGCCAGCAGGTGGAAATGCGTCACATGCTCGGGGAGCGGCGGGCGCGGCTCGCCGGTCAGGAAATTGCGGATGCAATGGTCCTGCGGAAAGTCGAAGCCGACCGCCTTGATGCCGCGCTCGCGCAGCCAGATCGATCCTTCCGCCGTCATCCACGGCGCCTGGCGCCAGAAATCCTCGGTGTCGAGGCTCGCGCGTTCATCCCAGCGCGTGCGCACCAGCACGAAGTCGCCGGGCTGCACATGCGCGCCGGCGGCGGCCAGGTGCTCGCCCGGGATCGCGGTATTCGCCGGCACGTCGGACACATCGATCACCGCCCCCGGCCCCACGGTCATGTCGAGCGTGATGGCATCCGTCGTGAACCCCTGCGGGTCCACATGACGCGGGCTGTCCATATGGGTGAAGGCGTGCACGTTCCACCCGGCCCATGTCGCCTGCCCGCCGCCGGTGTCGTGCGTCTTGGCGAAGCGCCGTTCGACGACCCAGCGGAAATGCCCGGTGCGCACCGGGGTCGAAAGATCGATCAGCCGCGCCACGTCTCAGCCATCCTTCCAGGGGCGCCGCGCCCACAAGGCGCGCAGCGCCGCATCCTCATCCCACACAATCCGGTAGGTGTCCTCGGCCGAGCGGTATTTCAGCGGGATGAACAGCCGGTCCGCCTCGGCGATCCAGGCCGGATCGCGCATCGTCTCCGCGAGCATCGCCTGCAGCCGTGCCAGGATCGGCACCGGCACCGCCGCCTGCGTCACCATCGACCGCACCACGCGCGTGTCGATCGGGAAGCCGGACTCGGCGAAGGTCGGCACCTCCGGCGTCATCGGGAAGCGCTGCGCGCCGGCGGTGGCCAGCGGCCGCACCCGTCCCTCGCGGATCAGCCCGACGCTTTCGCCCATGTTCATCGACGCGATCTGGATATGCCCGCCGATCAGCGCGGTGACGGTCGGCGCCTGGCCCGAGAAGGGCACGTGGTTCAGCCGCACGCCGGCGGCATTCTCGAGCTCGATCATCAGCAGATGGTCGTCGGACCCGATGCCCGCCGTGCCGACCGCGATGGTGCCCGGTGCCGCCTGCGCCGCGCGCACCAGATCCGCGACGGTGCGCAGCGGGCTGCTCGGCGCGACATGGAAGCCGCTCGGGTCCTCGACCACCGAACCGAGATAGGCGAAGTCCCGCAGCGAGTAGCGCGGCGTCCGCTCGATCGTGTTGGTCTGCAGGCTCGGCGTGATGACGGTGCCGATGGTGTATCCATCGGGCGTGGCCTGCGCCATGGCGGTGTAGCCGATCTCGGCCCCCGCGCCGGGCCGGTTCACCACGACGAAGCGTGCGCCGGGCAGGTGCTTCTCGAAGAACGGGATCATGGCGCGGATGTTGATGTCCGTGCCGCCGCCCGGCGGGAACGGCACGATCACCTGGATCGGCCGCTCACCCGGCCAGGCGCCCTGCGCACGCGCCATGCCGGGCGCGGCGGCGCCGGCGAGGCCTGCGGCGATCACGCCGCGACGCGAAACTGTCATCCCTGCTGTCCTCCCGCCCGGCGCGATGCCGCACCGCTGACGCGGCAAGGCTAGAAGGTTTTCCGCGCGCGCGGAAACCGCCGCCGGCCGGATCAGCCCCGCGCCGTCGCCGCCAGCAGCCCGCCACCCGCGACCAGCAGCGCGGCAACCGCGGCACGCCAGGTGAGCACCCCTTCCCCCGCCGCCACCAGCAGCAGCGTGGAGGCAACCGGCACCGCATAGGCCAGCGTGCCGAGCAGCCGCGGATCGCCCCGCTTCATCCCCGCATCCCACAGGAAGAAGGCAGCGCCGAGCGGCCCGGCTCCCAACAGCAGCAGCGCCATCCATTGCCGCGCATCGGGCAGCACCGTCGCCTCGAACGCCAGGTGCGCCACACCGGCGAGCAGCGCCGTCGCCAGGCAGAAGCCGGCCAGCGCCTCGGTCGGCACCGCATCCATTCGCTTCGACGTGACGGAATAGACGGACCACACCACCGCGCAGCCCACCGCGGCCGCGAAGCCCGGTGCCGCCCCCGGGGGGAAGGACGCCCCCGCCCCCACCAGCAGCACGCAACCGGCGAAGCCGAGTGCCACGCCCCCGATGCGTCGCGCGCCCAGCTGCAGGCCCAGGATCGGTGCCGACAGCAACACGATCAGCAACGGCCAGAGGTAGTTGAGCAGGTTCGCCTCGACCGCCGGCGCCAGGGCGAGTGCGGCGAAATACAGCGCGTGGTAGCCGAACAGCCCGCCCACCCCATGCGCCCAGGCCAATGGCCCCTGGCGGAGCAGCGCCAGCCGCCCCTGCGCGGCAACAACGACGAAGGCGATCAACCCGCCGACGGCGAATCCCAATGCCGTCAGTTGCAGTGGCGGCAGACCACTCGCCATTCGCGCGAGCAATGCCAGAAAGGCCCAGAGAATCAGCGCGCCGCAGCCGGCAAGAGTGGCGGAATTCATTCGTTCCAGGGCAGAATAGATCGGCGCGGCGAGGCGAAGCCGGCTGCGCCGTCTAGCATGCCGAGGAGGTCAGGAGGAAATGCTCGCCTTCGTCGTCCGCACCGCGATCGCCGCCGTGGCGTTGTGGGTGGCCGTGTCGATCGTGCCGGGATTGGCGGCGCAGGACGGCACCACGCTGCTTCTCGCGGCGATCGTGCTCGGCATCGTCAACGCCACGGTGCGCCCGATCGCGGTCCTGCTGTCCATTCCGATCACCATCCTCACCTTCGGCCTGTTCCTGCTGGTGGTGAATGCGGGGATGCTGTCCTTGGTCGCCTGGCTGGTGCCGGCCTTCACGGTCGCCAGTTTCGGTGCGGCTCTGCTCGGCTCGATCGTCGTCTCCGTCGTGTCGGCCGTGATCAATGGCGGCCTGACCACGGGCTGACGCCTGTGTGATCGCCGCGGCGCGACAACCGCCTCTACTGTCGCGCGGCGGAAGACAGGATGATCGACGTGGCCGACGTGACCGGGACGCAATCGGCCGAGACATTGAACGGCGGCGCCGGCGACGACCTGATCACAGCCTTCGCGACCGGCGATGCGCCGGCTGGCGTCTCGGCTGTGCGCATTGCCGCCGGCCTCGCAAGCCCGGTCGCGGCCATCGCCGCGCCGGATGGTTCGGGCCGGCTGTTCATCGTCGAACGCGCCGGCCTGGTGAAGGCGATGGACATCGCCACCGGCACCATCGCCGCGACACCCGTGCTGGACCTGGTCGGCGCGGTGCCGACCACTGGGGAACGCGGCCTGCTCAACCTCGCCTTCCATCCCGACTTCGCGGCGAATGGTCGCTTCTTCGTCTTCCTCTCGCAGCCCGGCGGCGCCAGCGAGATCCGCGAATACCGGATGGGCGCCGATGGCGCGGCGTTGCCGGAAAGTGCTCGGACGATCATCGAGATCCCGCAGCCCGATTTCGGCAACCACAAGGGTGGGTGGATCGCCTTCGGCCCGGACGGCATGCTCTATGCCGGCGTAGGCGACGGCGGCGGCGGCGGCGATCCCTTCAACAACGCGCAGAACCTCGGCACGCTGCTCGGCAAGATGCTGCGGATCGATGTCGATGGCGACGACTTCGCCGCCGACGCCGCGCGCAACTACGCCATCCCTGGCGACAACCCCTTTGTCGGCGTGGCGGGGTTGGACGAGATCTGGGCCTATGGCTTGCGCAACCCCTGGCGCAACGGCTTCGATTCCGCGACCGGCCGGCTGTTCATCGCCGATGTCGGCCAGGGCGCCCGGGAGGAGATCGACATCGGCGCCGCCGGCGCCAACTACGGCTGGCGCCTGTTCGAAGGCGACCAGCCCTACAACCCGCCCAATGCGTCGCCCGCCGGCCTGACCATGCCGATCCATGTCTATACCCATGCCTCGGGCGACGGCAGCGCGGTGACCGGCGGCACCGTCTACCGCGGCCCCTCCGAGGCGCTGCACGGCGCCTACATCTTCAGCGATTCGGGCAGCGCGAAGCTGTTTGCGCTGCAGGACTCCGACGGTGACGGGATCTGGACGCGCATCGAACTCACCGGGCTGACCACCGCGAACGCCGGGACGATCAACAGCGTTGTCGCCATCAATGAAGGCCTGGACGGCGCGCTCTACGTCGTCGACTACGGCGGCGAGGTCTTCCGCCTCGACCCGATGCTTGCCGGCCCTGAGGATGCAGGCGACCTGGTGCGCGCCGGTGCCGGGCAGGACCGCGCCTATGGCGGCGGCGGCGGCGACACGCTGCTCGGCGGCACCGGGGACGACGTACTGTTCGGCATGGCGGGCGCCGACCGGCTGTATGGCGAGGACGGCCAGGACAGCCTGTCCGGTGGCGCCGCAAATGACACGCTGCTGGGTGGCGCCGGGCAGGACACGCTCGATGGCGGCGCCGGTGCCGACCTGCTGAACGGCGGCGCGGGCGACGACCTGTATCAGGTGACCGGCCAGCAGGATCGCGTGGTCGAGGTCGCCGGGGGCGGCGCGGATACGGTGCTGGCCTCGGCGTCCTTCCGGTTGCCCGGATCGGTCGAGGTGCTGGTGCTGAGCGAGGCCGCCGGCGCGGCCCAGGGCATCGGCGCGACGACGGCGACGCGCATCATCGGCAATGCCGCGGCGAACATGCTGGTCGGTCTCGCCGGTGACGACACGCTGGAGGGCGGCGCCGGACGGGATGATCTGCGCGGCGGGGCGGGCCGTGACCGGCTGGATGGCGGCACAGGCATCGACACGCTGCGCGGCGCGGCGGGGAACGACACCTATCTGGTCGACGGCCGCGCGGATCGCGTCGTCGAAGGCGTGGATGGCGGCACCGATACCGTCATCGCCTCCGGCGCCGATGGCTATTGGTTGTCGGCGCAGGCCGAAGTGCTGGTGCTGGCGGGCAGTGCGGTCTTCGGTTCGGGCAATGGCGGGTCGAACGTGCTGCTGGGCAATCAATTGGCGAACCGTCTGTTCGGCCAGGCAGGCGCGGATACGCTGGAGGGTGGCGCCGGGGCCGACACGCTGTGGGGTGGCACCGGCGGCGATGCCTTCATCTTCCGCCCTGGCGACGGCGCCGACGTGATCGTGGATTTCGACATGACGCAGGACGCCTTCGTCATCATCGGCGCCGGATCGTCCAGCATGACGACCACCGCGGCGGGCCTGCTGGTGACCTACGGCGTGACGGACAGCATCCTGCTGCGCGGTGTCACCGCGCCGCCGCCACCACCGCTGCCCGGTGGCGACCTTTCGCTTGGCGCCGCAGGCTCGCTGCGCGACCGCCTGGCATCCCCGAACGACGGGACGCAATTCGCGGCGGGGCCGATCGTCATCGGCGGCACGCTGCACCTGGCGGATACTGGCGACAGCGCTTCGCCTGGCATCAGCATCGACCCTTTCGGTTGACGCAGGTCGCGCCCGACTGTGACGATGCCCGCGCTATCGAAGGGTTGGATCGGCTTTCGCGAGCGTCGTCGAACGCAAGCCGCCCCGGGCGCTCAGCCCACCCGCCGCAGCACCGCCCGCACCACTTCCGCCAGGCCCTGATGCCGCGGCCCTTCATCCAGCCGCACCGCGCCTTCGAGCAATTCCAGCACCTCCAGCCCCGCGAAGTGCCGTTCCACCAGCGCGCGCGACCACAGCAGCGCCGGGTCCTTCGGCCCGCCGCTGCGCCGGCCTTCCTGCGCCGGCGTGAAGCATTCCATCACCAGCAGCCCGCCGGGTGCCAGCGCCCGCATCGCCCCCGCGCAGGCCAGCGCCCGGTCCTCCGGCGGCAGATGCACGTAGATCCAGGCGATCAGGTCGAAGCGCGCCTCGGGCCAATCCCAGCGCGACAGGTCCGCCGTCACGGTCGTGATCGGCACGCCGCGCCGCGCCGCCAGCGCGCGGGCCTTCCCGAGCCCCACCGCCGACCAATCGACCGCGGTGGCATCCAGCCCCTGCTCGGCCAGCCACACGCCGTTGCGCCCTTCCCCATCGCCCACCGCCAGCGCGCGCATCCCGCGCCGCAGCCGATGCGCCTGCGACCGCAGGAACAGGTTCGGCGCCTCCCCGAACTGGAAATCACCGCCGCCGTAGCGTTCGTCCCAGGCGAGCGACGTGCTCATGCGCCCAGCACCACCGGCTGCGGATCGAGGAAAGTCTGGAACCAGGAGAACGAGAAATGCAGATGCGGCCCGGTCACCCGCCCGGTCGCCCCGGACAGCGCGATGCGATCCCCCTGCGCGACCATCTGCCCGTCGCGCACCTCGATCGCCGACAGATGCGCATAGAGCGAATTCACCCCATGCCCGTGGTCGATGACCATCAGGTTGCCGAAGAAGTGGAACTGGTCCGCCAGCGTCACCCGCCCCGCCGCCACGGCCTTCAGCGGCGTGCCCGTCGGCACCGCGAAGTCCAACCCGTAATGCGGCTGCCGCGGCTGCCCGTTCAGCACGCGGCGGCTGCCATAGACGCCCGAGATCCGTCCCGACGCCGGTGCGATGAAGCCGGTCGCGAAGCCGGTCAACGCGCTGTCCGTCGCGCGCGCGACGCCGAGTTTCTCCCGCTCGCGCTCGATACGGCGCAGCGTCTCGGCATCCGGCGTGACCTGTTCCGGTGGCAGGCCGTTGATGCGCTGTTCCTGCCATTGGCGGCGCGCGATGGCCAGTCGCCGCTCCTCTCGCCGGTTGTCCGGATGCGTCACCGCCAGCACCGCCGAGGGGCCCTGGTCGCGCCCGAAACCGAAGGCGAAGGCGCCATCCACCGAAACGCGCAACGCCCGGCCATCGAGCGAGACGCGCGTGCCCGGTGCGGCGCGCCCGACCACGAATCCACCCTGGGCGAGGCCGCGTTCGGTGAGCGTGACGGCCGCGGCCGGGCGGACGAGCAACAGCGCCGGAAGGGCGAGCATGGCCCGGCGCACGACGGAGAGGGGCGCCGCCCCTGCCCGCCAAGGGCCGGTGGGCCTTTGGAAAGCGATCCCGGTCCCCGGGCATGACGGAGCCGCAGGCAGTGCGGTGCCTGCATCGTGCCGCGCGCCCGGATGGCTGTTCGGACCACCCGCCGGCAGCGTGCTCATCGGTGTGACCGCCCCGTTGCGCCCGGCACCAGGAAAGGGTTTCCAAAGGCCCACTGGCCTTTGGTGGGTGAGGTCCGGAGAGGGCAAGGCCCTCTCCGGTTCCGCATCACGATCCCCCGTCACAGCAACGACCCCTGTTCCGGCGCCTGTCCCTTGCGGCGTGGGGCCGCGCCGTCGGCCTGCGCGCGCACCTCCCCATCCGCGAAGGTCAGTCGCAGCGCCTGGCCGGGTGCGACGCCCTTCGCGGCGGTGACGGCGTGGCCGTCCACATCGCGCACCAGGGCGAAGCCGCGCGCGAGGACGGATTGATACGACGCGCTTTCCAACCGCGCCGACAGGCCATCCAGCACGGCCCGCTTCTGCCGCACCAGCGCCCGCACCGGGGCGGGCGACAGCCTTGTGAGGGCCGGCGCTGTCGCCCGCGCATCGCGCTGCCGCCCCCAGGCGGCGGACAGGCGCAGGGTCAGTGCCTGCACGGCGGCGCGGCGCGCCAGGATGCCTTCGCGCGGATGCGGCACGCGCAGCCCCGCCAGCGCCTGGCGCCGCCCAGCCAGCAGCCCGACCAGCGCGCGCGGCAGCCGATCCCCGATGTCATCCACCCGTTGGCGCGACTGCGCGAGCCGCGCCGGCACGTCCGGCAGCCGCCGTTCGGCCCGCAGCAGTCGCAGCCGCGTACCGTTCAGCAGCCCCGCCGCCGCCTGCGCCAGCCGCGCGCCGGTCTGGGCGAGGGAGGCCGCCATCTCCGCCCGCGCCGGCACCGCCAGTTCCGCTGCCGCCGTCGGCGTCGGCGCCCGGCGGTCGGAGGCATAGTCGATCAGCGTGGTGTCCGTCTCATGCCCCACCGCGCTGATCAGCGGGATGGTGCAGGCGGCGGCGGCGCGGATGACGATCTCCTCGTTGAAGGCCATCAGGTCTTCGAGGGACCCGCCACCGCGCGCGACGATCAGCACATCGGGGCGCGGCACGCGGCCGCCAGGCTGGATCGCGTCGAAGCCGCGGATGGCGGCGGCGATCTGTTCCGCCGCGCCCTGACCCTGCACCACCACCGGCCATAGCAGGATGCGGCGGGGGAAGCGCCGCGCGATGGTGGTGCGGATGTCCTGGATCACCGCGCCCTTCTCGGAGGTCACGACGCCAATCACCTGCGGCAGGCGTGGGATGGCCTGCTTGCGGGCGTCGTCGAACAGTCCTTCGTCCAGCAGGCGGCGGCGCAGCGCCTCGATCTTCGCGAGCAGCGCGCCCTCGCCGGCATATTCCAGCCGTTCGATCACGAGTTGGTACTTGGACCGGTCCGCGTAGGTGGAGATCCGCCCCGTCGCGATCATCTCCACGCCGTTCTCCGGCATGGTGCCGATGTTACGCAGAGCGGTCTTCCAGATCACCGCCTCGATCTTCGCATCCGCATCCTTCAGCGAGAGATATGTATGGCCGGAGGGGTAGCGCTTCAGCTCGGTGATCTCGCCGCGCACGCGCACGCGGCCGAAGGCGCCTTCCAGCGTGCGGCGGATCGCCCCCGCCAGGTCCGAGACGGCATATTCCGGGATGTTGGTGACGGCCGGGGTGTCCATGGGCCCACCCTATGCTAAGGCGCGGCCGGTCCAAAGCGGGGGCAGGCGCGATGCGGTGCGGAACGGGGGTACCATGAAGGTCCTGGTGGTCGGCGGCGGCGGGCGCGAACACGCGCTGTGCTGGGCGATCGCGGCGTCGCCGCTGCTCGACACATTGTGGTGCGCGCCGGGCAATGCGGGCATCGCGGAAGTCGCGGAATGCGTGGCGATCGATTCGCTCGATATTCCCGGCCTGCTGGGCTTCGCCAGGGACAAGGGCGTCGATCTCGTCGTGGTCGGCGGCGAACCGCCGCTGGTCGCGGGGCTGGCCGATGCCTGCGCCGATGCCGGCATCAAATGCTTCGGGCCGTCCCGGGCCGCCGCCCGGCTGGAAGGCAGCAAGGCCTTCACCCGCGAAGTGGCCGATGCCGCCGGCGCGCCAGGCGCGCGCTGGGCCCGCTTCACCGACCCGGCCGCGGCCCGCGCCTATATCCGCGAACAGGGCGCGCCCATCGTGGTGAAGGCCGATGGCCTTGCCGCCGGCAAGGGCGTGGTGGTCGCCGCCACCGTCGCCGAAGCCGAAGCCGCCATCGCCGACATCATGGAATCCCGTATCCATGGTGACTCCGGCGCACTGGTTCTGATCGAGGAATGCCTCGTCGGGCAGGAGGTCTCCTTCTTCGCGCTATGCGACGGCACCACGGCGCTGCCGCTGGGTGCCGCGCAGGACCATAAGCGCGTCGGCGATGGCGACACCGGCCCGAACACCGGCGGCATGGGGGCGTATTCGCCGCCGCCGGTCTTCACCGACGCGCTGCGCGACGATGTCATGGCGCGCATCGTCAACCCCGTGCTGGCCGAGATGGCGCGGCGCGGCACGCCCTTCCGTGGCGTGCTGTTCGTCGGGCTGATGATCACCGCGGATGGCCCCCGCCTGATCGAATTCAACGTCCGCTTCGGCGACCCCGAATGCCAGGCGCTGATGGTGCGGCTGCGGTCCGACCTGCTGCCGGCGTTGCTCGCCGCCTGCGATGGGGAACTGGCGAAGTTCGACCTACGATGGGACCCGGTGCATTCCCTGGTCGTGGTGATGGCCGCGCGCGGCTATCCGGGGTCCTACGCGAAGGGCACCGAGATCCACGGGCTGGAACGCGCTGCGCAAATCCCTGGCGTGCAGGTCTTCCACGCCGGCACGGCGCGACGGGAGGATGGCGCGCTGATCGCGACCGGCGGGCGCGTGCTGGGCGTGACCGCCACCGGCCGGACGCTGGCGGAGGCCCAGGCCGCCGCCTACGCGGCCGTGGACACGATCGACTGGCCGGAGGGGTTCTGCCGGCGGGATATCGGCTGGCGGGCGCTGTAGCCGCGGGGGAGGTCGGGGGCTCCTCGGGAGACGATGGTTGGAGGGGCGTTGCCCCTCCAAGCCACCCCACCAATGGCGGATGGGCCTTTGAAAACCGATACCTGGAGCAGATCCCGATCATGTGGAATCACCTGGTCGGGTGAAGATGCTCGAAAAAACAAAGGGCTGGAGCCGCTGCCGTGAGCATAGGCGAACGGAATCGAATCCAGCGCCCGGCGAGGCAGGCAGGATCAGGCCCCGTGCCTGAATTCTCCGTCGCCATCACGACGTGCGTCCGCGCCCAACGCCAAGTCAAGGTTTCCAAAGGCCCACTGGCCTTTGGTGGGGGAGGCCCGGAGGGGGCAGAGCCCACTCCGGTTCCGCCTTCCGCCATCACGCTCCCAACGCGTCGATCGCCGCCGCCAGCGCCACATCCCGCGCACTCAGCCCGCCCGCATCATGGGTGGACAGCGTGATCTCAACCCGGTTCCAGACATTGAACCATTCCGGGTGGTGTCCCTGCTGCTCCGCCAGCAGCGCCACGCGCGCCATGAATCCCCAGGCCGTGGAAAAATCGGCGAAGCGGAAGGCCCGTGTGATGGCGTCGCGCCCCGCGACCATCGCCCAGTCCGGCAGGTCCCGTGCCAGCGCCGCGCGCGCCGCCGCATCCAGCGTCTCGACCATCGCAACCTCCTGATCTGCTTGACGACACGCTGCCGCGCCCCGCATGACGCGCCATGCGCTTCACCACCCCGCCCGGCCTCGATGACCTTGTGGAGATGGCCGAGCATGCGCTCGCCGCCATCCCCCAGCCACTGCGCGACATGGTGCGTGGCACCGCCATCCTGGTCGAGGACGTGCCGGATGACGAGACATTGCAGGAGATGGGCCTCGACAGCCCCTGGGAGCTGACCGGCCTGTATCAGGGCGTGCCGCTCACCCACAAATCCGCCGGCGACATCCCGAGCGAGCCTGACCGCATCCTGCTGTATCGCGAACCCATCCTGCTCGAATGGATCGAGACCGGGGAGGATCTGTTCCGCCTGGTCCGCAACGTGCTGATCCACGAGATCGGCCATCATTTCGGCCTGTCGGATGAGGATATCGACCGGTTGGAACAGGATGACTGAGATCGGGTGTCCATATCATGGGCCTCCGGGATTGCTGTCGTGCCTCCGACGCCGGCACGCGCGCGCCTGGCTTGCGCAGCCTGCGCCGGTGCGCTGGACACGGCATGGCCGCGACCTGAAGGCCGCGTCGTGACGCCATCGCGGTAGGCCGGACCGGCGCGCCACCACCACCACGGGTTGCAGAACTTCCATTTGTGCAGCCGCGACCTTACCACACATCATCGAACCGATCCGACTTCGATATATTCGGAAAGGTTGCTGCATGACGACCTACACGGTCACGACGAACGCCGATGTTGTGGATGCCAATGATGGCGTGTTCAGCCTGCGCGAGGCGATCGCCCAGGCCAATGCCTCCGCCGCGGCGGACACCATCGTCTTCTCGGCCGGCGTGTCGAATGCGCTCTATGTCAGCGTCGGCACCTTCGCCAACCCCGCGGGGTTCGAGATCGATGCCGCCGGCGGCGCGCTGACCATCAATGGCGATGTCGACGATGACGGCCAGGCCGACATCGCCTTCAACAACGGCTTCGGCACCAAGTTCACCGTCAAGCAGGGCGCGAGCCTGACGCTGGTGGGTGTTGATTTCATCAATGGCAACAGCCAGGCCACGCCGGCCTCGGCAGGCGCCAGCCAGGGCCGCGGCGCCAGTTCCACAGTGCCCAATGGCCCCACCAGCATCGCCGGCGGCTATGCGGTCGACCAGAACGGCAACAACATCCTCGAAGGCAGCGAGAAGGACCGCGCCCTCGCCTATTTCGGCCAGGACGCGCTGGACAACACGCCCGCCGGCGACGGTGCGGCAGGCGGCGCCGGGGAAAAGGGCGAGGACCGCGCCGGCGCCATCTCCAATGCCGGCACGCTGACGCTGATCCGCGTCGGCTTCGGCGACAACAATGCCGAGGGCGGCCTTGGCGGCAATGGCGGGCGCGGCGGGGATGGCGGCTTCACCTTCGGCGGGCGCGCCGGCATCGAAGGCCACAACATCACCGACCTGTTCTTCTTCAACAACCAGAAGCACCCGCTTTGGGTCGAACCGGGCGATGGCGGCAATGGCGGGGATGGCTCGGCCGGCGGCGATGGCGGCGACGGCGGCGCGGGCGGGGCTGGCGGCAATGCCGGCGGTGCCATCCTGAACCAGGCCGGCGCCACGCTCTCGCTCACCGACGTGGTGTTCGGCGGCCGCCTCGTCTCCGGCTACATCGAGGAAGGCAACACCGCCCGGGGTGGCAACGGCGCCCAGGGTGGCGCCGGTGGATGGGGCAGCAATGGCGGCAAGGGCGGCAATGGCGGCAACGACGGCTACACCTCGGATGCCTACGAGAGCGCCTTTTCCTACGTTGATGAGACCGGCCACACCATCGTCCTGCCACAGGCACAGGTGGTCGATCCCGGCACGCTGTATTCCGGCGCGGCGGGCATCGGCGGCAATGGCGGGTCGGGCGGCGATGGCGGCGATGCCGGTGCGAATGGCCGCGGCGGCAGCGCGGCGGGATCCATCCTCAACCTCGGCACGCTGACCGGCCGCGCGGCGGTCACCGATTTCAACAGCGCCACCGCCGGCGTCTCGAGCACCTTCATCAGCACCGGCGGCAATGCCGGCACCGGCGCCGCCGCCGGCACGGGCGGGCTGGAATACCCGGACCTCTATGTCATCGCCTTCGGCACGCCGGAGAGCGAGGTCGTGCTGCCGACCCGCACCAATGCGGCGAGCGGCACGGCCGGCCTTGCCGGCTTCGCCGGGGCCAATGGTTCCGTCGGTCCCGCCGGCCAGGCCTCGGGGGGCATCGTCACGCTCGGTTCCGGTACGCAATCCGTCACCAGCGGCGATGCGCTCGTCTACCTGCACCGCCTCAACGGCAGCCTGGATGCGACCGACACGATCTCCTTCAACATCATCCGCGTCGGCGATGTCGGCTCCACCCTGACGGTCAACTGGCGCATCGTCGGCACCGGGGCCAACGCGGTCACGGCGGCGGATTTCGCCGGCGGCGTGCTACCCACCGGCAGCGTCACCCTCGCCGAGGTCACCGGCTACACCCTCGGCGCCAGCTTCGACCGCTATTCCGCCAGCGTCGCGGCAAAAAGCGTGATGCGCGTGGATGTGAACCTCGCCGCCGCCGGCATCGGCGAGTTGCGCGAAGGGTTCAGCATCCAACTCACCTCGGTCACCAGCAACAAGCCGGCGGTCACGGCGACGCTCGGCACCGCCGCGATGGCCGGCTTCATCGCCGGCATCGCCGCACCCAGCGGCCCCACCGCGGGGCCCGACAGCCTGACCGGCGGCAGCGGCCCCGACAGCATCGCGGGCCTGGGCGGCAATGACACGCTGAACGGCGCCGGCGGAAACGACACGCTCAATGGCGGCCCGGGCAATGACAGCATGGTCGGCGCGGCCGGCAACGACACCTACTATGTCGATTCCACCCTCGACCGCATCGTCGAGGCCATCAATGGCGGCACCGATACCGTCATCAGCACCATCACCCACGCGCTCGCCGCCAATGTGGAGAACCTCCTCCTGGCGACGGGCGCGATCAACGGCACCGGCAATGGCCTCACCAATGTCATCACCGGCAACGCCGCGGCGAACCTGCTCAGCGGTCTCGGCGGCAACGACACGCTGAACGGCGGCGGCGGCAACGACACGCTCAATGGCGGGCTCGACGCCGACAGCATGATCGGCGGCGCCGGCGACAATACCTACTACGTCGATTCCGCGCTCGACCGCGTGGTGGAACTGGCCAATGGCGGCAAGGACTATGTCATCACCACCGTCACCCACACAGCGGCGGCGAATGTGGAGGATCTGCGCCTGTCCGGCACCGCCGCGATCAATGGCACCGGCAATGGCCTCGCCAACGTCATCACCGGCAATGCAGCGGCGAACCTGCTGAGCGGCCTCGGCGCCAACGACACGCTGAATGGCGGCGATGGCGCCGACACGCTCGACGGCGGCACCGGCAATGACCGGATGGTCGGCAGCATCGGCGACGACACCTACATCGTCGATGCCGCGACGGATGCGGTGGTCGAATTGCTGAACCAGGGCATCGACACGGTGCGCACCGGGCTTGCCACCTACGCGCTCGGTGCCAATGTCGAGAACCTCGCCGCGGCAGCTGCGAACGCGCACAGCTTCATCGGCAATGCCCTCGACAACGCCATCACCGGCCATATGGGGGCCGATACGCTGAACGGCGGGGCGGGCAACGACACGCTGGATGGACGGGAAGGCGTCGATCGCCTGGTCGGCAGCACGGGCAACGACAAGTACCTGGCGCAGGCCGGCGATGTGATCGTGGAATTCCTCAACCAGGGCGCCGACACGGTGTTTGCCGCCGACGGCGCCGGCTTCGTCCTGCCCCAGAACGTCGAGACGTTGATCCTGATCAACACGGTCGCGAACGGCACCGGCAATGCCGGCGCGAACACGCTGATCGGCGGTGCGGGGGGCAACCTGCTGCAGGGCCTCGGCGGGGCAGACATCCTGGTCGGCGAGGGCGGCGCCGATATCCTCATCGGCGGCACCGGGTCGGACACGCTGGCGGGCGGCGCCGGGGCGGACCATTTCCGCCTGACCAGCCTGGCCGACAGCACCGTGGCGGCACCCGACGTCATCTTCGACTTCACCTTCGTCGCCGGTACGCTGGACCGCATCTCGCTCGCGCTGATCGATGCCAATACCACGGTCGCGGGCGACCAGGCCTTCACCTATCGCGGTGCGAACTTCACCGGCGCGGCGGGCGACCTGCGGGTACAGTTGGTCGCCGGCGGGACCTATGTGGCGGCGGGGGACGTGGACGGCGACAGCCTTGCCGACTTCGCCATACTCATCCAGTCGGTCACCGCGCCCGGCCAGGCCTGGTTCATCCTGTAGGGCCGGGGCGGGCGAGCACCTCCTCATTGTGCTCCCCGATCTTCGGCGCGCCGCGCGCGGAGCGCGGCCGCACCCCGTCGAAGCTGATCGGCAGACCCACCACCGTCGGTCCGCCCGGCAGGTGCTGCACGATGTCGACGGCCGCGAATTGCGCGCTCGCCACCACCTCGCCGATGTCGTTCACCGGCGCGCAGGGCACGCCTGCCGCTTCCAGCGCGGTGATCCACGCATCGCGCGGTCGCGTCTTCAGCACCTGTTCGATCATCGGCAGCAGCACCGCCTTGTTGCGCACCCGCGCGGCACCGCGCGAAAACCGTTCGTCGCGCCCCCATTCCGGATGCCCCAGCACCGCCGCGCAACGCCCCCACAGCCGGTCATTCCCCGCCGCCAGACACATCGGCCGATCGGCACAATCGAACACCTGGTACGGCACGATCACCGCACCCCCCGTGCCATGCCGCGTCGGCACATCGCCGGTAGCGAGGTGGTTGTTCACCTGCCCTTCCACCCAATGCACCGCCGTCTCGAACAACGACGTATCGACCAGCCCGCCCTTCCCCGTGATGTCGCGCCGCCGCAGCGCGCCCAGCGCGCCGATCACGCAGAACATCCCCGTCGCCTTGTCGTTGATCGACGCGCCGCAGAAGGTCGGCGGGTCCTGCGGCCGGCCGGTCACGCTCATCATCCCGCCATAGGCCTGCAGCAAGGGATCAAAGCCCGGCTTCATCATCATCGGCCCGGTCGCGCCGAAGGCCCAGATCGAGCAATAGACCAGGCGCGGATGCCGCCCGAGCATCGCCGCCGGGCCGATGCCGATCTCATCGACCACGCCGGGCCGCAGGTTCTGGATGAGGACATCGGCCTCCTCGCACATGCGGTGCAGCGCCTCGACATCCTCGGGCTTCTTCAGGTCGAGCGTGACCGACCGCTTGTTGCGGTTCTGCCCGTGGAAATACAGCGAGGTGACGCCATCCGGCCCGAACGGCGGCCCCCAGCCCCGCGCATCGTCGCCGCCATCGGGCTTTTCCACCTTGATCACGTCGGCGCCCATATCGGCCATGATCGCCCCGGCGAGCGGACCGGCGAGCGCCTGGCCGACCTCGATGACGCGGACACCTTCGAGCGGCAGAATCATGGTCGGGTTGCTCCCCTTGGGCTTGGACGAAGGGTGAGCATAGGGGGTGGGTGCGGGAGGGCCAGGGGCGCAGGAAGATTGGAGGGACGCCGCCCCTCCAAGCCACCCCGCCAAAGGCCCGAGGCCTTTGGAAACCGTTGGTTGGGGTGGGGCGGGAAGCGGTAGCTCTGACGCGGGGGGCTGTTCGCGGGTGCACTAGGTTCCGTGGACAGTTACCTGAGCCAAAGGATGGTGGCGGCGATGGTGACGACGGCGAGGAAGTTGCGGGCGGTCTTTTCGTAGCGTGTGGCGACGCGGCGGAACTGCTTGAGCTTGGAG
>NZ_JBDOQQ010000018.1:0-140543 GCF_039839775.1 Roseomonas sp. CAU 1739
CGCGATTTCGAGCGGCATTGCCGCATCGCTGCCGCCTTTGTCCGCATGGCCATGATCCGCATCATGCTGCGGCGCCTCGCCGCAACGCCCTCAATGTGAATCCAAACTTCCCGGATGGGCTCTCAGAATAGGGGCCTTTGGTCTGGTTCTAGCGGCGATACTAGCCGGTCCAAGCCGTGCCGAAATTGTTCTATACGGAGGGCTGTCCCCGTTGCAGGGTCCGGGAATTTCGAATGGCCCCCCTGTGCAGGTGGACGGGAGTTTCCCGGGCCCCACCGCATTCTTCAGCGAGACAGTCGTTGGCGCGAGTGCTTCGGCGTCGGCAAGCATGCCCGCTGGAACGCTCCGGGCGCAGGCTGCCTCTGACGTCCTCTTCTATGGTTCCGGCCAATTGGCCGCTGGCAGTTCAGCGCGAGCCTCGATCCAGATATTGGACACCATTACCATCACCGGTCTGACCAGCGGATCTGTGTCGGGATTCCTTTCCGCTCATGTTGAAGGGAGCATCGACAGAAATGGCCTGCCATCTGACTATCCAGATGCAGCATCGGCAACTTTTCAAATCAGCGCAAGGGATCCAAGTCATGTAATATATAATGTCTTGAATTTTATAGATATTTGTCCAGTTGGAGCAAGTTGCGTAGACAGTGAATATACGAAGTTTTTTATAGGCAACGGTTCTTGGTCAGAAACGGTCTTGGTGCCATTTACCGTTACAGCGGAGAATCCCTCCTTCGTTCTGGACGCCTCACTTTCAGTTTTCACCCAACTTGGTGGCGCCGCAAATTTCGGGAACACCGCCACGCTGGGAATGAATCTGCCTGACGGCTATTCGTTCACTTCGGAGTCTGGATACTTTCTGACGCGGACCGATCCGCCGACCACTGTCCCTGAGCCGGCCTCCCTTTCTCTGTTCGGCGTTTGCCTGGTCGGTTTCGCTATGATTGGCAAGCGACGGCGGCGACATTCGGCTTAGGGCTATCCAGCTACTAACCTGGACCCTTCAATCACCGAGTCTACGGCTTGGTCGGGGCGCCACGATGGGCCCCGCGCGAGGGGGGAGGTGACCTCACCGGCATAGGTTGCCCCCATCGCGCCCTGATAGGTGACCTCGCCGGCTTCGAACCACGTCTCGGCAGCATCCGACTGCTGGTCGGACGTCTGATCGTCCTCCGGGAAGCCGCGGTCGTCCCAGGGATCCAAAGCGGCGATGCCGCCCGCCGCAGTAAGCGCGCTTACGCCGCGCGCCGCGAAGCGTCGCCTCTCCCCGGGCATTCTGTTCGGGGCCTGCCCACGCGACGGTGCCCAGCACCCACGATTTCGCGTGGATGCGATCCGGTCCCCAGCCAATCTAGCAACAGGTTGTGGACCTGTTTGTGGACTAAGGCCGATTTAGTGCCTTTTCTCGCTGATTTCTGCCATTTCTGGCGGACCCGAAAGGATTCGAACCTTCGACCTCTGCCTTCGGAGGGCAGCGCTCTATCCAGCTGAGCTACGGGTCCGTCGCGCAACCGCATAGCCCAGCCGAGGGCAGGAAGGAAGCCCTGCGGCACGACCCAGGGGGTCATCCATCTTCCAACCGTCTCCCCTCGCCCACACCCTGGCCGCATGACGCCGCCCAGCATCCGCGACAGCCGCCCCGACGATATCCCTGCCATTGCCGCCATCTACGGCCATTGGGTTGCCCACGGCCTCGCGAGTTTCGAACTCGAACCGCCGGATCCGGCAGAGATCGCCCGCCGGCGCGACGCCATCCTGGCGGCCGGCTACCCCCATCTGGTCGCCGAGCGCGGTGGCCGCGTCATCGGCTACGCCTATGCCTCCGCCTATCGCCCTCGCCCCGGCTATCGCTTCGCCGTCGAGAACTCGGTCTATGTCGCGCCTAGTGAAGGCCGTGGCGGCACCGGCCGCGCCCTGCTCGACGCGCTGATCGCGCGCTGCACCGCCCAGGGCTTCCGCCTGATGGTCGCCGTCATCGGGGATTCGGCGAATGCGCCCTCGATCGGCCTGCATGCCGCCGCCGGCTTCACCCATGCCGGGATGCTGCCGGCCATCGGCTGGAAGCACGGCCGCTGGGTGGATAGCGTGTTGATGACGCGCCCGCTCGGCGAAGGCGCCACGACCGATCCGATGGGCTGACGCCGCGCCGCAAAACGTTATCCTGTCGCCAATGACCCATGCCGGACCGTTGGTGGCGACGCTCGTCGTCGGCCTCGCCCTTGCCTTCGCGTTCGGCCTTGGCGCGAGGATGCTGCGCCTGCCGCCATTGCTCGGCTACATCGCCGCCGGCATCGCGGTCGGGCCCTATACCCCGGGCTTCGTCGCCGATCCCGGCATCACCGCGGCCCTCGCCGAAATCGGCGTCGCCCTGCTGCTGTTCGCGGTGGGGCTGCATTTCCGGGCGCGCGACCTGCTGGCCGTCTGGCGCATCGCGCTGCCCGGGGCGCTCGCGCAGGTCACCTTCGGGACGCTGCTGGGGGCGGCAGTCGGTGCATTGGCCTTTGGTCTCGGCTGGGCCGGCGCGATCATCTTCGGCCTCGCGCTGGCCATCTCCTCCACCGCCGTCTCGACCCGCGCCCTGGACGAACGTGGGCGCCTCGGCGGCGAGGCCGGCCGGATCGCGCTGGGATGGCTGGTGGTGCAGGACCTCGTCGTCGTGCTCGCCCTGGTGCTGCTGCCCGGCCTTGCCAATGCGGGGGACGCCGGCGGCCTGCCCGCGGCGCTGGCCGGCACGCTGCTGCAACTGCTGGCCTTCCTGGCCGCCATGGCGCTTGGCGGGCGGGTGCTGCTGCCCCGGATCATGGCGCGCGTCGCCGCGACCGGCTCGCGGGAGCTGTTCACCCTCGCCGTCATCGTCACCGCGCTGGGCACCGCCTTCGGGTCCTCGGCGCTGTTCGGTGTCTCGCCGGCGCTCGGTGCCTTCTTCGCCGGCGTATTGCTGGGGGAAAGCCCGCTCGGCCATCAGGCCGCGGCGGATACCGTGCCGTTGCAGCGGGTCTTCGTCGCACTGTTCTTCGTCTCGGTCGGCGGGCTGGTCGATCCGGTCGCCATCCTGGCCATGCCTTGGGCGTCTGTGGCGACGCTGATCGCCGTGCTGCTCGGCACCGGCGGCGCCATTCTGGCCCTGCTGCTGGCCCTGCGCGTGCCGGTGCCCGCAGCGACAACCGTGGCCGGCGCCATGGCGCAGATCGGCGAGTTCTCCCTGCTGCTCGCGCAGCTCGGCATCACCGCGGGGCTGCTGGCGGTGGAAACGCGCGGTCCGCTGCTGGCCGCGGTGACTCTGACCATCCTCACCACGCCGCTGATGCAGATCCTGGCCGATCGATTGGCGCTGTGGCTCGAAGGCACGCGGCGGGTCCAAGTCTGGCAGAAGCGGCGCGGGCATGCCCGGCTGTCCAAGCCGCCGCCACAGGGGCTGGAGGGTCATGCCATCCTGGTCGGCCACGGCCGTGTCGGGCGCATCGTCGCCCAGGCCTTGCACCGCCACGACCAGCCCTATGTCGTCGTCGAGGCCGACCACGCCGCGACCGAGGCGCTGCGCCTCGCTGGCGTGCCCGTCGTCTGGGGCGACGCCACGCGGGCCGAGGTCCTGCAGGCGGCGCGGCCGGAGACCGCCCGCATGATCGTGCTCGCCATGCCGGAGGCGACGGGCTGCCGCCGCGTCCTGGATCTCGCGCGCGCCGCCAATCCCGCCATCATCGCCGCCGCCCGCGCGCATGACGATGAGGAAGCCGCCTTCCTGGAACGCGAACAGGGGATGGGCCTGGTGGTGATGGGCGAAAGGGAGATCGCGCTCGGCATGGCGGATTTTGCCATGACGCGCCTCGGCGTGTCGGCCGATGACGCCCTCCGGACGGTCGAGGATCTGCGCGCCGGGCGCTGAGCCTGGAGCCGATCCCGTTCAGGCGCGCCCACCTGAGCCGGACCTGCTCTACCGCCGTCGCCGCAGCAGCAGGTGCACCGCGCCGGTATTCGCCCGGTGCGGATGCGCCGCACCGAGGATGATCCGCCGCAGGTCCGGTGCGTTCAGCCAATGCGGCAATTCCCGCCGCAGCACGCCGCCTTCGGTGGAGGACCCGCGACCCGTGATCACGGCCACGCAGCGCAGCCCATCGGCATAGGCATCGGCGAGGAAGGCGTGAACGGCCGCATGCGCGTCCTGCGCGCGGCGACCATGCAGGTCGATGGTGCGCTCGGGCGCGATACGACCGCGCCGGAGGTCGCGCCACCGTCGGTCATCGAGGCCCGATGGCGGCGTGTTCACGGCGATGTCGGGCGGTGCCCAGCGCGCCGCGGGGGCTGGCGGCGCGGCGACCGGCGCCTTGACGACAGGCGCCGCAGACCGTGCCGGCGTCGGGTCCGGCGGCAGTTCTCGGCCAGGCAGGGGAACGATCTCGGCGGCATAGGCACGCCACAGCGCGCGATCCGCCTCCGACAGCCCACGCAGGCGTCGGCGCATCATGCCGCTGGCAAGGCGGCGGGGTCGTCGTCCAGCAGGATGATGTGCAGCCGGCGCGGCCCATGCGCGCCGAGTTCCAGCGTCTGCTCGATATCGGCGCTGCGCGACGGGCCGGTCACCAGCATGACGTTGCGCGGCATGAAGCCGCCACTGACCGGGTCGGTGCGTTCGCGCCGGAGCAGGTCCCAGGCTTCCTCATAGGCACCCTGGATGCGCGAGGTGCGGAGAATGACGATCTCGGTCTCCGCCAGGATGTTCAGCGTGGTCGGGCGCGCGGGATCGGAGGGCAGCATCAGCGTGCCGGTCTCGGCGATGGCGGCATAGCCGTGCTGGACGGAGACGGCGTCGGTCGCCTCGGCACGCCGCGCCTCGAATTCCAGCAACGGCTTGTCGGCCCAGGGCAACGCCTGCAATTCCGGGTTTGGCGCCATGACGAAGCGTGGGGCGAGGTTTTGCGCGGCGAGATAATCCGCCACGGCGGCGGGAACCTCGGCCGCATCCCTCACCCGATCGACCGACCCGAATTCCTTCTCGACATTGCGGATGAACAGGGCGACCTGCTCCGGCCGCGGCACGCGCGAACGGGCCGGGATCAAATGGCGCGGATGGGTGGCGAGCCGGCCATCCAGCATGGCCCGCTGATCCGCCGGCAGCGGGCCGCGCTTCAGGCCACGGCGAATCGCGCCCAGGATGGCATCCTTGGACATCAGCGCCCCCGCTGCATCTTGGCATAGCGCGCCATGAAGGTACCGCCGGGCTCGGGTGCGGGCAGGTCGCGGCCCTTGGTCCAACCGCCGGCGAAGGGCATCGACCGAAACGCGCCCTTTCCGCGCGCCAGCAGCGACAGCGTGCCGATGCCCATCCGCGTCGCCAGGCGGTACATCCCCGGCCGTTTCGCGAACCATGCCCACAGGCCGAGGTTCCGACGCACCGCCGCCGGCGTGAGATGGCGTTCGAACTCCCGTTCCCGCCAATGCCGCATCAGCTTGGGCAGCGGGATCTTCACCGGGCAGACGCTCTCGCATTTGCCGCAGAAGGTCGACGCATTGGGCAGGTGCCCCGCCTTGTCGATGCCCACCAGGGACGGCGTCAGCACGCTTCCCATCGGCCCCGGATAGACCCAGCCATAGGCATGCCCGCCGGTCGCGCCATAGACCGGGCAATGGTTCATGCAGGCGGCGCAGCGTATGCAGCGCAGCATCTCCTGGAACTCCGACCCGATCATGTTGGATCGGCCATTGTCGATCAGGACGACGTGGTATTCCTCCGGCCCGTCGAGGTCACCCGGCCGCCGCGCGCCGGTGCTGAAGGTGGTGTAGACGGAGAAATCCTGCCCCGTCGCCGACCGCGCCAGCAGGCGTAGCAGGGATGTCGCATCCTCAAGCGTGGGGACGCATTTCTCGATGCTGGCGAGCGCGATATGCACGCGCGGCAGGGTCTGCGTCAGGTCGCCATTGCCTTCATTCGTCACGATGACGGAGGACCCCGTCTCGGCGATCAGGAAATTCGCCCCCGTGATGCCGACATCGGCGGCGAGGAAGCGGGAGCGCAGTTTCGTCCGTGCCTCGGCCAGGATGTCGCGGCGTTCGTTGAACACGCGGTTCGGGTCGAGATCCGTGTGCATGCGGCGGAAATCCGCCTCCCAATCCTCCCGGTTCAGGTGGAAGGCGGGCGCGATGATGTGCGACGGATGCTCGTGGCGCAGCTGGATGATGTATTCGCCAAGGTCGGTCTCGACCGGCGTGATGCCATGCTTTTCCAGGTGGTCGTTGATGCTGATCTCCTCGGAGATCATCGACTTGCCCTTGGTGACGGTTTTCGCCCCTGCCTTGCGGCAGATCTCCAGCACCGCGGCGCGCGCGTCATCGGCGGTCGAGCACCAATGCACCGTGCCGCCGGCCCGCTCGACATTGGCGGCATAGGTTTCGAGGTAGAAATCCAGATTGGCCAGGGTGTGGTTCTTGATGTCGCGTCCGATGTCGCGCAGCTGCTCGAATTCCGGCAGCCGCGACACGGCTTCGGCGCGGCGTTGCAGGAAGGCGCCCTTGGCCTTGCCGAGCGCCTTCTGCAGCCCGGCATCGGCCAGTGCCCGCGCGGCATTCTGCTTGAAGGCAGGGGAGGTGATCTGGACCACGGGGCGTCCTCGACAGGGGTCTCGCTTCCCCCCCGTGTAGCGCGGATCGCGCCCCGGCGTGAGGGGCGGTTTGCCCGCGCCGGGGGCGGCCGGTAGCCTGCCCCCAGGAATCGAGGAAGCGCCATGCCAACGCGCCGGGCCGATCGCCCATGAACTTCGCAGCCCTGCCCGCCCGCGTCGCCGCGGCCCCGGGCCTGGCGCGCTGGGGCCGCCACCTGACCATTGATGCGCTGGTCGAGGCCGGCGGCCGCGCCTGGGTCCTCGCGGTCCGCGACGGCGTGCTGGCCAGCGCCGACCCGGCCCCCGCCATCATGCCCCGCTTCGACCTTGCGCTGCGCTTCGACGCCGATGGCCTCTCCCGCTTCCTGACCGCGCCGCCGCCGCCCGGCTGGCACGACCTGATGGCCCTGATGCGCCGCGGTGCGCTGCGGGTGGAGGGCAACATCCAGCCCTTCATGGCGCATCTGTTCTGGTTCAAGGGCATCTTCGCCCTGCTGCGGGAGGACGCGGCGTGATCGAGCCCATCATCGGCCGCTACCTGCGACTGGACCTCGAAGGCCGTCCGCACCGCCTGTATGTCGAGGAAGCCGGGCAGGGCGTACCCCTGCTGCTGCTGCACACCGCCGGCAGCGACGGGCGGCAATGGCGGCACCTGATGAACGACACGGCGGTCACGGACCGCTTCCGCTGCGTAGCCTTCGACATGCCCTGGCACGGCAAATCCTCCCCGCCGGAAGGCTGGGAAACCACGGAATACCGCCTGACCACGGCCGCCTATACCGGCATGGCGCTCGCGGTCTCATCCGCACTCGGGCTTGACCGGCCCGTCGTCATGGGGTGTTCGATCGGCGGTCGCATCGTTCTGGACCTCGCCGCCGGGCATGCCGATGCCATCCGCGCGGTGATCGGGCTGCAATCCTCGGCCTTCGTCGCGCCCTATTACGACACGGAATGGCTGCACCACCCCGATGCCCATGGCGGGGAAGTCTGCGCGGCGGTCGTGTCCGGCCTGATCGCCCCGACGGCGCCCGACCGCGACCGCTGGGAAACCTTGTGGCACTACATGCAGGGTGGCCCGGGCGTGTTCCGCGGCGACCTGCATTTCTACAAGGGCGAGGGCGACCTGCGGCCCCGCCTGGCCAGCATCGACGCGCAGCGCTGCCCGGTGGCGCTGCTGTCGGGTGAATACGACTATTCCTGCCGGCCGGAGGATACGCTGGCTACCGCGGCCGCGATCCCCGGCGCGCAGGCGGTGATCATGAAGGGTCTCGGCCATTTTCCGATGAGCGAGGACTACGCTGCGCTGCGACCGCAACTTCTGCCGGTGCTGGACCGTTTCGCGCTCATTCCGTAACCCTGTCGTCCAGGGCTTGCCCTATGCCGCCCGGGGCGCGAAAAGGCCGCGCCCCTCCCTCGGGGCTCGATTCGCCCCGTTACAAGGAGAAGCGCCGGTGATCACGCGTCGTTCTTTCTTCGCCGCCGGCGGCGGAGCCCTGGTTCTCGCGGGCTGCGCCACCGAGCCGGTCACGGCCGATGGCCGCTACCCGATCATGGATGTCCTCGGCGCCCAGTCCGACGTGTCCGACTTCCGTTCGGCGCTGCGCAGCGCCGGGCTCAACGAATTGCTGGCTGGCGCCGGTCCCTTCACCGTTTTCGCGCCGACCAACCTGGCCTGGAGCGCAGCCCCGGCTTCCATGCGCGATGGCGGTGCCGCGACCCTGCGCAACCTGATCGCCGCCGGCCGCCTGCGCCTGCCGGACATCGCGGCCCGCGGTGGCCGGGTGCGCATGCTCAGCGGGATCGAGATTCGCGTGGTCGGCGGCACGCCCACCGAGCCCCGCATTCAGGCGGCGCGTGCCGGCGCGGCACCGTCGGGCACCTCGGCCAGCGTGGTCCGGTCGAACCTGCTGTGCTCCAATGGCGTGATCCACGTCGTCGGCGGCGCGCTCGTTCCGACCTGAACCACAGCCCGCCGGCACGGCCCGCCAGGGGAACCGTGCCGGTGCGGTGCGCTATTCAGCCGCGCGCGCCGCATCCGCGAAGAAGCGATTGGCCGGCCGCGGCAGGCCAAGATGCTCGCGCAGCGTGGTTCCTTCGTATTCGGTGCGGAACAGGCCCCGGCGCTGCAGTTCCGGCACCACGCGATCGACGAAGTCGTCGAGTCCCGCCGGAACGTGCGGGAACATCACGTTGAAGCCATCGCAGGCGCGCGTCTCCAGCCATTCCCCCATGGTGTCGGCGATGGTTGACGGGGTGCCGATGATGGCGGCTCCGGCATAGCCGCCGAGCCGCTGGGCCAACTGCCGCACGGTCAGGCCTTCCCGCCGCGCCAGGGCGATGGCGCGTTCCCGCCCGCTCTTGCTCGCCTCGGTCTCGGGAATCTCGGGCAGCGGGCCATCGGGGTCGAAGGCGCGCGCATCCACGCCGAGCGCGATGGATAGCGAGCCGATCGCGCTGTCGTAATGCACCAGGCTGTCGAGATGGGCGCGCTTCGCTTGTGCTTCCTCGACCGTGTCACCAACCACGACAAGGGCGCCGGGCAGGATCTTGAGATGGTCCGGGTTGCGCCCGGCGCGCGCCGCCCGGCCCTTCACATCGGCATAGAAGGCCTGCGCATCGGCGATCGGGCCACCGGCGGCGAACACCATCTCGGCCGTCTCGGCGGCAAGCTGCCGCCCGGCATCCGAGGCGCCGGCCTGGACGATGACCGGCCAGCCCTGCACCGGCCGCGCCACGTTGAGCGGGCCGCGGACTGTCAGCTCCTCCCCGTGGTGGTTCAGCACATGCATCCTGGCGGGATCCCAGAAGATGCCGCTGTCGACGTCGCGGATGAAGGCGTCGTCGGCAAAGCTGTCCCACAGGCCGGTGACGACGTCGTAGAATTCCCGGGCGCGCTTGTAGCGCTCGCCATGCGCCATGTGGGCGTCGTGGCCGAAATTCAGCGCGGCGTCGGGGTTGGCGGTGGTCACCACGTTCCACCCGGCCCGGCCGTTCGAGATGTGGTCCAGCGAGGCGAATTTGCGCGCCACGTGATAAGCGTCGTTGTAGGTCGTCGAGGCGGTCGCGATGAGACCGATCCGTTCGGTCACGGCGGCGAGTGCGGGCAGCAGCGTCAGCGGATCGAAGGACGTCACGGTGTGGCTGCGCCGCAGCGCCTCGATCGGCATGTTCAGCAGCGCCAGGTGGTCGGCCATGAAGAAGGCGTCGAACTTGCCGGCCTCCAGGCGCTGGATCAGGGTTTTCAGGCGCGGGAAGCTGAAATTCGCCTCCGGCCAGGCACCGGGATAGCGCCAAGCCCCGGTATGGATCGACACGGGCCGCATGAAGGCGCCCAGATGCAGGCGACGCCGGCTGGACATGGGGATGCTCCTGTTCAGGCGCCCGGATCGGTTGGCGGCGCCCTGGCGATGTCGGCCACGAGGGCCTTTGCGGGAGCAGGTGGGGTTGCCTGCCGCCGGCGCAAAGGCCGTCAGTCGCCCGCCGCGGCCCGCCGGCGCCGTGGTGAGGGGGCGACGATGCCGCCCAGCACCATGTCGCAAAAGGCCATTGCAATGTCCGGCGCGGGCAGCTTTCCCTTCGGGTCGTACCAGCGCGGCATCCAGTTGACCGCGCCCAGGATCATCCGTCCCGCCACCGGCACATCCAGTTCGCGAATGTCTCCCGCCGCGATGCCGGCCTCGAGGATCTCGCGCAGCAGCCGTTCATAGCGATCGCGCCAGCCGATGCGTTCGCGCCGGAAGCGCAACTCCGGATCGTTCCAGAAGGTGGAGGCGGAAGCGATCCAGGCCCAGCGATGCTGGTCGAAGAAGCGCGCCGTCTCCACCACCAGGTGGCGCAACCGGTCCACCGCCGGCAGGGTCGGGTCGTCGTGCCGCGCGACATGCAGGTACAGCGCCTTGGTCACGCCCATGGCGAGTGGCCGCAGCAGCGAATCCTTGTCGGGGAAGTAGTGGTAGAGCGTCGCCTTGGAGATTCCGCATTCCAGCGCGATGTCGCGCATCGAAACGCCATCGAAGCCCTTCTGCGCGAACAGCCGGCACGCGACCTCGAAGATCTGCACGATGCGGCCCTCGGCCGGCTGGTCGTAGCCGCCGAGTTCGAGGATCGCGACGAGGTCCTCGGTCCGCGCGGCGGCGCGGCGGCGTGGGCTGCGCGGTTTGGCGACGGACGGCTTTGCCGCTGGCTTGTTGATCGGTGCGGCAGGTGCCACCCGGTTTCCTCCGATGATCCACTCGCTGGCGTGCCACGCCAGCAGGCCGCATCCTCTCATGCCGGGCAGGACGCGCAAGCGGATGGCCCCGGCGGGGGGGACCGGGCATTCCCACGCCCGCATGAACGGCTCTAGGCTTCGGGCGACCAGGGTGAAGGAGACGGGCATGCTGCATCAGGGCACGGGCCGGCGGGCCATCCTTGCCGGTGGGGCGGCGCTCGCCACCTCCGGCATCATCCGCCCGCGCGAGGCACGCGCCGCCGGCACGCTCGACATCGTGCTGGAATCCGAGGTGGTGATCCTCGACCCGCATGTGATCACCGCGGCGATCACCCGCACCTTCGCCACCCATGTCTTCGACACGCTGTTCGCCATGGATGACCGCGGACAAATCCAGCCGCAGATGGTCGAAGCCTGGGAGACCTCGCCCGACCGCCTGACCTGGCGCTTCCGGCTGCGCGACGGGCTGAAGTGGCATGACGGCGCGCCGGTGACGGCGGCCGAATGCGTGCTGTCGCTGAAACGCTGGGCGCCGCGCGATCCGCTCGGCCGCATGCTGGAAGCGGCGACGGCGTCGATGGAGGCGACCGACGCGCGAAGCTTCACGCTGGCGCTGAAGGAACCCTTCCCGCTGCTGCTGCAGGTGCTGGGCAAGCCCAATGCGCCGCTGCCGGTGATGATGCCCGAACGCCTGGCGCGCGTGCCGGGCACCCAGCGCATCACCGAGATCGTCGGCTCCGGCCCGTTCCGCTTCCGCCCCGACCTGTGGCGACCGGGCAGCCTGATGGTGCTGGAACGCTTCCCCGACTACGTGGCGCGGCAGGAGCCGCCGGGCTTCCTCGCCGGCGGCAAGGTGGTGAAGATCGACCAGCTGAACCTGCGCGTCATGCCGGACCAGACCACCGGCGCGAACGCCCTGATTCAGGGCGAGATCCACTACATGCAGTACCTGCCCTTCGACCTGCTGTCGCGGCTGGAACGCGCGCGTGGCGTGCAACTGCTGGGCCTGGGCGGGCTGCATCAGTTCCAGGGCAATTTCCGGCTGAACCATGCCGCCCCGCCCTTCGACAATCCAGCGGTGCGGCGCGTGCTGTGGAAGCTGGCGGACCAGTCCGCGATCCTGAGCGCAATCGGCGTGCCGGAACGCTTCCGCGCGCCGCAATGCGCATCGTTCTGGATGTGCGACGCGCCGTATTCCACCGATGCCGGCGGGGCGGGTGCGAAGCCGGACATCGCGGCAGCGCGTGCCGAGCTTCGGGCGGCGGGGTATCGCGGCGAGCCGGTGATCGCGATGGAAGTCTCGGCGTCGATCAGCCAGACGGCCTCGATGGTGCTGGTGCAGAACATGAAGGAGGCCGGCTTCACCGTCGACCAGCAGGTGATGGATTGGGGCACGGTGCTGGCGCGCCGCGTCCGCCGCGACGGCTGGTCGATGTTCTCGGTGTATTCGAACGGGACGGACATGTTCTCCCCGCTCACGCATTTCTATGTCGCCTCGACCTGCGCGGATTTCCCGGGTTGGTCCTGCGACGACCGCATCCCGCGCCTGCTGCAATCCTTCGCGCGTGCCGAGGACGAAGCCGCGCGCGCGCGCGTCGCTGCCGAGATCCAGACCATCGCCTATGAGCTGACGCCTGCCGTGATGTGGGGGCAGTTCACCATCCCGGCCGGCTACCGCAGCACGCTGCGCAACCTGATCCGGTCGTCCTATCCGATGTTCTGGAACGTGGAGCTGGCGGCTTGACGCCCGAGACGCTGCGCGCGGCGCTGCCGCCGCTGACCGGCACCTTGCGCATCGCCGGGCTTGCCGACGCGGTCGAGGTGCTGCGCGACCCGGAGGGCGTGCCGCATATCCGCGCGCATGGCCAGCGTGACGCCTTCTTCGCGCAGGGCTTCGTGCATGCGCAGGACCGGCTGTTCCAGATGGAGCTGAACCTGCGCCGCGCGCTCGGACGCAGCGCGGAATGGCTCGGCGCCCCGGCCTTCGAGATGGATGCGCTGTGCCGCCGGCTCGGCATGGAGGCGGCCTGTCGGCGCGACTTCGCAGCACTCGGCGCCGAAGCGCGTGAGATGCTGGCGGCCTATGTCGCGGGGGTGAATGCCTTCCTCGATTCCGATGCGCCCTTGCCGGTGGAATACGGGCTGCTGAAGGCCGCGCCGCTGCGTTGGGAGGCTTGGCATCCGGTCGCGGTGATGCGCCGGCTGGGGCTGCTGATGGGCTCCGTCTGGTTCAAGCTGTGGCGCGCCGCGGCGCTGCCGCACATCGGCGCCGAGCAGGCCGCGAAGCTGCGCTATGAGGATGGCGGCATCGACCTGCTCTGCATCCCGCCCGGCATCGACGCCGAACGCTGGGTGGCGACGCTCGATACGCTTGCACCGTCGATCGGTGCATTGCTCGATCGCGCCGCGCCGGATGCGGCGGGGGGCGGCAGCAACAACTGGGCGCTGTCGGCCGAGCGCAGCGCGACGGGGCGGCCCTTCCTGTCCGGCGACCCGCACCGCGTCTTCGAGATCCCGAACATGTACGCGCAGGGGCACCTCGCCTGCGACACCTTCGACGTGATCGGGCTGACCGTGCCCGGCGTGCCGGGATTCCCGCATTTCGCGCATAATGACCACGTCGCCTATTGCGTGACGCATGCCTTCGTGGACATCCACGACCTGTTCGTCGAACGCTTCGACGCGGATGCCGCGCATGTGCGCTTCCGCGACGCCTGGCTGCCGGTGACGCGGCGATCCGAGACCATCGCGGTGCGCGGTGGCGCGTCGCGCGAGATCGAGATCGTCGAGACCCCGCATGGCCCGATCATCGCCGGCAACCCGGCCTCGGGGCACGCGATCGCGTTGCGATCCGTCCAGTTCGCCGAGACCGACCTGTCCTTCGACTGCCTGCCGCGCATGCTCCGCGCGACGACCGTGCCGGCGCTGTTCGAGACGACACGCGGCTGGGGGCTGATCGACCACAATCTGGTGGCGGGCGATACCGAGGGGCGCATCGGCCACCTGGTGCGCGCCATGGTGCCGCGGCGGCCGTGCAGCAATGGCTGGCTGCCGGTGCCGGGCTGGACCGGCGAGCATGAATGGAACGGTTGGATTCCCTTCGAATCCATGCCGCAGCAGATCGACCCGGCGGATGGCGTCATCGTCACCGCCAACAACCGCGTCGTCGCCGATGGCGGGCCCGACTATCTCTGCACCGATTGCCACCCGCCCAATCGCGCGCGCCGGATCATGGCGCTGCTGGCGCAGCCGGCGACCGATGCCGCGGCGCAATCGGCAGCGATCCATGGCGATGCGCTGTCGGTCAATGCGCTGCTGCTGCGCGACCGCCTCGCGCTGCTGGCCGCGCCGGACGATGCCGCGGCCGCCGCGCTGCGGCAGCGCCTGCTGGGCTGGGATGGGCGCATGGCGGCGGACAGCGTCGCCGCCAGCGGCTACATCGCGTTGCGCCTGGCGCTCACCCGCATCCTGGCGGAGCGCAGCGGGCTCGGCGCGCTGGCCGGCGATGCGATGCTGGCCGTGCCACCGGGCGTGGCGCCGCTGAACCAGCTGTGGTGGACGCTGCCGGCGCTGCTGCGTGCGGAGGATGCGTCGCTGCTCGGCGGCTGGACCTGGCCGCAGGCGCTGGCTGCCGCGCTGGCCGCCGCGGCGGTCGATCCGCTCGCCGCGCAGCCCTGGGGCGACGCGCATCGGCCGCGCTTCACGCATCCGCTGTCGGCGATGTTTCCGGATGCGGCGGCGCTGCTCGACCCGGTTGCAGAAGCCATCGGCGGCGATGGCGACACGGTCTTCGCCAATGGGTTGCTGCCGGCATCGGGGGCGCGCGCGACCTATGGTGCGCTGGCGCGCTACGCCTTCGATGTCGGCGCCTGGGAGTATTGCCGCTGGACCGTCTTTCACGGCGCGTCCGGGCATCCCGGCAGTCCGCACTACGCCGACCAGCACGCCAGTTGGGCCGCGGCGCGCATGGTGCCGATGCGCTATGGCTGGGATGGTCTCAGCGCGACGGCGACGGCGCGGCAGTCGCTGATACCTAGCTGATCATCGCATCCGCGCCACGGCGGCGAGGCCCTCATCCGCTGCCTGCAGCGCCTGGTCGATGTCGGCCGCCTGATGCGCGCAGGACAGGAACATGTTGTGGCGGGGGTGGAAATACGCCCCGGCCCGCAGCGCGGCCGAGCAGAAGGCAGCACCCTTGCGCGCCTCGGGATCATCGTCGAACAGCACCAGCGGCATTTGCGGCGGGCCGGACTGGCGCATGCCGACGCCGTGATGCGCCGCGAGGGCCGCGAGTCCGGCACGGAAGCGCTCGCCCATCGCCCGCATATGCGCCGGGCCGTCCAGGCGTCGCAATTCCGCCAGCGTGGCGAGGGCGGCTGCCATCGACACCGCCCCGCACCAGAAGGATCCGGTGGTGTAGATGCGCGTCGCGGCCTCGCGGAACCGATCGGCCCCGGTCACCGCCGCCAGCGCGTGACCATTGGCGATCGCCTTGCTGTAGGCGGCGAGATCCGGGCGCACGCCGACCGTCTCCCACGACCCGCCGAGATCCAGCCGGAACCCCGCACGCACGTCGTCGATGATCAACGCCGCCCCGGTTGCATCGCTGAGATCGCGCGCCGCGCGCGCGAATTCCGGATCCGGCAATTCGAGGTCGCGACCCATGTCGTGGCGGAACGCGGTGATGATCACCGCGGCCAGGTCGCCCTTCGCCGATTCCGCCGCCGCCAGCAGCGAGGCCGTGTCGTTGTAGTCGAACTGCAGCAGATGGGCGCGGTCCTCCGCGGTGACGCCGGCCAGCGACGGCGTGCACCAGGGCACCGCGCCGTGATAGGATCCTCGCGCCACCAGCACCTTGCGGCGCCCGGTGCCGGCGCGGGCGATCGTCACGCAGGCGGTGGTGGCGTCGGTGCCGTTCTTCTGGAACAGGCACCAATCGGCATGGGGGATCATGCCGACCAGCGTCTCGGCAAGGTCCACCAGCACCGGCGCCGGGCCGTTCATCGCGTCGCCAAGTGCTGCCTGGCGACGGGCGGCTTCCTCGACGACGGGATTGCGGTAGCCGAGCACCATCGGTCCCCAGCCACACATGAAGTCGACGAATTCGCGGCCATCCGCGTCGCGCAGCCGGCAGCCTTCGGCGTTGACGAAGAATTGCGGATAGCCCTCTGGCAGGTTTGCCGCATTGAGGTGCCCCCAGAGTCCGCCCGGAATGACCGCGCGCGCCCGTGCGCGGAGCATCGCATCGGCGCTGTTGGCGAGGTCGTTCGGCATGTTCGTGGGCTCCTGCGATCGCGGGGGAGCCTATCGCCGGCGCGCTGGCCACGCCATCGGGGTCACGGATTGCCGCCATGACCGGTCTGCGCTGTGCTGCGCCGCCCCAGGAGAACGACCGATGCCCACCGACGACCTGCTGTTCATGTCCGCGACGCATGCTGCCGCGCTGATCCGCCGCGGCGCGCTGTCGCCCGTCACCTATGTCGATACGGTGTTGGCGGCGATCGCGCAGGCGCAGCCGGTGCTGAACTGCTTCGTCACGATCGATGAGGAAGGCGCCCGGCGCGACTCCCTCGCAGCCGAACGCGCGGTGGCGTCGGGCGCGACGCTGGGGCCGCTGCATGGCGTGCCGGTGCACATCAAGGACCTGATCGACGTTGCCGGGATGCGCACGGCAAACGGCTCCGCCATCTTTGCCGAGGCCGCGCCGGCGAAGCGGGATGACGTGCTGGTCGCTCGGCTGCGCTCGGCCGGCGCGATCGTGATCGGCAAGACCACCACGCCGGAGTTCGGCGCGAAGGGGCTGACGGACGGTCCGGCCTTCGGCGCCACGCGCAATCCGTGGAATCTCGGGCGTACCTCGGGCGGATCATCCGGCGGCGCCGCGGCGGCGGTGGCGGCAGGCTTGGCGCCGATCGGCCTGGGCACGGATGGTGCCGGGTCGATCCGCGGTCCGGCCGCCTGCTGCGGCCTGGTCGGGCTGAAGCCGACGCTTGGCGCCGTGCCGGCCGATACGGCCCGCGACACCTTCGGCAACAATACATATGCCGGGCCGCTGACGCGCACGGTGACGGACGCGGCGGTGATGCACAGCATCCTGGCCGGTCCGAGCGCGCAGGACCCGTGGAGCCTGGGTGGCGCAGGCGTTGTGCGCCCGCTGTCGCCGTCGCTGATGGGCGAGGACCTGTCGGCGCTGCGCATCGGCTATATCCCGCGCTGTGCCAATCCGCGTGTCGCGGGCGATGTCGCGGCGAATACCCGCGCGGCGCTCGATGCCTGGGCGGCGATGGGTGCCGTGGTCGAGGAAGTGACCGACGCGATCGACTGGATCGAATACGAAGGGCGCGTGATGTACCAGGCGAATTTCGCGGTCTTCTGCGCACCGTATCTGCCGCAATGGGGCAACCGCATGGACCCGGTGACGCTCGCCTTCATGGAGCGGGGCGCACGTTTCACCCTGGCCGACTTCCGCAACGCGCAATTCGCCCGCACGAGGCTGTTCCGCGCGATGCAGGCGTTGTTCGATCGTTATGACGTGCTCGTCACGCCGACCATGGCGCGGACGGCCCTGCCCATCGACTTCGACGCCGCCAATGACGACGTGATGATCGACGGACAGGCGTGCGGTATCACGCGGCAAGGTTGGACCTCCCCGCAATACCCCTTCAACCTGACCGGCCACCCCGCGGTGTCGCTGCCATCGGGCTTCGGCGATGACGGCCTGCCGACGGCGGTGCAGGTCGTCGGGCGCTGGGGCGCGGAGGCGGACATCCTGCGCCTCGGCGCGCTGTTGGAAGCGGCGCGGCCTTGGGCAGGTCGACGGCCGGTGCTGTCACCCTGACGCCAACGCGTCAGGGCAGGTCGATCACAAGGTTGAGGAAATCGTCGACCACGATCGCGCTGTCCGGGCCGACGACACAGGTGGATTCGCGCTCCTCGATCAGTGCCGGGCCTTGCAGCCGCGCGCCGCTGCGCAACGCGTAGCGGTCATAGACCGGGCAATCCCGCCAGCCCGCACCTTGGAACAGCACGCGGCGCTGCGTGCGTGGTTCCGGTGTGGCGGAACCGGCATTGCGCGGCACGGCGCCGGCAAGGTCGATCGTCCAGCCCGGCGCGGCGCAGGACAGCCTCCAGCTCAGCGCTTCAATCGGGCTTTCCTCGACCACCCGTTCGAAGCGGTCGCGATAATGCTCGAAGAAGGTCGCACGGATGGCGGGAACATCCGTCTCGCTCAACTCGAGGCCCGGCAACGGCACCGGGATCTCGAAGCCCTGGCCGACATGACGCATCTCGGCGACCGGGCGGAAGGTGATCTGGTCCGGCGCGGCACCGGCTTCGGTCAGCAGCGCGCTGCCGGCGGCCTTCATCTCGGCGAACAGTGCGTTGACCCGCGCCCAGTCGATGCGTTCCAGCCGCGCGACGTAGGACCGCACCATGTCGGTCGCTGGCGGTGCGACCAGGAAGCCGAGCGCCGAGGCAACACCGGCACCCAGCGGCACCACCAGCGTCCTGATCTTCAGCAGCCGCGCGAGGTTCCAGGCATGCACCGGCCCGGCGCCGCCGAAGGCGATCATGGTGTAGCGGCGCGGATCCTTGCCCTTCTCGGCCAGGTGCATGCGCGTCGCGGAGGCCATCGTCTCATCGACAATGCGCTGCACGCCGAGCGCGGCCTGTTCGACATCGATGCCGGTCTCAGAGGTGATCCGCGTCTCGAAGGCGTGCCGCACGGGTTCGAGGCTCAGCGACATCTCGCCGCCAAGGAAATACGACGGGTCCAGGCGCCCCAGCACGAGATCCGCATCCGTCACGGCCGGTTCCGTACCGCCACGGCCGTAGCAGACCGGCCCAGGCTTGGCACCCGCGCTGCGCGGGCCGACCTTCATCAGCCCCGAGCCGGAATCGATGCGCGCCAGCGAACCGCCGCCCGCGCCGATCTCGATCATGTCCACCACCGAGACCTTCAGCGGCAGGCCCGACCCCTTCTGGAAGCGGCGCACGCGGCCCGCTTCGAAGTCGAATTTGTGGTTCGGCTCATGATGATCGACCAGGCACATCTTCGCCGTGGTTCCGCCCATGTCGAAGGACACGACATGCTCCAGCCCCGCGAGGCGGGAGATGAAGGCCGAAGCCATCGCACCCGCCGCCGGGCCGGATTCGATCAGGCGGATCGGGAAGTCCTTCGCCTCTCGGACAGTCGTGATGCCGCCGCCCGAAAGCATGATGTAGAGATTGCCGCGGAAGCCTGTCGCTTCCAGTGAAGCCTGCACGCGATCGAGATAGCGTGCCATCAGCGGCTGCACATAGGCATTGGCGCAGGCGGTGGAGGTGCGTTCGAACTCGCGGATCTCCGGGGCCACCTCCGCCGACAGCGAGATCGGCAGCGACGGATACAGCGCGCGGATGATCTCCCCGGCGCGCTTTTCGTGCTGCGGCGCGTGGTAGGAATGCAGGAAGCCGACGGCGATCGCCTCGGCCCCTTCCGCTTCCACCAGTTGCTTCGCGGCGGCGGCGACGGCAGCATCATCCAGCGACTTCAGGACGCGGCCATCGGCAGCAATGCGTTCCGGAATTTCCAGCCGCAGGGCGCGCGGCACCAGCAGCGCCGGCGTCTCCAGGAACAGGTCATAGAGATCGTAGCGCGTCTCGCGGCCGATCTCGATGCTGTCGCGGAAACCGTCGGTGGTCAGCAGGCCGACTGTCGCGCCGGTGCGCTCGATGATGGTGTTGGTCACCAGCGTCGTGCCGTGGATGACGCTGTGCACGTCCTCGGGCTTGAGGTCGGCCTCGCGCAGGATGCGCGCGATGCCGGCGAGGATCGCCTCGGATGGATCGTCGGGCGTGGTCAGCAGCTTGCCGGTGCGCACGATGTTGCGCACGGGGTCATGCAGCACGAGGTCGGTGAAGGTGCCGCCAACATCGACGCCGACGCGCGCGGATTGGGTGGTGGTCATGCGCGTCACTCCACGCCGTAGATGCTGCGGGCGGCAGCCGCCGAGATGTAGCCATGGCGCAGATCGTCCAGCACCGCCGTGCGGGCCCGCTTCTTCGGATCGCCATAGCCGCCGCCGCCGGCATACAGCAGCGTCACGCTCTGGCGCGGTTCCATCGACGTGCGCGACTTCGGATGCGGCCTGGTGCCGTCGCCGAAGGTGATCACCGACGGCCCGCCGGCACCGCCACCGAGGATGCCGCTGGCGGGATTGTCGTGGCGGTCCGACAGCAGCGAAAGCCGCGCCGGCTTGTCGGAATCCAGTTCCAACTCGATCTCCTGGCCAAGCCCGCCGCGGAAGGTGCCCGGGCCGCCGGAATCGGTGCGGAGGCGCTTCTTGCGGACGATGATCGGGGCGACCGATTCATAGGCCTCGATCGACCCCGCACCGACATTGGTCGGGAAAGCGGTGGCGGACATGCCATCCTTGTGCGGGCAGGCGCCCATGCCGCCCGAGGCGAACAACACCTGGGAAAAGCTGTCGCCATCATGCTTGGTGCCGCTGAACAGCGCGCGCATGGTGGGCGCGCCGCCGCATTCGGCGATGACGCGCGTCGGGATCACCTGCGACAGCGCCTTGTAGATCGCGCCCGCCAGAAGATGGCCCGTCAACTGCCGCGCGCTGACCGGGGCGGGGTACAGCGGGTTCAGGATCGATCGCTCCGGCGCCGCCACGGTGATCGCCTGGTACGACCCCTCATTGCGCGGCGTGAAGGGATCCAGCGCGCATTTCACCGGATAGACTGAATAGGCATGCGTGTAGTTCATCACGCAATTGATGCCGCGATCGATCTGCGGCGAGGTGCCGGCATAGTCGATGTGCATCGTGTCGCCCTGCACCGTGACGGCGCAGCGGATCAGGGTGTGCTTGTCGTCGAAGCCGTCGGCGGTGATCTCGGAGTGCCAGGTGCCGTCGGGCACCTCGGCGATGGCACGGCGCATCGCGCGGTTGGCGCGTTCGCTCAGCGCGGCGGACAACTCCTGCAGGTCGGGCAGGCCGGTATCCTCCAGGAATTCAGCGACGCGGCGCGCGCCGACTTCGGCCGCGACGACCTGCGCCTGCAGATCGCCCAGCACCTGGCGCGGCACGCGCACATTGCCCAGCAGGATGTCGAGCATCTGCTGGTTCCACTGCCCCTCGCGCAGCAGGTAGCCGGGCGGGATTCGGATGCCTTCCTCGAAAATCTCGCGGCAATCGGCCGACCACAGCGCGCCGCCGACATCCGGCGAGTGGGAGATCGAGCCCGAGAAGCCGACCAATTTCCCGCGATGGAAGATGCCGGTCACGACCGTGAAGTCCGGCAGATGTCCTGTCGCCAGCCAGGGATCGTTGGTGACGATGGTATCGCCCGGCTTCCAGGTCTCGGCGGGGAAGCGGCGCAGGAAGTCCTTGGTGGTGCGCGGCAGGATGCAGGAGAAGGAGGCGAGCCCGCCGGTATTCTCCGACACGCTGTCCCCGTTGCGGTCCATCAGCACGGTGGCGAAGTCGTTCGACTCCCGCACGATGGTCGAGAAGGCGGTGCGCAGCAGCCCCGTGGCCGCCTCATCCGCCGCCGAGATCAGGCGATTCCAATAGATTTCCAGGGTGATCGGGTCGAGGGCGGCCGCGGGCGCTTCGGGCATCACAGTCTTCCGGTCATGCAGCATTGCAACGGCAATCCTAGGGAGGGCCGGCTAGGCCCTGCCAATATGATTTCCGTCATTATCCATATGTCGATCGAATGGATCGGCCGGCCGTCGCGCCTACTCCGCCGCCGCGTCCGGCGGGTCGCGATACTGCACCTTCTGCTTCGCCAGCTTCTCGATCAGCCGCGCCGAACCGCTCTCCCGCTCCTCGGCGATATGGGCGACCAGGCCGCCGGACCGCGACACCACGGCCAGTCCGCGCATCACCTCAGGCTTGAACCCGATATCCGAGAAGGCGGCGCCGATCGCGCCCGTGGCGTTGATCGTGATGTGCTTACCGGCGGCGCGATCCACTTCCTCCGCCAGGATGCGCAGCATGGCGATATGCGGCCCGGCCGCCCCGGCTTCCTCGGCGATGGCGAACAGCCGTGGGGAACGCGGATCGTCCGGCTTGTGGAAACGGTGGCCGAAGCCGGGAACCGCCTTCTTCTCGGCACGATGCTTCGCGACGACCTCGGCGCAATACGCGCGCGGATCGCCGCCCGCCTTCACCCCGGCCTGCAGGATGCGTGCGCAGCCTTCCATCGTGCCCATGAAGGTGTCGCCGATGGTCATCAGGCTGGCCCCCATCGCCACCTGCATCTGGTCAGGCACCGCGCTGGCAACGAAGCGCGCCGTCAGCGTGTTGAGCGTCAGCCCGTGTTCCATCAGGATGACCAGGCAGGCATCCAGCACGCGCGTTTCCGCCGGCGTCGGCACGCGGCTGCGGAGCAGGAAGAACACCATCTCGGTATAGGTCAGGTGGCCGACGAGGTCGTTCACCAGGTCCTTGCCGCGGATTGTGACCGACGTCTCGTCGGTCGTGCAGAGATAGGTCGTTTCGGCGTCCATCGCGTTTCCCCTGGGCTTGGTTGTCGGCGCGCAGTCTTGCGCCGGAAGCCGGCACCGACAACCGCGCCGCCGATTCAGACCGACACGGCGGGCAGCGAGCCAACCATCCAGCGCGCGATCGCGGTGATCGCGGCATCGGCATGCGGCTGGCCCATCACCTGGACGCCCACGGGCATGCCGCCCACCGCCATCATGGGTATCGTCACCACCGGGGCGCCCAGCGCGGAGCTCGGCGTGTTGTAGACGGCGTCGCCGGTTGGCCGCGGCACCCGCGGCTGGCCAGGCACATCGCCGGCCCACAGCGGCGCTGGGCCCGGCGATGCCGGGGCAATCATGGCATCAACCAGTGGAGCAAGCGCTTCATGGCTCCGGCGCATCTCCTCACGCTGCAGGATGGCGGCACGGTAGTCGTCGGGCGTCCGCTTCTCCGCCGCCGCGAGAACCGCCTTCGATCGCGCGCTGATGCCATCGGGATTGGCCGCGACCAGGTTGCGGAAGCCCCAGTGATTCTCCCAGCCCGTGATCACGCCCGTCAGCGCCTGCACGCCGTCCAAGGCCCGCTCGAAAGATTCGACCAGCGGATGGTCGGCGCGCCGCAGCACCGTGACGCCCTGCGCGCGAAGCGCATCGACCATCGCCTCGAAGGCTGCGCGGGTCGCCTCGTCGGTCTTGATCCAGCCTTCGGCCTCCATCACCGCGAGCGTCATCGGGCGCCGCGGCGGCGGTGGCAGTTCCGGCCCGAACAGGCCGAGCCGACCGGGGTCGCCACCCGCGCGACGGGCGATCGCGGTGGCCACCAGCCACATATCCTCGATCGAGCCGGCATGCGGGCCATGCGTGCTCATGCTGGTCGCCTGTCGTTCGCCGCGGTTGATCGCGCCCTGCGTCGGCTTCAGCGCGACGTTCCCGCAATAGCTGGCGGGGCGGATGATCGAACCGCCGACCTGCGTACCGATCGCCGCCGGCACCATGCACGCACCCACCGCCGCGGCCGAACCGGAGGAGGATCCGCCTGGCGTGCGCGCCTGGTCGAAGGGGTTGGTGGTCGGTCCGGGATGCGCGCCGCCGAGTTCCGTCGTAACGGTCTTGCCCAGCACCACCGCACCCGCCTGGCGCAGCGCCCAGACGCCGGCATTGTCGCGCTTCGGGAAATTGCCACGATACCCCTCGCAGCCCATCTGCGTCGGCATGTCGCGCGTCTCCAGCAGGTCCTTGATGCCGACCGGCATGCCATCGATCGGGGACAGCGGCTGGCCCGCCTTCCAGCGCGCGGTGCTGGCATCGGCGGCTTCCCGCGCGCCGGCCTGGTTCATCACCACCCAGGCGCGCACAACCGGCTCGCGCGCGGCGATCGTTGCCAGGCAGCGTTCAAGATAGCCGCGCGGCGTATCGGTGCCATCGGCGAAGCGCGGCGTCGCGTCATGGAAGGTCAGCGCGCGGAAGTCCCGGGGTGAATAGATGGTCATGGCGCTTGGCCCTCCCTGAAGGTCGCGCCATTGATGCCTGACCCGGAGAGAACGTCCAGCCGAAGGCTCCGCTCGGGTCTGCGCAATGCCCATTCCGCATCGACCCTGCCGGGAGGTGCTCCGCCTGGTCGATGCGGTCGCAGCCGTTCGGGCAGGGCGGGCCGCCACGCTTCGGGGCGATATCGACCACTCCACCGGGTAGGCCGCCGCTCGTGCGTCAAGGCCATGCGCCCGCACACCCGGGGCATGCGCGTTGAAGCCCCAGCCGAAGTCGCCGGCGTGTCAGCGCGCGGCTTCGTCCTTCAAGGCGTCATACAGCCCACGCAGCCGCGCCGTTACAGGACCAGGCAGCCCCGCCGGCAGGGGGCGGCCATCAATGGCGCGCACTGGTGTCAGCCCTCCGAAGGTACCGGTGACAAAGGCTTCCTCCGCGCCATACACGTCCATCAGCGCGAAATTGCCACGCCGGATCGGAATGCCATGCTTCGCGCACAGGGCGATGACATGCCCGCGCGTCACACCGTTGAAGCAGTAGTCGCCGCTCGAGGTACAGACCTCCCCGCCACGCACGAAAAAGAAGTTGGTCGCATTGCAGGAGGAGACGAAGCCATGCGGATCGAGCATCAGCGCCTCATCCGCGCCGGCCTTGATCGCCTGCAGCAGCGCCGTGATCAGGTTGAGCCGACTGTGCGAATTCAGCCGCATGTCGAACATGTCGGCCGGCGAGCAGCGGATGCTGGAGGTGAACAGCGTGAGCCCCTGGGTCACGATGGCCGGGCTCGGCATCTTCCACTCGGCGACGATCACCACCGTAGCCGGGCCGATGGTGTGGCGCGGATCCTGGTTCGGCGCCTTCTTCAACCCGCGCGTCACCATCAGGCGGATATGCACGCCATCTTCCATGCCGTTGGCACGCAAGGTCGCCCAGAGCGCCTCGACCAACGCCTTGCGTGTCATGCCAATATCGAGGTCGATCGCCCGCGCGCCATCGAACAACCGGTCGAGATGCTGGTCGAGGAAGACCAGGCTGCCCCTGTGCAGGCGCATCCCCTCCCAGACCCCATCGCCCAGCACGAAGCCCGCATCGAAGACGGAGACCCGCGCCTCATCCCGCGGCACCAGCGCGCCGCTGAGATAGATCTTCACCGTCGCATTGCGCGGATCGGCGGCGAAATCCTGACTGCCCTTCATGGCGTCTCCTATGCCCAGACCGGGCCCGCGAAGCGCCCGACACGGAATGGCGCGATATCGAGATTGCTGGACGTATCCGTGGCGAGGTCGGCCACCAGCCGACCCGTGGTCGCCGCCCAGGACAGGCCGAAATGGCCATGGCCGAAAGCATAGATCACGTTGCGCGCGCGTGTGGCGCGGTCGATCACCGGCAGGGAATCCGGCAGGCCGGGGCGATGGCCCATCCAGAAGCGCGCGCCCTCCGTGTTGAGACCTGGGAGCAGCGTGCGGGCGCCCTCGATCAGCCGCCGGGCGCGGTCCCAATTGGGCGGCGCCTCCAGGCTCGCGAGTTCCACCGTGCCGGCCAGGCGCAACCGGTCGCCCATCGGCAACACGGCGAAACCGCGTGCCACATGGGACATGGTATGGCGCGGCATGACGCCCGGATCGGGCAACATGACATGATAGCCGCGCTCGCTCTCCAGCGGCACGCGGTCGCCGAGCAGCCTGGTGAGGCGATGCGACCAGGCGCCCGCGGCAATCACCACCTGACTTGCGGCGATGACACGGCCATCGGCGAGGGTGACGCCGCTGACGGCATTGCCTTGCCGCGTGAAGGCAGTGACCTTGCCTGTGACCACCGTGCCGCCGCCGGCGCGGAAACATGCGTCGAAGGCGCGCATCAGCGCCAAGGGGTCGATGACGGACGTTGCGTCGAGCGCCGCGACCGCAAAATGGATGTCCTCGCCCAGCGTCGGTTCGAGCGCATGCAGCGCGTCGCGGTCGAGCAGGTCATGACGCAGGCCGGCCTTGACGCGCATATCCCAGCGCCAGCCATCGGCGTCGAAGGCCGCGCGAGAGGGATAGACGCGCAGATGCGGCCCCGGCTGGACCAGCGCCTGCGCGCCCGCCGCTTCGAGTAGTGGCTGGTAGTCGAGGTGGATGCGGTCCGACAGCGCCGCCATGGATGCCGAGATCGTCGCGACGCGATCCGGCCGCCCAGCGCGCAGCAGGCGGATCAGCCACGGGGTCAGTCGCGGCAGGTGGCGCCAGCGGATCGCCAGCGGCCCCAGCGGATCCATCAGCCAGCGCGGCACCTTGGCCGGCGTGTCGGGGCCGGACAGCGGCACCACCTCCCCCACCGCGAATTGCCCGGCATTGCCGAAGGAAGCCGCGGCTTCAGGATCGCCCGGATCGACCAGTGTCACAGCCAAGCCGCGCCGCTGCATCTGCAAGGCCGAGCACAGCCCGATGAATCCGCCGCCGATGACGACGACCGGCGCGGTCATGCCTTCGGCCCGTCATCCGGGATGGGTGTGCCATCGACGATGCGCCGCCAGGAGAAGCGCGACAGATCGATGGAGCGGAAGCCGCCATCGAGGATCAGTTCTTTCACCGCGCGACCGACTGCCGGCGCGTGCTGCAATCCGTGGCCGGAGAAGCCGGCGCAGAGCAGGAAATTCGGCACGCTGTCCACCCAGTCGATCACCGGATTTCCGTCGAGCCTGTTCATGTCGTAATGCCCGACCCAGCCGCCACGCGGCTTGATGGTCTCGAAGGCGTGGCATTGCTCGGCGAGTTGCGGCCAGAGGTGTTCCTCGAAGACCTCGTGCTGGAGGTCCCAGTTGAAGCCGCCCGGCTCGTTGAAGTTGGTGTGGCCGCAAAGATAGACGCCGGAATGCTGGCGCACCGCGAAGCCGCGCAGATGCCGCATGGCCGGGAAGGTCTCGACCGGGTCCTGCGACAGGAAGTGGAACTGCTGCCGGCGCATCGGTTCGATCGGCACCTTGACGCCGACCATGGCGCAGACGTCGGCGGACCAGCAATTGGCGGTGTTGATGACGATCTCGACAGGCAGGGTCGCGCCGGATTCGAGCCGCGCCGCAGTCACTCTGTTGCCCGCCACGTCGAGCCCGACGACGCGGTCCTTCAGGTAGGTGATGCCAAGCCCTTCCGCCGCGCGGCGATAGCCCATCAGCGCGGCATTCGGGTCGATCTGGCCGTCACCAGGCGACAGCGCCCCGACATCCGACCCCGCGAAGGTGAAGGAGGGGTAGCGCCGGCGCAGTTCCGCCGTTTCGAAGATATCGACTTCGACGCCGAGCGCCTTCTGCATGCGGACATTGGCCTCCAGCGAGGCGATCGCCTCCGCGCCTTCGACCAGGAACAGATAGCCGATGCGGTGGAACTGCGGGTCGAAGGTCACCTTGCCGCCGGTGACGTGCTGGTCGAAGGCGGAATAGACCGTGTCACCATAGAGCGACATCTGCACATTCTCGGGCACCGCATGCTGCAACCGGACGCCGCCCACGGCCCGCGGAGTGGCGGCGAATTCATAGGTCGGATCGGGTTCGACCACGGTGACCTCTGCCACCATGCCCGCCCGGGCGAGGGAATAGGCGATGGCGGACCCCATGATGCCGCCGCCGATGATGACGATGCGCCGCATGGCAGCGTGACTCCTCAGGAATGGCCGGCGGCGCCGGGTTCGGGCAGGCGGAACAGGGTGTGGCTGCGCAGGAACTCGCGCGTGCGCTCGCGCTGCGGATTCTGCAGGACCTCCTGCGGGGTGCCTTCCTCATGCACTTCCCCGTCCTCGAGGAAGATGACGCGGTCGGCGACGTTGTAGGCGAAGCCCAGCTCATGGGTGACGACGAGCATGGTCATGCCTTCCTCGCTCAACCGCCGCATCGAAAGGAGAACTTCGCCCACCAATTCTGGATCGAGGGCGGAGGTCGCCTCGTCGAACAGCATCATCGTCGGCTCCATGGCCAGCGCGCGCGCGATGGCGACGCGCTGCTGCTGGCCGCCAGACAGCCGTGCCGGGTATTCCCGCGCCTTTTCGAGGATGCCGACACGCTGCAGGTTGTCATGCGCCAGCTTGCGCGCGGCGCTTTCCGACAAGCCGCGCAACTTCATCGGCCCGATCATGACATTGCCTTCGACCGTCATGTGCGGGAACAGGTTGAACTGCTGGAACACCATGCCGACCCGGGCGCGCAGCGCGTTCAGCTCGCGGTTGGCATAGGCCATGACGCCTGGCTTCTGCGTCGCCTGGCCGACCAGCTTGCCCTCGATGGTGATGCGGCCTTCATTCGGCATTTCGAGGAAGTTCAGGCAGCGCAGCAGCGTGCTCTTGCCCGATCCGCTGGCGCCGAGGATGACCACCGTCTCCCCCTTGCGGACCGAAAGGTTGATGCCACGCAGCACATGAAGCAGGCCAAAGCGCTTGTGCAGGTTCTCGACGCGCAGGACTTCATCCATGCCGGCGCAGCCTCCTTTCCAGCAGGGACGAGAAGAGACTCACCACAGCCAGGACGATGATGAAGAAGACGCCCACCGCCGTGTAGCTCTCGATCGGGCGGAATTCCTGGTCGCTCAGCACCTTGGCCGAATACAACACCTCGCCATAGGCGATGGTGGAGGCGATGGCCGTGGTCTTGACCAACTCCATCACCTGGTTGGTCAGCGGCGGCACGATCGAGCGGAGCGCCTGCGGCAGCACGACGTAGCGCATCTGGCCGAGATAGCCGAAACCGATGGCGCGCGCGGCGTCCCACTGGCCCTTCTCGATCGACTGGATGCCGCTGCGGAAGATCTCGGCCATGTAGGCGCCGGCATAAAGCGACACCGCCGTCGCGGCGGCGACGAAGGGGCCGGGCTGCGCGCCGGTCATGATCGGGATTGCGAAGTAGCACCAGAGGATCTGCACCAGCACCGGGATGTTGCGGAAGAACTCGACATAGCAGGTGCCAAGCAGCCGCAGCGCGGCGAAGCGCGACAGCCGCGCCGCCGCGAAGACCAGGCCGAGCACGGTGCCCGCGAGCACGCAGGTGATGGCGAGGCGAAAGGTCCCGAGGATGCCGCGCAGGATGAAGTCGCGCTGCCCGAGCAGGAAGGCGAAGTCCCATTCATGGTCCATCGCCGGCCTACTCCGGCACCGCGAAGCGACGCTCCGCAAGGCGCACCAATTGGCTGGCCGCGAAGATCACGCTGAAGAAGAACAGCGCGACGACGGTGAAGGTCTCGATCGGGCGGAAGGTGTCGGACGCCGTGCGCTGGGCCATCTGCACGATCTCGGTGTAGGAGATCGCGGCGGCGAGCGAGGTGGTCTTGAACAGCTCGGTCAGCCGGGTGAAGAAGACCGGCACCATGCGCCGCACCGCCTGGGGCAGGATGATGTAGCGCAGCGTCTTGCCCAGCCCCATGCCGAGGGCCTTGGCGGCCTGCCATTGGCCGGCCTTCACGCCCTGGATGCCGCCGCGGAAGACCTCGGCCATATAGGCGCCGGTCTGCAGGCCGAGCGTCAGCGACACCGCGATGAAGGTGCTGAAATCGACGCCGACCAGCAGCGGAAAGGCGAAGAAGAACCAGTAGATCAGCACGATGGTCGGCGAGGCGCGGAACAGATCCGTGTAGATCACCGCAAGCCACGAAATCACCGGCAGCCGCGACAGGCGCAGCAGCGCCACCAGCAACCCGATCGGGAAGGCGATGAGGATCGCCATCCCGGCCAGGCGGAAGGTGCCCTTGGCCCCTTCGATCAGCAGGTCGCTGTGCCGGAAGACGGCACCGAAATCCCACTGATACTCCATCCTGCCGCTACCAGGCCTCGCGCTGGATGGCGGTGGCGCGGCCGGGTTCGAGGCCACGGAAGGTCATGAACTCGTCGTAGAAGCGCTGGGTGATGCCCGCATTGTAGTAGTAGGCGACCACGGTCGACAGGTAGTTCGCCCAGCGCGAATCCACTTCCTTGCGCACACCCGCACCAGCCGGCACCGCGACGACCGGGCGAGGGATCAGCGTCTTGCCGCTGCGCAGCCGCGCGATGGCAAGGTCCGAGCCCGGCGCGGTCATGAAGGCGGCGTCGATCCGGTTCGCCTGCCAGGCCGCGAGCAGCTCGCCGGTCGTCTGGTAGCGCTGGATGCTGCCGCGCGGCGAAAGCCGTGTCAGCGTCTGGTCGGTCGAGGTGCCGAGCACGACGCCGCTCCGCGCCGCCGGATCGCTCAGTTCCGCCCAGGTCGTGGGCGCGAAGTTGTTCTTGGCGAGGGCTGCGACCGGATACCAGAGGATCGGGTTGTTGACGAAGTCGATCGCCAATGCGCGTTCCGGCGTCGGGTCCAGGATGAACATGGTGTCGATCTGGTTGGCCTGCAGCGCGGCGACCGCGGTGCCCCAGGTGACCTCCACCATCTCAAGCTGCACGTTCATCGCCTTGGCGATGGCGTCGCCAAGGCTGGGGCCGATGCCGCGCCAGGTCACATCGCCAATCTTCACGCCGCCCGGCGCGCTGGCATTCGCGGTATCCTTGAAATACCACGGTTCGGTCAGCGCGGCACCGACGCGCAGGCGCCTGGTCTGCATGATCTGGTCCCAGGTGGACGTCGCCCCTTGGGCCTGCGCCGCGCGCGTGCCGAACAGCGCGCCACCGGCGGCGGCAAGGGCCGGGAACATCCGGCGCGTGATTGACCGTTCCATCGTGCGAGCCTCCTCGATCTTCGCCGTGCGGCATGGTCGCCGCATCGAACACTGGGCGGTGCGATGGCAGCCTGATCGCGCTGCCAGGCATCCGCCTTGATGAAGCCGTATCGTCTCCCGGTGCGAACGGTAGGCACATCCTGGCAGGGTCGCCTATCCCCGATTTTTGCTGTTGCGGGGCATGCTGCACACGCTTCGCTCGCAACGCGGCGACAGGCTGCGCAATAAGATCGCAGTTTCGTGCCGTACCGGCGGCTCGGCGGTGCCAGGGCCGATTGGCGTCGCGCGCCAGGTCGCGCGATGATGGCGGGCAACCCTTCGACCATCCGGCCCGTCCCGCAGGAGACCGCAACGTGACCCTGACCGAAGCGGCGCTTGTCGCGCTCATCGCGCGGGCCTTCGAACGCCACGGCATGAGCCCACCGAATGCGGCGCTGGTCGCCGCCGTCGTCGCGGCGGCCGAGCGCGACGGCGCCGCCAGCCATGGCCTGCTGCGTCTGGATGGCTATATCGCGACGCTGCGCAGCGGCTGGGTCGATGGCGCCGCGGCGCCCGTGGTGGCGCAGCCGGCCCCGGCCATCCTCGCCGTCGATGCGCGCAACGGCTTCGCGCAGGTCGCACTTGCCGCGGTGCGCGACCAGGCCATGGCGGTTGCACGCAGCCAGGGGTTGGCGGCGGTGTGCATCGCGGATTCACACCATTTCGCCGCGCTGTGGCCCGATGTCGAGCCCTTCGCCGAACAGGGGTTCATCGCCCTGACGGTGGTCAACACACGCAGCCGCATCGTGGCCTGGGGCGGGCGACGGAAGGTGCTCGGCACCAATCCCATGGCCTTTGCCTGTCCGCGCGGCGACGGACCGCCGGTCGTCTGGGACCAGGCCTCCAGTCAGCGTGCCCAGGGCGAGGTGCTCAAGGCACGCATCGAAGGACGGCCCGTGCCGGAAGGCGTGGGGCTCGACGCCGCCGGCGAACCGACCACGGACCCTGCTTCCATCCTGGACGGCGGTGCGCTCCTGCCCTTCGGCGGTCATAAAGGTGCGGGCATCGCCTTCATGATCGAGGTGCTGGCCGCCGCGATGACCGGTGGACGCTTCGGCTTCCAGGATGATTCGCCGGCCTTCCCCGGCGCGCAGACATCCCGGGCCGGGCAGTTCCTTCTGGTGATCGACCCGGCGCGTGGACCTGGCGGAGACGTGCCGGGCCGCATTGCCAGCCTGGTGTCGATGCTGCGGGAAGCCGGCGCGCAGCGGATGCCGGGAGACGAACGCCGACACCGGCGGGCGCAGTCCCTGCGGGACGGGATATCGATCCCCGATGCGGCCCATGCGAAGCTGGTCGCCTTGGCAGGAGACACGCAATGACGAAGCCGGCACCCGAACGCGGCACCTCTCGCCGCCGCCTGGAGGATGACCGCTTCCTGCGCGGTACCGGCCGCTTCGTGGACGACATCGCCGTGCCGGAGGCGCTGCACGGCATCGTCCTGCGCTCACCGCATGCGCATGCGCGGCTCGTCTCGATCGATACGGCCGATGCCGCGGCAATGCCCGGGGTGCACGCGGTGCTGACCGCGGCGGACCTGCGCGCCGACGGCATCTTCCCGATGCCCTGCGTCGCCAAGGTGGCGACCGTCGCGCCTCTCATCATCCCGCCGCGCCCGGCCCTGGCCGAGGGCGCGGTGCGGCATGTCGGCGACCCGGTCGCCTTTGTCGTCGCCGAAACGCTGGCCCAGGCACGTGACGCCGCCGAGGCGATCGCGGTGGACTATGACCCGCTGCCCGCCGTCACCGATGGGGCGGCGGCGCTGGCATCCGGCGCACCGGCGCTGTGGCCGCAGGCGCCGGGCAACCTCGCCTTCCGCTTCCGCAAGGGCGATGCGGCGGCGGTGGAGGCTGCGTTCGCGCAGGCCGCCACCGTCGTCACGCTCGACCTGGTGAATAACCGCGTCACCGCGGCACCGATGGAACCGCGCACCGCCATCGGCCGCTTCGACGCAAGGACCGGCACCTTCCTGCTGGAGGTCAGCGGCCAGGGCGTGCATGGCATGCGCGACCAGTTGGCCGACCACATCTTCCGCGTCCCGCATGACGCGATGCAGGTGATCTGCCCCGATGTCGGCGGCGGCTTCGGCGCGAAGAACTTCGTCTTCCCGGAATACGTGCTGCTGCTGGCCGCCGCGCGCCGGCTTGGCCAGCCGGTGCGCTGGGCCTCGGAACGGACAGAGGATTTCCTCAGCACGGCCCAGGGTCGCGACAACCGCACGCATGCCCGCCTGGCGCTGGACGCCGAAGGCCGCTTCCTGGGCCTGGATGTCGAAACCGTTGCGAATATGGGCGCCTATCTGTCCGGCAGCGGCCCGGGCAGTTCCACCAATGCGCCGGGCACCGCGATGGGCGGCCTCTACGACATTCCGGCCATCCACATGGATGTACGCGGCGCCTTCACCAACACGGTGCCGATCGACGCCTATCGCGGTGCCGGCAAGCCCGAGGCCAACTACATCATCGAGCGGCTGATCGACCTCGCCGCGCATCGCACCGGCCGTGATCCGACGGTACTGCGGCGGCAGAACCTGATCGCCGGCTTCCCGCACCGCACCGCGATGGGGATGGCGATCGACTGCGGGGAATTCCAGGCCAATCTCGACCGCGCGCTGGTCGCGGCCGATGCCGAGGGCTTCACCGCCCGGCGCAGCGCCGCACGGTCGCGCGGCATGCTGCGCGGCCTCGGCGTGGCGTGTTTCTTGGAGACATCGCGTGGCGCGCCCGGCGAGTGGGCCGCGGTACGCTTCGAAGCCGATGGCCGCATCGCCCTCGCGCTGGGCACGCAGTCCAACGGCCAGGGGCATGAGACGAGCTTCCCGCAGATCGCCGCCGACCTCCTCGGCCTGCCGGTCGAAGCCTTCCGGCTGGTGCAGGCCGATACGCGCCAAGTCGCGCGCGGCCACGGCCATGGCGGTGCGCGGTCCCTGCATATGGGTGGGGAGGCGTTGGTGCGCGCCATCGACGCCGTGCTGGCGAAGGCGCGCGCGCTGGCCGCCCAGTTGCTGCAATGCCCCGAGGCGGCGCTCGCCTTCGCTGACGGCCGCTTCAGCCTGACCAACGAGCCCGGCGGTCGCGGCATTGGCCTGATCGAGCTGGCCCAGGCGGCACGCGAAGCCGGCGGTTCGATCGATGCCGAGGTGGACAGTGACCTCGACCTGATCACCTTCCCCAATGGCTGCCAGGTGGCGGAGGTGGAGATCGACCCGGACACCGGGGAACTGCGCCTGGAGCGCTACGTCGCGGTGGACGACTACGGGCGCCTGATCAATCCGATGCTGACCATCGGGCAGGTCCAGGGCGGCCTCGCCCAGGGCATCGGGCAGGCATTGTTCGAGGAAGTGTCATTCGACCCCGAATCCGGTCAGATCCTGACCGCTTCGCTGATGGATTACTGCCTGCCGAGGGCGATGGACCTGCCGCCGATCGAGGTCACCTGCATCGAGGTGCCGACCGCCTCGAACCGGCTAGGCGTGAAGGGTTCCGGCCAGGCGGGTTGCATCGGCGCGCCGCAGACGGTGATGAATGCCGTCCTTGACGCCCTGGCGCCGCTTGGCATCGAGACGATGGACATGCCGGCCACGCCGCCGCGGATCTGGCAGGCGATCCGGGACGCCGGGCGCTGACCGCGCGGTGCTCCTCACCAACATGACCTGCACGTGAACCGATGGAACTCCGGCACCTCCGCTACTTCGTCGTTGTGGCCGAGGAACTGCACTTCAGCCGCGCAGCCGAACGCCTCGGCATCTCGCAACCTCCCCTTAGCCAGCAGATCCGCGCCCTGGAGGACGACCTCCAGGTGCGGCTGCTCGACCGTACCAGCCGCACCGTCGAACTGACCGAAGCGGGCCGGCTGTTCCTCGCGGAGGCGCGCGCCACGCTCGACCAGGCCGACCGGGCGCGACAGACCGCAGCGCGGGCGCATCGCGGCGAGATCGGGGAGCTGACGGTCGGGCTGTTTCCCTCCGCCTTGCTGGCAAAACCGGTCGCATCGGCCATCCTTGGCTTCCGGCGCCGGCATCCGCGCGTGCGTCTGGTCCTGCGCGAGCGCGCCGTGCATGCCGCGGTGCGGGAATTGGCGGGCGGCGGCCTTGAGATCGCCTACCTGCGCTATGCCACCCGGCCCGAGATCCCGCCTGGCTTCGTGCTGACGGAGGTGATGCGGGAGCCGCTGATGCTGGTCGTGCACGAGGCGCACCGTCTCGCGCAGCGCGACGATCCGGTGCCGCTCGAGGAACTGGCGCAGGAGCCCTTCATCCATTTTTCCCCGCGTTCGGACAGCGCCCTGCACGAGCATGTCGCCGCCGTCTGCGCGACAGCGGGCTTCGAGCCACGCATCGAGCAGGAAGCCAACCAGAACGGTTCCATCCTGGCGCTGATCGGCACCGGCATCGGCATTTCCATTCTGCCGCGGTCGCTGTGCCGCCTGACGCTGCCGGAACTCCGCGTGCTGCCGATCGCCAGTGCGGCGGCGACGTCGGGCATCTGGCTGGCGCATCGCCGGCGCGGCGGCGGGCCGCTGCTGCGCACGCTCGTGGACCTCGCCCTGGCCCAACAAACCGAAGGCTGATCCGTACCGGCGCCACCCGATCACGCGGCGAATGCCAGAACGGCATTGCCGTTGCCCCGATGCGCCGGCCAGTATGCCTCAACCACGCTGGATGCATGGCACCGCGCATGACCTCCCCGGCAACGTCCTGGATTGGCCTGTTCGATCTGTTCCGGATCGGCGTCGGGCCATCGAGTTCCCATACCGTCGGGCCGATGGTGGCCGCCGGGTCCTTCGTGGCCATGCTGAACCCGGCGCGTCCGGTGGAGCGGCTGAGCGTGGAGTTGTTCGGCTCCCTCGCCCTCACCGGCAAGGGTCATGCGACGGATGCGGCGATCATCCTCGGCCTGACTGGTGCCAGGCCCGACACCATCGATCCGGACGACGCGGCGATCCTGGTCCAGGGGGTGCGCAGCCTGCGCCGGCTGACCTTGCCGGATGGTCGGCGGGTCGCCTTCGATCCACAAACCGACATCGTCTTCCGGTCGCGCGAGACGCTGCCCTTCCATACCAATGCGCTGCGCATGACGGCTGAATGTGCCGAGGGCGAGGCGTGCACGCGCGTCTACTATTCGGTCGGTGGTGGCTTCGTCGTCGACGAGCATGGCGAACCGCTGCCCGGCACCACCTCGACCGCTGGCGACGTGCCGCATCCGTTCCGCAATGCGGCCGAACTGCTCGGACGCGCGGATGCTGCCGGATTGTCGATCTCCGCGCTGATGCGCGCCAACGAAGCGAGCCTGCGCAACCCGTCCGAACTCGCATCCGGCATAGCCCGCATCCGCGATGCAATGCGCGCCTGCATCGCCCGCGGCCTGCGCGGCGAAGGCGAACTTCCCGGCGGCCTGCGCGTGCGGCGGCGGGCACCGGACCTGTCCCGCACGCTGGAAGCGCGCGCCCTGCGCAATGAGGCCGACCCGCTGGGGGCCATGGATTGGGTGAATCTCTGGGCGTTGTCGGTGAATGAGGAGAATGCCGCCGGCGGGCGCGTGGTCACCGCGCCGACCAATGGCGCCGCGGGAATCATCCCGGCCGTGCTGGCATACTACGAACGCTTCGTGCCAGGTGCCGACGTCACCGGCATCGAGACCTTCCTTCTGACCGCCGCGGCGATCGGCGCGATCATCAAGCGCAATGCCTCCATCTCCGGCGCCGAGGTCGGCTGCCAGGGCGAGGTCGGATCGGCCTGCGCCATGGCGGCGGCGGGGCTGGCGGCGGCCCTGGGCGGCACCAATGCGCAGGTCGAGAATGCCGCCGAGATCGGGCTTGAACACAATCTCGGCCTGACCTGCGACCCGGTGGCCGGTCTCGTCCAGGTGCCCTGCATCGAACGCAACGCCATCGCCGCGGTGAAGGCCATCAACGCGGCGCGGCTCGCACTGCATGGCGATGGGCGCCATCTGGTCAGCCTCGACCAGGTGGTCGCGACGATGCGGCAGACCGGCCTCGACATGTCCCACAAGTACAAGGAGACGTCGCTGGGCGGGCTGGCGGTGAACGTCGTGCAGTGCTGAGCCGCCGCCAGCGGCTCGGCTGCCGCAGTATCGCCCGCAGCGCGCGGCCGCCGGTCATGACGCAGGCGTGACCCCTGTTGCAGCGCGCAGCGTGCAGCGGGTCTTCCTCATTGATGAGAACGCCTTGAATATGCCGACCGGACATTGGGGGCTCGGCCATGGACTGTGGTGAGATCGGCTTTCTCGGGGTGCGCGAACTCGGCGCGCTGTATCGCGCGCGCAAGCTCTCGCCGGTCGACGTGGCCAAGGCGGTGCTCGACCGCATCGAGAAGGTCGAGCCGAATGTGAACGCGATGATGCGCACCACGCCGGACCACGCCATGGCGGCGGCGCGACGATCCGAGGCGGTGTTCATGCAGCGCGACACGCCCCGGCTGCTCGAAGGCATTCCCGTCACCATCAAGGACCTGCAGCACACCCGCGGCGTGCAGACGGATTTCGGCACGGCCATCCTGCAGGGCACGATCCCGGATGTGGATGCGCCGTGCGTCAGCCGCCTGCTCGATGCCGGCGGGATGTTGATGGGCAAGACCACCTCGGCCGGCGAATGGGGCTGGAAGGGGGTGAGCCAGGCGATGATCTCGGGCATCACCCACAATCCCTGGGGCAAGGGGCTGAACGCCGGGGCCTCGTCCTCCGGGGCCGGTGTCGCGGCGGCTTGCGGCTATGGGCCGCTGCACCAGGGCGGCGACGGGGCGGGGTCGATCCGCATGCCGGCGCATTTCTCGGGCGTCTATGGGCTGAAGCCGACGCATGGGCGGGTGCCGAACTGGCCGGTCTCGAACAACGATCTCGCGACCCATATCGGGCCGCTGACGCGCAGCGTTGAGGATGCCGCGCTGATGACCCAGGCGATGGCTGGGCCACATGTGTGGGACTACACGTCGCTGGAAGCCCCGGCGCAGGACTACGCCGCGCAACTCAAGGCGGGCAGCATGAAGGGCAAGCGCATCGGTTTCACCCGCGACCTGGGCCATGCGCGCGTCGATCCCGAGGTGGCCGAGGTGGTGGCCCGCGCCGTCACGGCCTTCGAGGAGATGGGCGCGCATGTCGAGGAGGTGACGCCGGCCTGGGGGCCGCTGGGACCCGAACTCGTGCGCTTCTTCTGGCCGGCGACCTTCAGCGGGCGGATCAGTAGCCTGCTGGAATTCGAAAGCCGGATGGATCCAGGCTTCGTCGCGATGATCAAGCACGCATCCACCTTCACCGCGCCGCAATTCATGCAGATGCGGCTGCGCCGCTTCGACTACATCCAGCAGATCCACGACTTTATGGAGGGCTACGACTTCCTGCTCTCCCCGGCCGTCAGCGTGGCCGCCTTCCCGGCCGACCGGCTGCAGCCGGAACATTGGCCGCAGCATGACTGGGATTGGCTGATGTGGGCGGAATTTTCCTATCCGTTCAACTGGTCGGGCAGCCCGGCGGCCAGCGTTCCCTGCGGCTTCACCCCGGCGGGGCTGCCGGTGGGGTTGCAGATCGTCGGGCGGCGCTTCGACGATCTCGGCGTGTTGCAGGCCAGCGCCGCCTTCGAGGAAGCGCGTCCCTGGGCGCAGCATCGGCCGCCGCTCGCGCAATAAATCCCTTATCCACCAACGGAGAGTGAGTGCCATGAAGCGTCGAGACTTCCTTGCCACCGCCGCGGCCGGCGCCGCCTCGCTTTCCGCCCCGGCGGGGGCGCAGCAGCGCACAACGGTGCGCTTCGTGCCGCAGGCCGACCTGGCGCTGCTCGACCCGGTGTTCACCACCGGCCTGGTCACCCGCAACCATGGCTTCATGGTCTATGACCAGCTCTACGGCCTGGACGACACCTTCACCCCGCAACCGCAGATGGTCGAAGGGCATGTCATCGAGAATGACGGCAAGACCTGGAAGCTGACGCTGCGCGAGGGGCTGCGCTTCCATGACGGCACGCCGGTCCTCGCACGCGATGCGGTGGCCAGCATCAATCGCTGGATGCAGGTCGATGCCTTCGGCCAGACGCTGCGCGGCGTGACGGAGGAGATGAGCGCTATCTCCGACCGGGTCATCCAGTTCCGGCTGAAGAAGCCCTTCCCGCTGCTGCCGACGGCGCTGGCGAAGCCCTCGGCCTTCTGCCCGGTACTGCCGGAGCGCCTCGCGACGACACCGCCCAATGTGCAGATCACCGAAATGGTCGGCAGCGGGCCGTTCCGCTATCTGCCCGGCGAACGCGTGGCCGGGGCGCGCAATGTCTATGAGAAATTCGCCGGCTATGTGCCGCGTTCCTCCGGCACGCCATCCTTCGCCGCCGGGCCGAAGATCGTGCATATCGACCGCGTCGAATGGGTGACGCTGCCGGATGCGGCGACGGCCGCGGCGGCGTTGCAGGCGGGCGAGGTGGATTGGTGGGAGCAGCCGCAGCCGGACCTGCTGCCGCTGCTGCGGCGCAACCGCAATATCCTGGTCGAAGCCAAGGAACGCGGCGGCCTGATGGGCATGATCCGTTTCAACCACCTGGTGCCGCCCTTCGACAATCCGGCGATCCGCCGGGCCTTCCTCGCCGGCGTCAACCAGACCGAATACATGCAGGCGGTGATGGGGGAGGAACGGTCCCTGTGGAACGATCGCTGCGGATTCTTCCTGCCGGGCAGCGCCATGGCGACGGATGCCGGGCTCGAGGTGATGACCGGCCCGCGCAGCTTCGACAAGGTGAAGCGAGACCTGGAGGTTGCGGGCTACAAGGGTGAGCGCGTCGTCTTCGTGGTGCCGACCGACCTGCCATCGCTGAATGCGATGAGCCAGCTTGCGGCCGACATGTTCCGCAAGGTGGGCATCAATCTCGATTACCAGGCGCTCGACTGGGGCACGGTGCTGCCGCGGCTGGCGAACAAGGAAGGGCTCGATCGCGGCGGCTGGAGCGTGTGGTGCAACTACATCCCCGGCATCATCGCGACCACGCCGGCGACGCAATCCTATGTGCGCGGCCTGGGGCGCAACGGGCCGTTCGGCTGGCCGGAATCGGCGCGCATCGAGGCACTGCGTGACGAGTTCATGGATGCCGGCACGCTTGCCGACCAGCAGCGCATCTGCCGCGACATCCAGATGCAGGCCTGGCAGGACGTGCCCTACATCCCGACTGGGGCGTGGATGCAGCCCTTCGCCTTCCGCCGCAACATCACCGACATGCTCAACGGCTTCCCGCTGTTCCACAACATCCGCAAGGGATGACGCCGGATGCGGCGCTGCCCATGATGGGGCGCGTCGCACATCCCCGATTGCGCGCCGGCTCGACTGCGCGCGTGACCGCTTCGCGGATTTCAGGAGGCCACATCGGCATGAACGCGTTCGACGAACTCTCTGCCGTCAATGGCGTGGCGTATATGGACGGTCGCTATGTGCCGCTCGCCGAAGCCTCCATTCCCATCGTCGATCGCGGTTTCCTGCGTTCGGATGTTACCTATGACGCGCTGCATGTCTGGAAGGGCCGCTTCTTCCGCATGCAGGACCATATCGACCGGTTCCGTGCCTCCATGGCAGGGCTGCGCATGTCGCTGCCCCACAGTGATGCGGAATTGTCGGAGATCCTGATGGAATGCGTCCGGCGCACCGGCCAGCGTGATGCCTTCGTTATGGTGATGTGCTCGCGCGGCATCCAGCCGCCCGGGACGCGCGACCCGCGACTTTGCCGCAATCGTCTCTATGCCTATGCGCAGCCCTTCCTGTGGATCGCCAATGAAGAGCAGCGCCGCGATGGGTTCCGCATGGTCTTGTCGAAGACCCAGCGTATTCCGCCTGAATCGCTCGATCAGCGGATCAAGAACTTCCATTGGCTCGACCTGACAATGAGCCTGTTTGAGGCCTATGACCGCGATGCCACGGTGACCGTGCTGCCGCTCGCCGATGGCACGGTCACCGAGGGGCCGGGCTTCAATATCTTCATCGTCAAGGACGGCGTGCTGGCCACACCCGATCGCGGCATGTTCGAGGGCATCACCCGCCGCACCGTTGCCGAGATCGCCGCCGATCTGCAGATGCGCTGCGAGATCCGTCCGGTGCGCGCCGAGGAACTCGACAGCGCGGACGAGATCTTCACCAGCACCACGGCCGGCGGCATCACGCCGGTCACCTGGTATGAAGGCCGCCCGATCGGCGACGGCAGGCCAGGCGCCATGACCATGCGCATCCACGACCTGTACTGGCGGCGGCACGAGGACGATGCCTTCGCGACGCCGGTCACCTACGACGATTGAATCGCCGGGGATGGACGAATGGTGATCGCGGGCCATCGACGAACGCCGACATGGCGCTGTGCCTGCAAGCCGGCGCAGCGCATGCGGCGACATGCGTACTCCGGGGCCTGCTTCGCCTGATTGTAGGCGAAGCCTGGATTGGCGAGATGGTTGGCGTATTCGGCCGGGCCGAGGATGCCAAACAGCGCGCCATGGGCCGTGGCCGTCCCACACCATCCTCCGGGGCGTGTCCGCGGCCAGGTTGGGAATCGCTTGCGCTGAACGGAGCGTGGGCACGGTCAGGCTCGCAGCGGAACGATATCTCGGCGACAGTATCCGGATCGTCGGTGCTCACGCCCGGAACTACCCGCGGCTCACCGAACCGGGCACCTGGCAGAGCCGTGCAGAAGCACGCGAGCGGCAGGTCGGGATCCAGCCAGCGCACAGGCGCGCGCCGCCCGGGAAACGCCGCCGCGACTTGAAGTGCCATGTGGCCGCGCGTTCGATGCGGCATCGCGCCGCTCGCTGGCGACGCACAGCGCGGGGTTGTGTTGCAGGCGATGGAGCAAGACGCCGAAGCCGTTCCGGACCGCATGGCGTGGCGGAACAGCAGTGGCTCACGGCCGTATTGTGGCCGGCCGGTGGGCTTCCAAGTGCTTGATATTCAATCGCGGGCGGTGGTGGAGCTGAGGGGAATCGAACCCCTGACCTCCTCATTGCGAACGAGGCGCTCTCCCATCTGAGCTACAGCCCCGCCGCGCGAGGCCGGCTCAGTGCCCCAGGCCGGCAGGGAAGTCAAGGCACCCCTGAAGGCGCCTTGTCCGGGGCCGTCCCCGTCACTAGGTTGCCCCCGCTTTCGAGGAGGGCCCATGCGCGCGCTGTTCTGGCTGCTGGATACCGCTATCAGCCTCTATGTCTGGGCGTTGATCATCGCGGCGGTGCTCTCGCTGCTGCTCGCCTTCAACATCCTCGACGGCCGCAATCGGCTGGTTTGGACGATTTCTGACTTCTTCTACCGCGTGACCGAGCCCGTCCTGCGGCCGATTCGCCGGTTCCTGCCGGACCTGGGCGGGGTCGACCTGTCGCCGCTGGTGCTGATCCTGCTGCTGCAGGCGCTGCGCATCCTGCTCGGCGAGATCTATGTCGGCATGCTGACCAGCGGCTTCGGCTGATGACCTTCTGGCGCGCGGAAGGCGGTGCGGTGCTGGTGCGGGTGAAGGTGCAGCCCAAATCGCGCCGGCCCGGCCTGGGCGGGGTGAAGCCCGCCGCGGACGGACCCCGCCTTGCCATCGCCGTCACCGAGGCACCCGAGGATGGCCGGGCCACCCGGGCGGCCTGCGCTACCCTGGCGCGCGCATTGGGCGTGGCGATGTCGGCGGTCGATCTCGTGCAGGGGGCGGCAAGCCGCGAAAAGACCCTGCGCATCGCAGGCGACCCCGTCGCCCTGCGTCCCGGCCTGGATTCCCTCGCATGACGGCCCGCATTCTCGATGGCAAGGCGATCGCCGCCGCGCTGCGCGCCCGCCTGGCCGACCGTGTGGCCGTGCTGCCCTACAGCCCCGGCCTGCGCGTGGTGCGGGTGGGGGAAGACCCGGCCTCCGGCGTCTATGTCCGCAACAAGGACAAGGCGGCCAAAGCCGCCGGCTTCGACAGCGAAACCATCCACCTGCCGGCCGAAACGACCGAGGCCGACCTGCTCGCCACCATCGCGCGCCTCAACGCCGACCCGGCGGTGGACGGCATCCTGGTGCAATTGCCCCTGCCGCCGCAGATCCGCACCGAGGCGGCGATCGCCGCCGTCGATCCGGCCAAGGATGTGGACGGCTTCCACCCGCTGAATGCGGGCCGCCTGGCCGCCGGGCAGCCCGGCCTGGTGCCCTGCACGCCGCGCGGGGTCATGCACATCCTGGCCGAAGCGGGCGTGGCGCTGGGCGGGGCGCGGGCGGTGGTGCTGGGCCGGTCCCAGATCGTTGGGCGGCCCATGGCGCAGCTCCTGCTGGGCGCCGATTGCACCGTGACCATCGCCCATTCCCGCACCCGCGACCTGCCGGCGGAATGTCGCCGCGCCGACGTCCTGGTCGCCGCCGTCGGCCGACCGGAGATGGTGCGCGCGGACTGGATCGCGCCGGGCGCGATCGTGATCGACGTCGGCATCAACCGGCTGGCGGATGGCCGGCTGGTGGGTGACGTCGCCTTCGCCGAGGCCGCGCCCGTTGCCGGCGCCATCACGCCGGTGCCCGGCGGCGTCGGGCCGATGACCATCGCCTGCCTGCTGGAGAATACGCTCGACGCAGCCATCGCGCGGCGCGGGGCGGCATGATGCTTGTCCGCATCCTGCAGGCGGTCGGCATCGCCGGGCTGCTGGCCTGTGCCCATCTGGCCTGGGAATCCACGCCCTGGGGCGGCGAGGGCTGGAACCGCGGGCGGATGCTCTATGCCTGGGCCGGGGCGATCCCCGCACTCGGGCTGCTCGGCATTGCCGCGCTGATGGCCGCCCTGCGGCGGCAGGCGACCGAGATCAGGGCCTTGAAGGATGGCCTCGCGCGAATCGAGAGGCGCCTCGGGGCGTGAGTGCCGGCACGCTCGGCCTCGCCGGGCTGTTCGTCCTGATGTGGGCTTCCGCCTTCAACGCGGCGCGTATCGTCGCGCTGGAATGGCCGCCGCTTATGGCGTTGTCGCTGCGCTTCGCGATCGGCGTGCCGCTGCTGCTGGCGGCTGCCTGGTTCATGCGGGCGCGGTTGCCGGCACGGGCGGACCTGCCACGCATCGCGGCCATGGGCGCCTTCGGGGTGGGTGGCTATCTCGGTTGCGCCTGGGCGGCCTCGGCGCTGATCCCTTCGGGGCTGGTCGCCCTGCTGTCGGCGACGGCACCGCTGTGCGTGGCGCTTGGTGAACGCCTGCTGTTCGGCCGGCGGCTGGCTGCACAGGCCTGGGTGGGGCTCACGCTGGGGTGGGTTGGCGTCGCCATGCTGGGGCTGCCACGCGCCGTGCCGGGGCTCGACGCGGCGGCGGCGGGTGGCATCGCGCTGGCCCTGGTCGGCGCGCTGTCCCAGGCGGGCGGGTTGCTCGCCTTTGCCCCGGCGCGCGGCCGGCTCGATCCATGGATGTCGAATCTGGGCCAGACGATGGTGGCCGCCCTGGCGGTGGCGCCTTTCGCGCTGGTGCTGGAACCCCTGCCGCGTGCAGCGCCGGACTGGTTCGGCGTGGCGGCGCTGGCCTGGTCCATCCTGGTCGTCGGACTGGGCGGCTATGCGTTGTACTTCGTGTTGCTGCGGCGACTGCCGGCCTCGACCGCCGCCGCGCTGCAACTGTTGGCGCCGCCGGTCGCGGCGCTGCTCGGCTGGGCGATGCTGGATGAGACGCTGCGCGTCACGGACCTCGCCGGCGGTGCGGTGACGCTTGCCGGGCTCGCGCTGCTGCTGCGCGCGCCGCGCTGATCATCCGGCGCGCATCGCGTCCGCCACGGCGCGGTCGGCCGCATCGTCGCTGGCCGACAGGCCGGCGTGAACGCCGTCACGGTCGGGCTGCGCCCGGTTCTGGCTGAGCTTGCGCTTGCCGATCAGCGTCTCGATCCGCAGCACGACGCCGACGATGCCCTTCAATTGCGCGGCGACGAAGTCATCCGGCGCATCGGTCACCGCCCATGGCGCGGCGCGGGGTGCCTCATGGTGTTGCGTCAGGCGGGTGACGATGTCGTGCAGCCGCCCCGCATCCTCGACGATCTCGACCGGGCCGATGGCGTGCACGGCGACGTAGTTCCAGGTCGGCACGACCCGGCCGTGTTCCGCCTTCGACGGATACAGGGACGGCGAGACATACGCCTCGGGCCCCGTGAAGATGGCCCGCGCGGCACCGGCGGCGGCAAGGGCGCGCCATTGCGGGTTGGCCCTGGCGACATGGCCATACAGCGTGCCCTGTGGCCCTTCCTCCGGCACCAGCGTCATCGGCAGGTGCGTCGCGTCCGGCACGCCGCCATCCGCCGCGGCGCTGACCAGCAGCGCCAGGCGCGCCGCGCGGATGATCTCCCCCAGCACGTCTGGGCGGTCCTCGCGGAAGGCGGGCGGGTTGTACATGGCGCGGTGCTCCTATCGGGTGCAGGCTACCGGCCCGCGGCCGGATCGGAAAACGGCTGCCTGCGCGCAGGAGACATGCCATGGACGAGGACCGATTCAACATGGAACTGCGCAAGTTCCTCAAGCAGGTCGGCGTCACGTCGCAGCGCGAGATCGAGCGCGTGGCGCGCGACGGCGTCGGCGGCCCCAAGGTGCTGCGGCTGACGATGACGCTCACCTCACCGGATGCACCTGGCCTGCACCACACGGTCGACGCCGCCATCCCGCTGGATTGATTGCCCCATGACCAATGACCTGATCCGCCTCACCGCCACCGAGGCGGTGGCGAAGCTGCGCGCCGGCGAGGTCTCGCCACTCGAGATGATCGACGCCGCGGCTGCGCGCATCGCGACCGTGGAGCCGGCGGTGAATGCGCTGCCGACGCTGTGCCTCGATCGTGCGCGCGACCACGCGAAGGCGCTAATGAACGGCCAGCGGCGTGATGCGGAAGGCGAGCCGGGCTGGCTCGCCGGCCTGCCGGTCGCCATCAAGGATCTCACCGAGGTTGCCGGCGTGCGCACCACCTTCGGCAGCCCGATCTTCGCGGATTACGTCCCCGACCGCAGCCATCCCGTCGTCGAGCGCATCGAACGCCGCGGCGGCATCGTCATCGCCAAATCCAACACGCCCGAATTCGGTGCCGGCGGATCGACCTTCAACGAGGTGTTCGGCCGTACGCGCAACCCCTGGAACACAGCGCTGACCTGTGGCGGGTCCACCGGCGGTGGGGCGGTCGCCCTGGCGACCGGGGAGGTCTGGCTCGCCCATGGCTCCGACCATGGCGGGTCGTTGCGCCGCCCAGCGACCTACTGCTCGGTCGTCGGCCTGCGGCCTTCTCCAGGGCGCGTGACACGCGGCGCGCAGGAGGATCTGTGGTCGCCGCTGTCCGTCCAGGGGCCCATGGCGCGCAACATTCCCGACCTCGCGCTGTTCCTCGACACCATGGCCGGCTGGGACATCGACGACCCGATGACCTATGACGCGCCGGCGCGCTCCTATGTGGACGCGGTCGTCGCCGCGGAGCGCGAGAAGCCCCCGCGCATCGCCTTCGCCACCGATTTCGGCGGCGCGATGGCGATGGACCGCGAGACGGCGGCGATCTGCGCGAAGGAGGTCCGCCGCCTCGAAGCCCTCGGCATCGTCATCGAGGAGGTGTTCCCCGACCTCGGCGCGCTGAACGAGGCCTTCCTGGTGCTGCGCAGCCAGCATTTCGTGGTGGACCGCGAGGAATTGCTGGCGACCCGGCGCGACATGCTGAAGCCCGACATCGTTTGGCAGACCGAACGGGGGTTGTCTGAAACACCGTCCCGCCTCGCCTGGGCCGAACACGAACGCGCGCGCTTCTTCCGTTCGCTGCGCGACATCTTCGCCCGCTGCGACGTGCTGATCACGCCAGGTGCGTCCACGCCGGCCTTCGACGTGATGCTGCGCGCGCCGGAGAAGATCGGCGGCAAGGTGCTGGAGAACTACATGGGCGGGTCGCTGATCAACGCCTTCGCGACAATGGCGGGCTGCCCCGCCGTCGCGGTGCCTTGCGGCTTCGACAGCCACGGCCGGCCGGTTGGGCTGCAGGTCGTCGCCCCGCCGCGCCAGGATGCGCGGGCCCTGCAGGTCGCGGCGCTGTTCGAGCGGCTGAGCGGGATCGACCGGCTTCTGCCGCTCGACCCGAAGCCAGGGGTGGTGCCGCCCTACGAGTGATGCCGTGACCCGTTGCCCGTGGCTTGCGCTCGCCGAGGGCGGGCGAGGTCACGGATGCGGCCCGGCGGAGCCAAGCCGGCCGATGCCGGTGCGCGGCCCCCTCACAAGCATGGCAAATCCCGCGCGCCGGCAATCGGCCGAAGGTTTCGGCATGACCGCAACGCCCGGACTGTCCGTCGCGCATGGGATCGGCGAAGACGAGTGAATGTCCGCCCTCGCCTGGTCCCTGCTGGCTGCCTTGTCCGTCCTTTGGGGCGGGTCGTTCTTCTTCGTCGGTGTGGCGGTGGCGGAGATCCCGCCGCTGACGCTGGTGGCGCTGCGTGTCGCCATCGCCGCGGCGATGCTGTTGGGCGGCGCTGCCGCTGCTGGGCGTGGCGCCGCCGCGCGGCAGTCGCGCCTGGCGCGCGATTGCGATGATGGGGCTGATCAACAACGTCATCCCCTTCACCCTGATCGTCTGGGCGCAGCAGACGCTGCCCTCCGGCCTCGCATCGATCCTGAACGCCACCACGCCGCTGTGGACCGTGCTGGTCGCACACGCCTTCACGCGGGAGGAGAGAGCGACGCCGGGCAAGATCGCCGGCGTGCTGTTCGGCTTCGCCGGCGTGGCGGCGATGATGGGCGCGGACATCCTGGGCGGCGCGGCGGCGGCCGGGGTGGCGACGGCCGCGATGCTGGCGGCGACCTTCTCCTATGCCTGCGCCGGGGTCTTCGGGCGGCGCTTCCGCGCCATCGGCGTCGCGCCGATGCAGGCGGCACTCGGCCAGGTCACGGCATCCGCCGTCGTGATGCTGCCGCTTGCGCTGGTGATCGACCGACCCTGGGGTCTGCCGGCCCCCTCCGCCGCCACTGTCGCCGCGGTGCTGGGCTTGGCGGGGCTGTCCACCGCCGCGGCCTATGTCCTGTATTTCCGCATCCTGGCGCTGGCCGGGGCGGTGAACCTGGTGCTGGTCACCTTCCTGATCCCGGTCAGCGCCATCCTGCTCGGCACGCTGCTGTTGGATGAGGCCCTGGCGCCGCGCCACCTGGCCGGGATGGCGCTGATCGCGGCCGGCCTTGCCGCGATCGACGGGCGGGCGCTGGCCTATGCTTCGCGGATCTTGCGCTCGTAGTGCTTCGAATACTTTTCCGTGATCAGGTCGGTCTTCACCATGACCGCAACGTCCGTGGTGTTGAACTGCGGGTCGATCACCGCGCCGTCACCGACGAAGCCGCCCAGCCGCAGATACCCCTTCACCAGCGGCGGCAGGTCCACCAGCGTCTGCTTGCGGTCGATGGTCGCCGGGTCCTTGCGCATCATCTCGACGTAACGGTCGGGCAGGGCGCGCGGGCGGATCTCCTCCGGCGCCATGTGGTTGGCCGCGAGGTAGGTCAGCTGGTCCGCCAGTGCATCCAGGTCGGTGCCGGGCAGGGAGGCACAGCCGAACAGGATGGCGATGCGGTGCCTGGCCACATAGGCGGCGATGCCGCTCCAGAGCAGTTGCAGCGTGCCGCGCGTGCGATAGGCGGCATCGACGCAGGACCGCCCGCATTCCACCAACTCGCCCTCGACGGCGAGGATCCGGGAGATGTCGTATTCGGCGGCCGAGTACCAGCGGCCGAGCCGTGCGGCGGCCCCGCGGCGGATCAGCCGATAGGTGCCGACGACGGATTCCGCGCCCTCGCCCTTGTCGTGGTCCACCACCAGCAGATGATCGGCGACGGCGTCGAAATCGTCCCGGTCGCGGCGGCTCGATGCGGTCGCCGCATCGGCATGGGCGCCCATCTCCTCATAGAAGACGCGGTAGCGCAGCGCCTGCACGGCGTCGATCTCGGCCGGGTCGCGCGCCAGCCGCACGCCCAGATTGCCCGAGCGGAGCTCGCCGAAGCCCGCGTCCTCAATGACGCTCACGAGTCGCGCCCGGCCTTGCGGCGCTTGGCCGGGATCTCGGCTTCCGCCGGTTCAGGCCGGCGGCCGAACAGTTCCAGCCGCTGGCCAACGAGGACGAAGCCGAGTCGGCGCGCCAGCACCCGCGCCAGCGCCTCGAACTCCTCATCGGCGAATTCGATCACCTTGCCGGTATCCACGTCGATCAGATGGTGGTGATGGCCGCGGTCGGCCGGATCGTAGCGGGCACGTCCGCCGCCGAAGTCGCGCCGTTCCAGGATGCCCTTTTCCTCGAGCAGCCGCACGGTCCGGTACACCGTCGCGATGGAGACCTTGTTGTCGAGCGCCAATGCGCGCCGATAGACGTCCTCGACATCGGGGTGATCCTCGGCCTCGCTGAGCACGCGCGCGATCAAGCGGCGCTGCCCCGTCATCTTGAGGCCGCGCTCGATACAAAGCTGTTCGATCCGGGACGGCGTATGGTCCTGGGTCGTTGGGCGGGCCTGAATGCGGCTCTCCATGCGGCGGTTGGTACCCCGTTCTGTCACGCGCCGAGTCCGGCGCGGCCGGGGACGATAGTCCGGCCGGCGCCGTCAGGCCACAGCCAAGCTGCGACCCGCTGTGGCCACCATATGGGGTGCCACGGCCCGGATGCATACTGCCGCCCCGCCTGACGCCGGGGCTGCGGTCGGCCTAGCCCAGCCACGCGCAGCCCGGCCGCGGTGTCAGCCCTTGCCCTTGACGCGGGCGCGCGGCGTGGTGCCGAGCCCGATCTTCTTGGCCAGCGACGAACGATGCTTGGCATAATCCGGCGCCACCATTGGATAGTCGGCCGGCAGGCCCCAGCGCTCGCGATACTGTTCGGGCGACAGGTTGTAGGAGGTCTTGAGATGCCGCTTGAGCATCTTCAGCTTCTTGCCGTCCTCGAGGCAGATGAGGTAGCCCGGCGTGATGGACTTCTTGATCGGCACGGCCGGTTGCGGCCGTTCGGGTTCCGGCGCCGGGTGGCTGCCGACGCCGGCCAGCGTGCGGAACACCTCCTGGATCAGGCCTGGCAGTTCCGATGCGGGAACCGGGTTGTGCGAGACATGCGCGGAGACAATCTGTGCCGTCAGGCCCAGAAGCTCCCCGTGCGGGTTGGAATCAGCCATTGAATGTGCCCCCTGTAGACTTAGCGGGGACCGTTCTACCTGTCGTCGTAACGGCCGGCAATTCGCGCTATGGTGAATTCCATGACACACGCAAATGTCCCATCCGGTCACGAAGAAACGACAGGGTTTTCCGTCCTGGACATCACGCGAGAAACTTGTCCGATGACCTTCGTGCGCGTGCGGTTGGCACTTGATCGTCTCGCTCCGGGCGATGTGCTTGAGGTTTTGCTGTCGGGTGAAGAGCCGCGCCGAAATGTCCCGCGTACGGCGGTGGAACAGGGGCACGCCATACTCGCGCAGACCGAGGATTCGGCCGGTATCACCCGTCTTGTTTTGCGCCGGGGCGCGTGAGCGTCAGGCGCAGCACCAGCGCATCGGCACCGTCCGGGTAATAGGCGCGCCGCCGACCTGCCGCGGCGGCACCGAGACGCCCGTAGAGCGCGCGGGCCGCGGCGTTGGTCTCGGCGACTTCCAGGAACAGTTCGACCGCGCCCCGATTCGTTGCTTCGCCGGCCAGTGCCGCCATCAGGGCAAGGCCGACGCCCGTGCGCCTGGCGCCCGGGTGGACTGCGAGGGTCAGCACCTCGGCCTGGTCGGCCGCGACCCGTCCCATGGCGAAGCCCAGAGGCGAGCCGGCTTCGGCGGCGACCAGCGCGAAATGGCCGGGCAGGCCGAGCATGAGTTCGATCGCCTGGGGCCCCCAGCGTTCCGCGGGCGGGAAGGCGGCGGCGTGCAGCGAGGCCAGCAGCGCGGCCGCTTCGCCCCCCACCGCGCTGATCGTGCTCGCCATCAGGCGGTCCGGCTCGGCGGCGGGGCGCTGACCGCGGGGGGCTCGGCATAGAGCGGCGTGGCGTCGCGTGGCGGCAGCCGCCCGGCGAGACGATCCGCGGCCACGCGTGCCACGGCGGCGGCGCAGGGCAGTCCCGGGCGCGACTGCGCCACGTCGCCGCGAGCGGTGAGCAGGGCAGCCACCGCCTCTGCAGCGTCGCCGAGGATCAGCACCGGTGCGCCGGCCGCCGGCAGCGAATCGAGCGGCGCGACGATCGGCAGGCCAGGTTTGGCGGCGCCCGGTGCGAAGCATTCCAGCACGACGCGCCCGCGGCGATTGTCAATCGCCGCCCAGATCGCCCGGCCGGTGGCGAGACCTTCCGGCAGGGCGGCCGCCAGTGCTTCGCCGGTGGTCACGCCGACCAGCGGGCGGCCGGCGGCCTGGGCGAGGCCTTCGGCCAGCGCGATGGCCGCGCGCAGGCCGGTGAAGCCACCGGGGCCGACACCCACCGCCACGGCGTCCAGCGCAGTCGCGGCCCAGCCCGCGTCGGCGAGGATCTCCGCCGCGAAACGCGGCAGCAGGGCTGGGTGGCCGCGCGCCGCCTCCTGCTGCCGCGCCGCCACCACGGCGCCATCCACGAGCAGCGCGACGGAGCAGCGGGCGAGGGCGCCTTCGACGGCGAGAATTCTCATGCGCGGCGACTTAGAGCAGATCCCGATCACGTGGAATCACCTGATCGGGTGAAGATGCTCGAAAAAACAAAAGACTAGGGCCGCTGCCGTGAGCCAATGCGAACGGGAGCGGCTTTAGACCGTTGCCGGCGGGGTGGAATGTCCGCGGGGCCGCGATGATGAGGGAGTGCGTGGCGGCGCACGCTCTGGCGCCGCGATGCCGGTTGACCGAGTTGTGATCGATGTCGGACCGATATGAGGTGAAACATCATCATAGATTCTCCACTTATAGGTGTGGCATGTCGGATGGGAGACGCCGAGCGGATGCAACTGCCCGCACCAGACGAGGTTGCCGGAAAGCTGGCGGCGGCGGTCGTCGACGGGCGCATCACGCCGGTCTTCCAGCCCATCCTGGCCCTGCGGGATCGGAGCCTGGTCGGCTTCGAGGTCCTGGCGCGGTGGCACGACCCCGCGCTGGGGATCGTCAGCCCCGGCATCTTCATTCCGATCGCCGAGCGCGCCGGCCTGCTCAATGCCCTGACCAGCCGGCTGATGCGCCAGGGCTTCCGGGCCGCCCTCGCCTGGCCCGGCGAATTCGTCCTGGCCTTCAACATCTCGCCGACGCAGTTGCTGGACGCCGGCCTGCCGGACCTGATCCGCGGCGCGGCCGCGACCTCATCGTTTCCCCTGGCGCGCGTGCATGTCGAGATCACCGAGAGCGCGATCCTCGCCGACGATGCGGCGGCGCTGCGCATGGTGCAGGAATTGCGGGCCATGGGCGTGGGCCTGGCGTTGGACGATTTCGGCACCGGCCATTCCAGCCTGACGCGGCTGCAGGCGCTACGCTTCACCAAGCTGAAGCTGGATGCGAGCTTCGTGCGCTCGATGCTGGATGATCGCCACAGCCGCAACATTGTCTGCGCCGTGGTGGGGCTTGGGCAGAATCTCGGCCTTCCAGTGGTGGCCGAGGGCGTGGAGACCGAGGCGCAGGCCCGTTACCTCAGCCGCATCGGTTGCGACCTGGCGCAGGGCTTCCTCTTCGGCGCCGGCCTGCCGGCGAAGGACGTGCCGGCGACGATGTCTGCGATCGGCAGGCAGAGCACCCTGGCCGCGCTGCCGCGGCTGTCGCCGCAACGCTGCCTCGCGCAGATGGCGGCGCTGTATCGGTCGTCGGCGCTCAGCGTTGCGTTCCTGGACCCGGACCTGCACCTGCTTGGTGTCAGCGAAGGCTTTGCGCGGCGCCTTGCGCTGCCGGCGCGGGCAGTGATCGGCCGGACCATCGCCGAGTTGATGCCGCGCATCGTGCCCATGATCGAGGACCTGCACGGCGACGGCCATGGGACCGCAACGCGGCCGGCCTTCGAGATGGACATGCCCGCCGGCGGCACCGATCTGCTGACCCTGCAGTTCGTCAGCGACGAGGCGGATGAGCTCCTCGGCTATTCGATCACCGGCATCGACATCACCGGGCGCAAGCAGGCCGCGCTGGTGCTGCACGGGAGCGAGTGAGGTCCCGGCGACAGCATCGGGCATCGGCCCGGCGCCGCGCGGTGCTGGTGTGCGTGGCGGGTCGGCCGGCACCGCTGGCGCCTGGCCCGACGACCGCCGCGGGGCCGGCTGCCGCCCGGTACGCACATCACCGCCAATGCGCCATGACGGGGCTTCCATCGCCTTGCCCGGCCGGTCAGGATGGCGGCAAGCAAGGTCCAGACCTGGGAAGGAACCTCCATGACCATCACCCGCCGCGGCCTCGGCGCCGGGGCGCTTGCGGTGTTCGCCGCGCGCGCCGCGACTGCCCAGACCACCTGGCCGAACCGCGCCGTGCGCATCGTCGTGCCCTATACGCCGGGCGGGGTTTCCGACATCACCGCGCGGCTGATAGCCGATCCGCTGTCCACCGCCTGGGGCCAGCCCGTGCCAGTCGAGAACCGTGCCGGCGCCGATGGCGTGATCGGCACCGAGGTGGTCGCGCGCAGCCCGGCCGATGGCTACACGCTCGGCCTTGTGTCGGTCGGGCATCCGGTCAACGCGGCCTTCTACCGGCTACCATTCGACACCATGCGCGACTTCACCTTCGTCACGCAGACCACCTCGACGCCGCTGGTGCTGTGCGCGGCGCGCGACTTCGCCCCGAACACCGCGGCCGAGCTGGTGGACTATGCGAAGCGCAACCCCGGCGTGACCTTCGCCGGCACCGGCGGCGTGGTGCGGCTCGCCCCCGTGCTGTTTGCCCAGCGCACCGGGATCACGCTGGAATACGTGCCCTATCGCGGCAGCACCCAGGCGCATCCGGACCTGATGGCCAATCGGGTGAACATCATGTTCGACACGGTGCCGGCCGCGCTGCCGCATATCCAGTCCGGCGCGCTGAAGGCGCTGGCGACCACGGGCGCGCAGCGCAGCGCGCAGTTGCCGGACGTGCCGACAATCGGGGAAGCCTTCCTGCCGGGCTTCGAGGCATCGACCTGGGGCATGATCATCGCCCCGGCCAACCTGCCCGCGCCGGTGCTGGCGAAGCTCAACACCGATATCCGCGCCGCGCTGCAGAACCCGACGGTGATCGACCGGCACAAGACGCTGGGGGCGTCGATCGTGTCCAATACGCCGGACGAAATGCGCGCCTTCGTGCAGGCGGAACTGGACAAGTGGGGGGCGGCGGCGCGCGCGGCGGATATCCGGCCGCAATAGGGGCGCCGGCGGGACCTTCGTCCCCGCCAGGGCCACGGCACCCGGGACCGCCATTTCCCTGTCGGCGCATCCGGCGGCGCGGTCCAGGGCGGCTTGTTGCCCTGTGGCCTGTCATCGGCGGAAGGCTCTGAGGCTTTGGTGGGGTGGCTCACACAGACAATGTTCGGCCATACCCCCCATCTCCATCCGGCGTTTCGAGCCTGGTGTGCGCGGCCGGTCGGGGCTGCGCGGTGCTACGCGGCAAATTGGCATCGGGTCGCGCGCCGCCCCTGCGCGACACACCCTCTTGCCTCGCAGCCCCCCGCGCCCGGACACTGGTCGCCGCACAAAACTCCGGAGCCGCCTGCGTGACGCCAACCTTTTTCCGCCGGCTCCTTGTTGCGGCCATGCTGCCTCTGTCGGGCTGCACCCTGCCCGCAAGCAACCCATCCCCGCCGCGCCCTGTGGTCACCGCGCCACCACCTGTGGTGCTGGCCAGCCTTGCAGCCATCGCGACGGTTCGGTTCTTCGATGCCACGACGCGGCAGGCCGTGCTGGAGACCGCCGGTGGTGCGGTCATCGACATGACCGCCGCACCCGAGGCGCGCCGCTTCGGCACCTTGCGCCAGGGCGCGCGCGTGGTTGTCGAATATGAAGCGAGCGGCGTGGTGCGGATTGCCCCGGCGGCGCGGCTGGCGCGCGCGGATGCCGGTGGACGGATACGCGCGACGATCCGGGAGGTCGCGATCGGCGGTGGCACGATGGTCCTGGCCGGACCGGATGGCGGGACGCAGGAAGTGACGCTGCAGAACCCGCCGATGATGGCCTTCGCGACGCGGCTGCGCGCCGGCGACGAGGTGGCGGTCACCCTTGTCCAGGACAGCGCGCCGTAGGATGGATCGCGTCCCCGCCGAATCGGCTGACGGTGCGAAGGCGCCCATCGGACGATCCATGGCGTGGGCGGAGCGAAGTCGTGCGCGCGCGGCGTGCCTCGGTACGCGCGTGGCCCAGAGCCGTTTCCGTTCGCCCGGGCTCACAGCGGTGACTCTAGCCTGCTGTTTATTCGAGCAGCTTCATCCGACCAGGTAATGCCAACGGCGCGAGTCATTGGCTCGTGCCGAGGCCGCGAAGGCGGCCCGCCGGTCGTCCGGCGAAAGCCAAGCAAACCGGGGGTTTGCGCGTCACGCCATGGGCGTGCCTTCGGCACGACGCGTCTGAAGGCAGGCCGAAGCCGATGCCAACGGGCGAAGAAATCGGCCGTTGGTGTGATTCCACCTGATCGGGATCTGCTCTACCGGCCGGGCTGCATCGGGTACCACAGCCCATCCTGGCCCTGGACGAATTGCCGCCCCTGGGCGTCGCGGCCATAGATCTGGCCGGTGCGCGGGTCCTGCGTGATCGACCCGCCCATGTAGGGCAGCACCTGCTGCTGGCCGGTGCGCGGGTCGGTCCAGGTGCCCTGGCCCTGCATGACCCGGCCGGCCTCCCCCTGGTTGCGCCCGTAGCCGTCATCCCACTGGCCCTGGGCGAGACCGCGCTGGCGTTCCGCCTCCCGCAGCCCGGCGAGGCGGTCCTGTTCGGCCCGCTGGTTCTGGGATTCGTTGCGGCGGAAAGCCTGGATGCCCTCCCGGCTGAACCGGTTGGTCGCGGCACATTGGTAGGCGAAGGTCGGCCAGGGCGTCTGGCCGCCCTGCGCGCGGTGCTGTGCGTAGTATTGCTGACAGATCGGGTCCTGCATCGCCTGCTGGATGATCTGCTGCTCGGCCTGTTGCATCTGCTGCATCTGGGCGGCGCGGTCGCGGTTCACCTGGTCGGCCATGGCGCCGTAGTCGGGGCCGAGATTCCAACCATTGTAGGTCACCTGCGCGCCGGCCGGCGCGGCGGCCAGCACGGACAGCAGGAGAGCGGCAGCGGCGGCCTTGCGCATGGCGCGGATCCCGAGAGTCTTGATGGCGGAACCTTGCCATGACCGATCCGAGGCCGCAGCGAAATCCTTCATTCGGGGGCGTGTCTCATTCACCGCGGGATGCGGTGAAGGGATCATGCGGCATCGCCACTCCTGGAGCCGCTTCCGTTCGCCGCGCCGCTCGGCAACGTCTCCAGCCCACCCGATCGGGATCGGCTCCAACCGCTCCGCCACGGGCCTTGGAGAGCAATCTGTGGCGCCTTGCGATCAGGTCGCGCTTCCCGAGCAGCGCGCGCCGGTCACGATAGCCGCGCCCAGCACCAAGCCTCGGCTATCCAAAAGGCCCACAGGATTTCAGGTGGGTGAGAGGGGCAGCATCCCTCTCAGCAGGGCATCGCCGCGATACCTTCGCGCCGAGGCCTGAGGGTTCTTTCGTTTCCATGACACGCACCCGTCGCGCGTCGCCCCCGCCTCATACCAACGGCCGAATTCTTCGACCGTTGGTATTGGCTTCGGCCTGCCCTCGGATGCGTCGTGCCGAAGGCACGCCCATGGCGTGACGCGCAAACCTCCAGTTTGCTTGGCTTTCGCCGGGCCGCCTTCGCGGCCTTGGCACGAGTCAATGACTCGTGCCGTTGGTATCAGAGATTCTTTGCGAAGAATTCCAGCGTCCGCTTCTGCGCCAACTCGCAATCCGCCTGCACGTACGACCCGCGTTCGTCGCACCCGAAGCCGTGGCCGCCGCCATAGACATGGACATCCACACCGGGCTGGGCGGCCCTGATCGCCGCGACGTCGGTCATCGGGATGGAGGCATCCGTCTCGCCGAAATGCAGCTGAACGGGGCAGCGGGCAACCTCGTCCTTCGCCGCGGCGATGCCGCCGCCGTACCAGCCGCAGGCGGCGGAGAAGGCGCTGGTGCGCGTGGCACCATGCCAGGCGACGGTGCCGCCCCAGCAATAGCCGACGATGCCGCGCTTCACGCCGGCCGGCAGCGCGGCCGCAGCGGCGAGGATGTCGAGCACGGTCAGCCCGTCATTGATCTTGCCGCGCAGTTCCCGCCCCCGCGCGACATCCGCGGCCTGGTAGCCGAGTTCGATTCCCTTGCCCACGCGGTCGAACAGGGCGGGGGCGATGACGGCATAGCCCGCGGCGGCGAAGCTCTCGCAGACATTCCGCATGTGGTGGTTCACGCCAAAGATTTCCTGCACCACGACCAGGGCGCGGGTGGCGTTCTGCGGGCCGGCCCGCCAGGCGGACAGGCGGTGGCCGTCGGCCGCGGTCAACGAGATCATGGACATGGACGTTTTCCCTTGGAGCGAGAGGCGGCGTATCCTCCCCCCATGGGCGAGATCGTCAATCTGAACAAGGCCCGCAAGGCGCGAGCGCGGCAGGATGCGGATGCGGATGCCGCGGCGAAGCGGGCGAAGCACGGGCGCACCAAGGCGGAGAAGATGCAGGACGCGCAGGCCGAGGCCCGCCGCAAGGCGTTGCTCGACGGTGCGAAGAAGGAGGACTGATCGCCATGCGCCACCACATGCTGGCGGGCTTCCCGCCTTCCGTCTCGCCATCCTCCCACGCGGTGGAGACCGATGGCTTCGTCTTCCTGACCGGCCAGTTCCCGCGCGACATCGATGACCCCGAGGCGCCCTTTCCCGACGGCATCGCGGCGCAGACGACGCGGACCATGGGCAATCTGGCGCGTGCGCTTGGTGCGCTGGGGCTTGGGCTCGAACACCTTGTTTCGGTGCGCGTCTACCTCTCGGCCTTCGAGCGCGACTACGGTGCGATGAACATGGCCTACGCCGCGGCGCTGCCCGAAGGCGGCCGTCCGGTGCGAACTTGCGTCGGCGTCACCGCGCTGGTGCGGGGCGCCCTGATCGAGATCGAGGCCATAGCCAGACGCCCCTGACCCGCGTGGCGCCAGGATACCGTGCTCCAGGGGGCCGTCGCTCCCTGGCGGGGGGAGCCCGGGAGAGGCCGCGCCGCTCTCGGCCGTCCACCGTCAGACGTAGCGCCGGCGCAGAAGCCCCTTCTCCCGCGCCTCGCGTTCCAGCGATTCGCGATAGTCGGGATGTGCCAGTCCGATCAGCGCCTCGGCGCGTTCCGGCACCGACTTCCCCTTGAGGTTCACCATCCCGTATTCGGTGACGACGATCATCATGTCCGAACGTGGCGTCGTCACGATGTTGCCCGGTGTCAGTTCCACCGCGATGCGGCTTTTCCGCACGCCGTTGCGTTCATAGGTCGAGGCCAGGCAGATGAACGACTTGCCGCCGTTGGACGCATAGGCGCCGCGGACGAATTGCAGCTGCCCGCCGGTGCCGCTGATGTGCCTGTGGCCATCCGATTCGGACGAGGCCTGGCCCTGCAGGTCGATCTGGGTCGTGTTGTTGATCGCGACCACGCGGTCGTTGCGGGCGATGATGTCGGGCAGGTTGGTTTCGTCGACCGGGCGGCAGATGAAATCGGGATTGTCGCGCACCGTGTCGTACAGCGCCTGGCTGCCGAGGGCGAAGCTGTAGGTCACCAGGTCCTGGTCGAAGGCCTTGCGCGCGCCGCTGACGCGCCCGGCGCGGTACAGTTCGGCCAGGCCGTCATTCAGCATTTCGGTATGGATGCCGAGATCCTTCACGCCGCTGTCCAGCAGCAGCGTGGTCACCGCATTGGGCATGCCGCCGATGCCGACCTGCAGGCAGGCGCCGTCCTCGATCTCGGCGGCGATCAGCCGGGCGACGGCGCGGTCCACGTCGGTGGCGACGGCGTTGGGCAGTTCGGGCAGCGCCGCGTCGTCGCCGGCGATGACGTAGTCCACCTCGCTGCGATGCAGCCGCGCCTGCGGGCCATGCACCGGCGGGATGTGCGGCGATTCCTCGATGATCACGGTCGCCGCGCGTTCGACCACCGCCGGGTGCCACAGGTTGAGCGGGCCGTAGTTGAACCAGCCCTGCGCATCCATCGGCGAGGTCCGGATCACCGCAATGTCCAGCCTGTCGACGAAGCGCCGGTAGTAATCCGGGATCTCGCCGAGGTTGCACGGGATGTAGTGGCACAGCCCGGCATCGTGCATCCGGCGATCATAGCCGGAGAAATGCCAGTTGAAGCACCGGAAGCTCCGGCCCTGCGGATCGGCTTCGAGGATGGCGCGCGGGCGCATGCTCAGGCAGTTGCGGATGGTGACGTCGCGCAGTTCCGCGGCGCGGGCCGCCAGCGCGCGGTCGAAGGCATCGGGCTGGTTGAAGCCGACGCCGTAGTCGAGCCAGTCGCCGGATGACACGAGGGCGGCGGCCTCGGCCGCGCTGATACGGCGGGCAGACTTGCCCGCGGCCATGGACTGCATCCGTTGCTCCCTGTCGCGGCGGACCGGTCTCAAGCCGGACCGCGCTGAAAGAGTCGCAGGATTCCGTCCGCCCGGCCAGGGTCCCGAGACGCAGAACGGCGGGTGGTGGTTGCCCACCGACCCGCCGTTGTCGTCCCGCATGCCGGGGGGGGCGCGCCGCCGGGGCGGCGCGCGCCGTGTCAGTGGGCGTTCGCCCAGACCTTGCGCTTCACCGCATAGGCAAGGCCGGCGAGCAGGGTCAGGAAGACGATGAGCTTGATGCCCATGGCGCGGCGTTCCTCGAGCTCGGGCTCGGCGGCCCAGGCCAGGAAGGTCGCCACGTCACGGGCCATGTTCTCGACCGTGCCGGGGGTGTGGTCGGCGAATTCCACCTGGTCGGGGTTCAGCGGCCGCGCCATGCCGATCTGATGGCCGGGGAAGTACCGGTTGTAGTTCATCCCGTCGCCCAGGGTCATGCCGGCGGGCGGATCCTCATAGCCGGTCATCAGCGCGTAGATGTAGTTCGCACCACCGGCGCGCGCCTTGGCGATGACCGACAGGTCCGGCGGCAGGGCGTTGTTGTTCGCCGCGCGCGCTGCCTGCGGGTTCGGGAAGGGGCTGCGGAAACGGTCGGACGGACGGCCCGGCCGTTCGAACATCTGGCCTTCGTCGTTCGGCCCGTCCTGGATCTGCACCTGGGATGCGATGGCCGCGACCTGCGCGGGCGTCAGCCCGAGTTCGGTCAGGTTGCGGTAGGACAGCAGGTGCATCGCATGGCAGGCCGAGCAGACCTGCGAGTAGACCTGGAAGCCGCGCTGCGCGCTGGCGCGGTCGAAGGTCCCGAACACGCTGTTGAAGCTGAAATTGGCATTCGGGATGTGGATTTCCTCCCCGGCCGCATGGGCAGCCGGGGTGGCGAGGACCAGCCCGCCGAGGAGGGCGAGGGCCTTGAGCGAAGAACGCAGCATGGTCAGGCCTTCTCCATCGGCTTCGCCGCCGCACCCGCGGGCAGTGGCCCGCCGCCGAGCACGGCTCGTGCGATGCTCTCGGGCAGCGGCAGCGGCTTTTCGAGCCGCGCGAGCAGCGGCAGGATCACCAGGAAATACGCGAAGTAGTACGCGGTCGCGAAGCGGCTGATGGTGACGAAGGGTTCCTCCGGCGGCTTGCCGCCGCAATACAGCAGCACGAGGAAGCAGACCGTCCACAGCAGGAATGCGATGCGCGCGATCGGGCGGAAGCGCATCGAGCGCACCGGCGAACTGTCGAGCCAGGGCAGCACGAACAGCAGCGCGATCGAGCCGAACATCATCAGCACGCCGCCGAGCTTGTCCGGCACCGCGCGCAGGATCGCGTAGAACGGCAGGAAGTACCATTCCGGTACGATGTGCGCGGGCGTCACCAGCGGGTCGGCAGGGATATAGTTGTCCGGGTGGCCGAGGTAGTTCGGCGCGAAGAACACCAGCACGGCGAAGACGATGAAGTAGATCACCAGGCCGAAGCTGTCCTTCGCCGTGTAGTACGGGTGGAAGGGCAGGGTGTCCTGCGGGCCCTTGGGCTCGATGCCGAGCGGGTTGTTCGACCCCGTGATATGCAGCGCGACGATGTGCAGGAACACCACGCCCACGATCACGAAGGGCAGCAGGTAGTGCAGGGCGAAGAAGCGGTTCAGCGTGGGGTTGTCGACGCTGAAGCCGCCCCACAGCAGCTGCACGATCCACTCGCCGACCAGCGGGAAGGCGGAGAACAGGTTGGTGATGACGGTGGCGCCCCAGAAGGACATCTGGCCCCAGGGCAGCACGTAGCCCATGAAGGCGGTGGCCATCATCAGCAGGAAGATGACGACGCCCAGCATCCACAGCAGCTCACGCGGCGCCTTGTAGGACCCGTAGTACAGGCCGCGCCAGATGTGGATGTAGACGACGATGAAGAACATCGATGCGCCGTTGGCGTGCACGTAGCGCAGCAGCCAGCCGAAATTCACGTCGCGCATGATGCGCTCGACGGAATCGAAGGCCATGGAGGTGTGCGGCGTGTAGTGCATCGCCAGGAAGATGCCCGTGGCGATCATGATCATCAGGTTGACCATGGCGAGCGCGCCGAAATTCCAGAAGTAGTTGAAATTCCGGGGGGTCGGGAAGGAGCCGTACTCCTTCTGCATCATGGTGAAGATCGGCATGCGCTGGTCGATCCAGCGCAGGACGGGGTTCGGGATGTCGCTGTTGTGCAGGCCACTCGCCATCGTCGCGTTCCTCAGCCGATCCGGATCTTGGTATCGGAGGTGAAAGTGTACGGCGGAATGTCAAGATTCCGCGGCGCCGGCCCCTGCCGGATGCGGCCCGAGGTGTCGTAGGCGCTGCCGTGGCACGGGCAGAACCACCCGTCGAACGGCCCCTTGGTGTCGGTAGGCTTCTGGCCCAGCGGAATGCAGCCCAAATGCGTGCAGATGCCAATCATCACCAGCCACTGTTCCTTCTGGACACGGGACTGGTCGGTCGCCGGGTCCTTCAGGTCGGCCAGCGGCACGGCGCGGGCTTCCTCGATGTCCTTGGCCGTGCGGTGCCGGATGAAGATCGGCTTGCCGCGCCACATCACGGTCACCGCCTGGCCGGCCGTGATGGTGCCGAGTTCGGCATCCGTGCTGGCCAGCGCCAGCACGTCGCGCGCCGGCTGCATCGAATTGATGAAGGGCCAGGCGATGGCGCCGACGCCAACCCCGACGAATGACGCTGTTACCAGAGTCAGGAAGTCCCGCCGCGGCGTCCCGCCGGCTGCGGTGGCCTCGCCACTATCCGCCATGCCTCACCATCCCTTCCGCCGGCACGCCGAAGGGCGGTGCCGGCCGCATCAACCCGAACCGGGCACCGGTGCGGCACCCGCAAGCAGGGCTGGGCAGGCGCGCGGCCACGCGCGCTGCCCTCCCTGCGCGGCCGACCTTATACGGGGCGCTCGCGCGGGGTGTCCATGGCACGCCGGCCGCTTGCGGCCCCGGCGGACAAGATGGCCCGACAATATGCTCTGTGGGCCTCATCTTGGCTGCGGCACCGGAACGAACCGTGATCCGCCCGATTGTCCGCGCCGGGCGGCGCCGCGGCCGCTTCGCGTCTTGCGCTGCCGGCGCGATGCAGGGCATCCGACAGCGTGGCCCAGGTCACGCGGCCGTCGCGTCGCGGGGCGGCGAGCATGACCGAGCAGGAGGCGAGCATGACCGAGCAGCAGGCAGGCAAGACCGAAGCCGGCGCCATCGAAGCGCATCAGGGCGCACCGTCGGACCATCCGATGGTCGGGCCGGCCCGTGCCTGGTTCGAGGCGTTGCGCGACCGCATCTGCGCGTCATTCGAGTCGATCGAGGACGATCTCGCCTCCGGTCCCCATCGCGACCTGCCCGCTGGCCGGTTCGAGCGCACCGCCTGGACCCGCCCCGAAGGTGGCGGTGGCGTGATGTCGGTGATGCGCGGGCGGGTCTTCGAGAAGGTCGGCGTCAATGTCTCGACCGTGTTCGGGGAATTCTCCCCCGAGTTCCGCAAGCAGATCCCGGGCGCCGAGCAGGATCCACGTTTCCTCGCCACCGGGATCTCGCTGGTGTCCCACCTGCGCAATCCGCGCGTACCGGCGGCACATATGAACACCCGCTTCATCGTAACGAACCGGGCCTGGTTCGGCGGCGGCGGCGACCTGACCCCGATGTTCCCCGACAGCGCCGAGGCGGCGGAGGATGCGCGAGGCTTCCACGCCGCCTACAAGGCCGCCTGCGACAAGGCGGACCCGACCTACTACCCGCGGTTCAAGCAGTGGTGCGACGAATACTTCTTCCTGCCCCACCGCAACGAACCCCGCGGGCTGGGCGGCATCTTCTATGACTGGCTCGGCGACCGCACGCCGGGCCAGGGGATCGAGGCGGACTTCGCCTTCACACAGGACGTCGGCCTCGCCTTCCTCGATGCCTATCCGGCCATCGTCCGCCGCCGCATGCGGGAGGCCTGGACGGCGGAGGAACGCCAGCAGCAATTGGTGCGCCGCGGCCGCTATGTCGAATTCAACCTGATCCACGACCGCGGCACGCTGTTCGGCCTCAAGACCGGCGGCAATGTCGAGGCGATCCTGATGTCCCTGCCGCCCGAGGTCGCATGGCCGTGACCGGGCCGCCTGGCACCGCGGCGTCACGGCAACCTTTCCAGCAGCCCCACCCGGCCCCATCTCCGGTCCCGAGACCCGAAGGCTGAGTGACACGATGTTCGAATTGACCGTCAACGGGACCGTCCACCAGGTCGAGGTGGAACGCGACACGCCCCTGCTGTGGGTGCTGCGCGAACAGCTCGGCCTGACCGGCACGAAATATGGCTGCGGCGTTGCGCAATGCGGCGCCTGCACCGTGCTGGTGGATGGCCAGGCGACGCGGTCCTGCTCCTTCACTGTCGAAGCCGCCGTCGGCCAGCCGATCACCACCATCGAGGCGATCGAGGCACACCCGATCGGCGCCAAGGTTGTGGAGGCCTGGGTCACCGCCCAGGCGCCGCAATGCGGCTATTGCCAGTCGGGCCAGGTGATGGCGGCGACCGCGCTGCTGGCCACCACGCCGAAGCCGAGCGCGGATGAGATCCGCGATGCGATGACCAACATCTGCCGCTGCGGCACCTACAACGCCATCGGCCGGGCGATCGCCCTCGCCGGAGAGCAGCTGTGACCGCCGGCCTCGCCGCGGCCTTCTCGGCCGCCATGCCGCCCGGGCGGCCCATCAACCTGTCGCGGCGCGGGATGTTCGCGGCCGCCGGGGCGGGCCTGTTCCTGGGCCTCGCCATCCCCGCCCGCGCGCCGCGCGCGCAGGGCACGCCGGGTGCGGCGCTGCGCCATGCCGGCAAGGTCGCTGCCTATCTGCGCATCATGCCGGACGGCTCGGTGCAGTTGCAGAACCCCTTCGTCGAGGGCGGGCAGGGCATCGATTCGGCCGTTGCCCAGATCGTCGCCGAGGAACTCGACGCCGACCCGGCGCGCTTCACCGTCACCTGCGCCCCGCCGGGCGAGGACTACCAGGTCATGCAGGGGGGCAATGCCCGCTTCACTGGCGGGTCCTTCTCGGTGCGGTCGTCCTTCGCGCATTTCCGCACGCTGGGCGCGACCGCGCGGGCGATGCTGATCGCCGCCGCCGCCACCCGTCTTGCCGTGCCAGCCGACACGCTGACCACCGAGCCGGGCCGGGTGGTGCATGCGGCGTCCGGGCGCGCGCTGCCCTATGGCGACCTGGCCACGGCCGCGGCCGCGATCGAACCGCCGGCCAATCCGCCGCTGCGCGACCCCGCCGGCTTCCGCCTGATCGGCCGGCCGATCCCCCGTCTTGGCGTGCGGGAACGCTCGACCGGCAAGATCACCTACGCCATCGACGTGAAGGTCGAGGGGATGCTGCTCGCCGCCGTACTGCACGCACCGCGCGCCGGCGCCCAGCCCGCCGCGGTGACCAATGAGGCGGCGCTGCGCGCGCTGCCCGGCGTGCATTCCGTCCATCGCCTGCCGGGCGCGGTCGCTGTCGTCGCCGACAGCTGGTGGCGGGCGAAGACGGCGGTGGGCCAGGCGCAGGTTGCCTGGCAGGCCCTTCAGGGCCCGGTGATGGATGCGGACTTCACCAGCGAGGCGATGCTCGGCCGGCTCAAGGCTGCCGCCGGCTCGCATGGCAATACTGCGGAAGAAGCGGGCGACGCCGCCGTCGCCTTCTCCACCGCCGCCCGCGTCATCCAGGCCGAATACGACGCGCCCTACCTCGCCCATGCGCAGATGGAACCGACATCGGCCACGGCGCGCTTCAACGCCGATGGCACGCTGGATGTCTGGGTGCCGAACCAGGCGCCGGATTTCTTCCTGGCGACTTCCGCCCGCACCGCCGGGATCGAATCCGCCAAGGTGCGCATCCACTCGCCGCCGCTCGGCGGCTTCTTCGGCCGGCACTTCGCCTATGGCCCGGCCAATGCGCATCCCCAGGCGATCCTGCTGGCCAAGGCCACCGGCCGACCGATGAAGGTGATCTGGAGCCGCGAGGAGGAATTCGGCCGCGACGCCTATCGCCCGCTCGCCTTCGCCACCTTCGGCGCCGGGCTGGACGCGGCCGGTGAGATCGTCGCCTTCCAGGCCGCCGGTTATGGCGAGGGGCCGATCACCCGGCATTTCGGCTCGGCGGCCCTGGGTAACCCGCCGATCGATGGATCGATCATGGAGGGGTTGTCCGGCAAGCCCTATCGCTTCGCCACGAAGCGGGTGGAGTTCGTGCCCGTGCCGCATCCGCCCGGCGTCAACCTGGGCTTCTGGCGTTCGGTCGGGCATTCGATGAACGACTTCTTCTTCGAGAGCTTCCTGGACGAGGTTGCCGCCGCCGCAGGGCGCGACCCCTTCGCGCTGCGGCAGGCGCTCGTCGCCCACAGCGATCGCCACAAGGCGTTGCTGCTGGCCGTCGCCGACCTTGCGGGCGGCTGGCGGCGCGGGCCATTCGACGCACCCGACGGCACGCGCCGCGCCCGTGGCGTGGCCATGGCGTCCCCCTTCGGTTCCGAGGTCGCGACCATGGCCGAAGTCTCGGTCAGCGACGGGGAGGTGGTGGTCCATGACCTGTGGGTCGCGATCGACCCCGGCCGCGCGGTGAACCCGCGCACCATTGAGGAACAGGTGCAGTCGGCCGCCGCCATCGGCCTGTCCTCCGCGCTGTCGGAGGAGATCGTCTTCCAGGGCGGCGAAGTGGCGACGCGGAACTTCGACACCTATCGCGTGCTGCGGCGCGACCGCATGCCGCGGGTGCATGTCCGCGTGATCGAAAGCGGCGCGCCGATGGGCGGGGTGGGCGCGCCCGGCACGCCGGGGGTCCCGCCGGCGGTGGCGAATGCGGTGTTCGCGCTGACCGGCCAGCGGCTGCGCAGCATGCCGTTCGGGCGGACGCGACTATCGGGGGCGTGAGGGAGAAGCGCCGGCCCTCGCGGCTGCGGGGGTGGATCGGCGGAGGGCCTCACCCTTCCCCGGACCTCATCCGGCCAAACGCCTGAAGGGCACTGGACACCTCAATTTGGTACCGGGCGGCGGGGGCGGATGCGGACTGACCCGGGCGCTGGGCCCGTCGTTTCCATCGCGTGGCGCCTGGACTGCCGTGCCGCGCACCAAATCCCCGCGGTCCAGGGGCCCGCTGGCCCCTGGTGGGGTGGCTTGGAGGGGCGACGCCCCTCCATCCCCTATCCCGGCTTCCGGGCGGATCCACGAGGCCCCTTCCCGTTCTCCGACATGCCGGTTTGCCGATCCCCATTGGCATCGTCGATAACCTCCCCATGACCCGCGCTGCCCCGCTTCCGTCCGCCCCGGCATGACACCCTTCGGTGCCAGGCTGCGGCAATTGCGCGCGCAGCGAGACGTCACGCTGAAGGATCTCGCCGCGGCGCTGCAGGTCTCGCCGGCCTATCTCTCGGCGCTGGAGCATGGGCGGCGCGGGCGGCCCTCGGCGGGCCTGGTGCATCAGGTGAACGAGTATTTCGGATTGATCTGGGACGATGCCGAGGAACTCGCACGGCTGGCGCGACAATCGCACCCGCGGGTCGTGCTCGACACGGCGGGGCTTGACCCGGCGGTGACCGATCTCGCCAACCGGCTGGCGCGGGAAATCCGCCAGGTGACCCCCGAGGCCGCGGCGCGCCTCGCCGCGGTGCTCGATACGCTGCCCAGGGGGCGGCGCTGATGCAGGCGGTCTCGGCCGGGCTGCTGGCGGGCTTCGTCGGCTTTGCATCCTCCTTCGCCGTGGTGCTGCAGGGGCTGGTGGCGGTTGGTGCGAGCCCCGCCCAGGCGGCGTCGGGCCTGATGGCGCTGTCGATCGCAATGGGGCTGGCGGGGATCGTGCTGTCCCTGCGGCTGCGGCTGCCGATCAGCGTCGCCTGGTCGACGCCGGGTGCCGCGCTGCTGGCGGCGACGGCGGCGCCGGCCGGCGGCTTTGCCGAGGCGGTGGGCGCTTTCCTGGCGTGTGGCGTGCTGTTGACCACGGCGGGGCTGTGGAAGCCGCTGGGCCGCGCGGTGGCGGCGATACCGGCGCCGCTGGCGAATGCGATGCTGGCCGGCATCCTGTTCACATTGTGCCTCGCGCCGGTGCGGGCGGTGGCGGAACAGCCGGCGGCGGGCCTCGGCATCGTGCTCGCCTGGGCGGTGGTGGCGCGGATCAACCGCGTGCTGGCGGTGCCGGCGGCAGTGCTGGTGGCGGTCGCGGTGATCGCGACGACCGCGCCGCTGCCGATGGCGGGCTGGGTGCCGCAGCCGGTGCTCGTCCTGCCATCCTTCTCGGTCGCGGCGCTGACGGGCATCGCGCTGCCGCTATTCATCGTGACCATGGCCTCGCAGAACATCCCGGGCCTCGCAGTGCTGTCGGTGAACGGGTATCGGCCGGAGGCCGGGCCGCTGTTCACAACGACGGGGCTGTTCTCGCTGGCTGGTGCGCCCTTCGGCGGCCATGCGGTGAACCTCGCGGCGATCACCGCGGCGTTGTGCGCCGGGGAAGGCGCCGGGCCGGACCCGGCGCGGCGCTGGGTGGCGGCGGTGGTGGCGGGTGCGACCTATACCGTGTTCGGTCTGCTCGCCGGGGCGGTCACGGCCTTTGTTGCCTCGGCGCCGCCGGTGCTGATCCAGGCGGTGGCCGGGCTTGCGCTGCTCGGGCCGTTCGGCGGCGCGATGCTGGGCGCGGTCCATGCGCCCCAGGGGCGGGAGGCGGCGCTGGTCTGCTTCGTGGTCACCGCATCCGGTGTTGCATTCCTTGGCATCGGTGGTGCCTTCTGGGGCTTGTTGGCGGGGGGGGCGATGATGCTGCTGGCCCGGTGGCGCGCATGACGGCGCGCTGGATGCCCTGGGCGGCGATGGCGGGCATCCTCGTCGCCGTCGCCGGCATCGAATTCGCGCTGGGACGCGTGCCGATCTGCACCTGCGGCTATGTCAGCCTGTGGCACGGCGATGTGTGGTCGTCAGGCAATTCCCAGCATCTGACCGATTGGTACACGCTGTCGCACCTGGTGCACGGCTTCATCTTCTACGCCGCGCTGCGTTGGCTGGCGCCGCGCTGGAGCGTGCCCTGGCGCGCCGTGGCGGCAATGCTGCTGGAAGGCGCGTGGGAGGTGCTGGAGAACACCTCCCTCATCATCGATCGCTACCGGGAAGTGACAGCCTCGCTCGACTACTACGGCGACAGCATCGTCAATTCCATCAGCGACGGCGTGGCGATGCTGGTGGGCTTCTTCGTGGCGTCGCGTCTTCCGACGGTGGCCTCGATACTCGTCGTGCTGATGCTGGAGGGCGTCGCCGCCTGGGCGATCCGCGACAACCTGACGCTCAACGTGCTGATGCTGGTGCGGCCCGTCGACGCGGTGCGGGCGTGGCAGACGCAGGCGGCACCGTCGCCACGATGACGGGGGCCTGGATCACGCATTGATCCAGGGCTGGCGGCGCCAGAGCTCGGCATATTGCCCCTGGGCGCGACGCATCCGCGATTCCCACGTCGGGCCGGCTTCGTAGCTCGGCTCGATGAACTGGGTTGCGAAGGTGGCGCGCGTGGCGGGGTCCTCCGCCGTTTCCTGCACCGCCTCGCGCAGCCGCTCGACGATGGCGGCCGGGGTGCCGGCGGGCAGCACGATGCCGCGCTCGGAATACATCTCGATCTCAAGGCCCATGCCGCGCAGGGTCGGCGTCGCGGGGGCGAAGCGGCTGGCCTGCGCGCCGGCATGGGCGATGTAGCGCATGCCCTGCGGATTGGGCGCGAATTCGCCGATCGAGACCATGTTCACCTGCACCTGGCCGCCCAGCAGGGCGTTGCGCTGCTGCGGCGCGCCGTTGAAGTGGACGATGGTGAAGCGCGCGCCGGTCTCGCGTTCCAGCATCACCAGCAGAAGGTGGTCATCGGTGCCGATGCCGGAGGTCGAGACGACGATCTGATCCGGCTGTTCCCGTCCGCGGCGGACGAGGTCCGCCATGTCGCGGATCGGGCTGTCGGCGGCGACCATGAATCCGGTCGCGTCGGTCATGATGTTGCCGATGAAGGTGAAGCTGTCGAGGTTGTACTGCGCGCGCCGTTCGACCGGGACCGTGACGAAGGACGGCATGTTGGTCAGCCCGATCACCTGCCCATCAGGTCGCGCACGCGCGACGTAGGTGAGCGCGATCTCCGATGACGCGCCGGGCCGGTTCACCACCGTCATCGGCTGGCCGAGCCGCGCTTCCAGGTGCCGGGCGAACAGCCGCGCGACTATGTCGGTTCCGCCGCCGGCGGCGAAGCCGACGACGAATTCCACCGGCCGGTCCGGCCGCCACGGCGCGGCGATGGCCGGCGCGGTGACGCGGGTGGCGATCAGGGCGCCGATGGCAGCGCGACGCGACAGCATCGTCATGCGGTCCTCCTCGGAAGGGACCACCATGTGCCTGCGGCGGGCGCGTTCTTGCACGCGTCTTTCGCCGCCGGCGCGCGTGAAGCGGTAAAGGATTCGATGCATCCGGCGGCAATTTCGTGAAGTCTTTACATCGGTTCCACCCGTGATCCCGGGGGCCCGTGTTCCCTTGTCCGGCCGAACCGGTAGGCTGCCCAATCTTTAGGGGAGGAAGCAGCCATGCTGCGCGTGTTCCTGGCGCATACGCCGGAGATGTTTGTCGGCTACTACGGGGATCGCGCGCTCGCCGCCCTGCAACGGCATGCCGAGGTGGTGCGCAACCCCGGCGCCACCGTGCTGACCGGCGCCGCCCTGGCCGAGGCCGCGCGCGGCTGCCAGGCGATCGTCGCCGACCGCGCCACGCCCGGCACCGCGGAAACCTTCGCGGCGGCGCCGGACCTGGTCGCCTTCCTGCGCGTCGCGGTGGACATCAGTACCATCGACGTCCCCGCCGCGAGTGCCGCCGGCGTGCTGGTGACGCGTGCCACACCCGGCTTCGTCGACAGCGTCACGGAGGTCGGGCTCGGCTTCATGGTCGACCTGGCGCGCGACATGTCCGGCTACATCCAGGCCTATCGTCGCGGCGAGGAACCGCAGGGGCGGATGGGGCTGCAATTGTCGGCCGCGACGCTCGGCATCGTCGGCTATGGGCGGATCGCGCGAAGGCTGGCGGAGGTGGCGCTCGCGCTGGGGATGCGCGTGCTGGTGTCGGACCCTTACGCCAACGTCGAGGATCCGCGAATCACGAAGCTGGGCTTCGAGGAGGTCCTGGCGGCAGCGGACATCGTGGTGTGCCTGGCCATCTCCAGCCCCGAGACGCGCGACCTGTTCAACGCGGCGGCCTTCGCACGGATGAAACGCGGGGCGCGGTTCATCAATCTCTCGCGTGGCGAACTGGTGGATGAACGCGCGCTGGAGGCAGCACTCGACAATGGACATTTGTCGGGCGCGGCGATGGATGTCGGGCGCGCGCTCGACCAGCGGCCGTCGGCCTTCCTCGCGCGCCGGCCGGACGTGCTGGCGGCGCCGCACATCGCCGGCATGACGCCGGAGGCGATGGAACACCAGGCGATGGACACGGTGCACCAGGTCGCGGCACTGGCGCGCGGCGAGATGCCGGACCATGCGGTGAACGCCGCCGCCGCGCACCGGCTGGCGCGGATCGGCGTGCCGGCGGGCTGACGGATCAATCCACCGTCAGCCCCGTCGCGCGCTGCAATTCGATCCAGCCTCGGATCTCGCGGTCCAGCAACGCGGCGAAGGCCGCGCGCGTGCCACCGACGAATTCGGCGCCCTCCGCCTGGAAGCGCGCGCGCATGGCATCGTTGCGCATCGCCGCGTTCAGCGCGGCGTTGAGGCGGTCCAGCACCGGCTCGGGCGTGCCGGCCGCGGCGAACAGGCCGCTCCAGCTTCCGACATTGAAGCCCGGCAGCGTCTCGGCGAGGGCCGGCACCTCGGGGAAGACGCGAGACCGGGTGGCGGTGCTGACCGCGACGGCCCGTACCGTGCCGGCCTGCAGCACGGGCGCGACCTCGATCGGCTGCGCGAACAACGCATGAACCCGCCCGGCGGCCAGGTCGATGACGGCGGGCGCGGCGCCACGATAGGGCACGTGGCTGACCTCGATCCCGGCGCGGAAGGCGAGCAGCGAGGCGGACATGCGCTGGCCGCTGCCGCTGCCGCCATTGGCGAAGTCCAACCGCCCGGGATGGGCGCGCGCCCAGGCGATCAGCGCGGCGGCATCGCCCGCCGGCGCCGTGGGGCCGACCGCCAGCATGTAGGGCACCTGCAGCACCTGGCCGACCGGCGCGAGCGCGGTGCGCGGGTCGCCCGGCGGTAGGGTCGGCTGCATCACCGGGTTGATCGACAGGGAGGTCGTGCCCAGCAGCAGCGTGGCGCCATCCGGGGACGAGCGTGCGACGTAACCGGCGCCGATCGAACTTGTCCCGCCAGGCCGGTTGTCGACCTGCACCGGGATGCCGAGATCGGCGGCCATGCCCTCGGCAATCGCGCGTGCCGCGGCATCGACGCCGCCGCCGGGCGGGAAGGGCACGACGATGACGATCGGCCGGTCGGGAAAGGCCGCGGCGGCGGGCGCGGCGAAAGCGGCGACGCCAGTCAGGGCGAGTGCCGTGCGACGATGCAGGCGTTTCGCGACAGTCGCGGATGGGGACATCGGGCGCGCTCCTGGCTTCGCGGGCGATGGTGCGCCGCCCTGCCCGCCGCGGCGAGAGGGTTCATGCAGCGCAGCAAGGCGATGGTCGCCGCGATTGCCGATGGGCGAAGCAGCCTTCGCCCCGGACGCCGGCAGGAGGCGCATCCTGCCATGGCTGGTCAGCGTCGCCGGCCGGGATAAGGTCGCCGGACAATGGCGGCAGCGGAGTCGGCACCCATGTGGCGTGGCACCATCGCATTACCGGCGATCGAACGCGTGCAGAGCGGCGTCCCCGCCGCCGAGGCGTTGCTCGCCGAAGCCGAGCGACTGGACGCGCGACGCGTCTTCCTGGTGGTGAGCCGGACGATGAATCGCGACACCGACCACGTGGCGCGGATGCGCGAGGCGCTTGGCGCGCGCTTCGCGGGCCTGCATGAAGGCATCCCGCCGCACACGCCGATCGATGTGGTGGTCACGGCCGCGAATGCCGCGCGCGATGCGGCGGCCGACCTGATCGTCACCTTCGGCGGCGGGTCGGTGACGGATGCGGGCAAGGTGATGCAGCTGTGCCTGCGGCACGGCATCGCCACCATGGATGGCCTCGAACCCTTCCGCATGGTGACCAACCCGGACGGCACGCGGCACATCCCAGACTATGACGGGCCGGTGGTGCGCCAGGTCGCCATCCCGACCACGCTGTCGGGCGGTGAGTACAATTCCCAGGCGGGTTCCACCCATCCGGTGAAGAAGGTGAAGCAGAGCTTCCGCCATCCGCTGCATGTGCCGCGCGTGACCATCCTCGATCCGGTGCCGACGGTCGGCACGCCGATGTGGGTATGGCTGGCGAGCGGCATCCGCGCCGTCGATCACGCGACGGAAGGGCTGTGTTCGCCACTCAACAATCCGGTGAGCGATGCAAGTGCATTGCAGGCCCTGCGGTTGCTGACGCGGGCACTGCCGCGGGTGAAGGCGGATCCGGGCGACCTGGCCGCACGGCAGGACTGCCAGCTGGCGGTGTGGCTGTCCGTTGTCGGGCGCTGGGGCGGCGTGCAGATGGGGGCAAGCCATGCCATCGGCCATGTGCTGGGCGGCACGGCCGGTGTGCCGCATGGCTACACCTCCTGCGTCATGCTGCCGCATGTGCTGCGCTACAATGCGGCAGTGAACGGCGAACGTCAGGCACTGGTGGCGGAGGCGCTGGGGCGGCCCGGCGTGCCGGCGGCGGAGGCGGTGGCCGAACTGGTCGCGGCACTCGGCCTGCCGTCGCGGCTGTCGCAGGTGGGGGTCGCGGCCGACCAATTCCCGCTGCTCGCCGCCAACACCATGCGCGACCCGTGGCTGCACACGAATCCACGGCGGATCACCCGACCGGAGGAGGTGGTGGCGATCCTCGAAGCGGCGGCCTGAGCGGAGCGGGTATCGCCCTGGCGGTCCTGCCCGATGTCGGATCGCGTTGCCCGGGACTCAGGCCCGCCGCAGGCGGGCAACGCCGTGGATGCAGCCCATCGGCGGTCCGGCGAAGCGAAGCCGGCGCGTGCCGATGCCCAGCCTCCAGACGCATGGCGAATCCCCCGGATCGGTCACGACCCGCGGGATTTGGCATTACCCGGCCGCCAGCCCGGCCCGGCGCACCACCTCGCGCCACCGGGTCGTCTCGGTTCCGATGGTGGTGGCCAGCGCGTCGCGGCTGCCGGCTTCCACCACGAAGCCGGTGGCGGCGAGGCGCTGTCCCACCTCCGGCGCGCGCAGCGCCGCCGTCACTTCGGCATGGATGCGGGTGGCGAGCGGTTCGGTCATCCCGCGCGGTGCGACGATGCTGTGCCAGGATCCGGAGGTGAAACCGGCCAGCCCGCCCTCGATGAAGGTCGGCACGTCCGGCAGCAGCGGATGGCGGACGTTACCGCCGACTGCGATGGCGCGCAGCCGCCCCGCCTGCACCTGCGGCACCACCGTTGCCATGTTGAGCAGCGCGAGCTGCAGCGTGCCGCCGACGAGGTCGGTCGCGGCAGCGCCGCCGCCCGGATAGGGGATGTGCGTCGCCTCGGTGCCGGTCACCTGCTTGAACAGCTCCATGCCGAGATGCTCGGAGGAGCCGATGCCGGAACTGCCATAGGACGCCTTGTCGGGATTGGCGCGCAGCCAGGCGATCAGTTCGGGCAGCGTCGTGGCTGGCACGGCGGGGTTCACCACCATCAGGTTGGACGCGCTGATGGCCACCGTGATGGGCGTGAAGTCGCCGACCGGATCGTAGCCCGCGCGCGTCAGCAGCAGCGGGTTGATGGTCAGGATGCCGCTCGCGGCAACGAACAGCGTCGCGCCATCGGGCGCCTGGCGGGCGACATATTGCGCAGCGACGGCGCCATTGGCGCCGGTGCGGTTTTCCACCACGAAGGGCTGGCCGAGCCGCGCCGAAAGTTGCTGGCCGAGCGTGCGGGCGAGGATGTCGGATGGCCCGCCCGGCACATAGGGCACGACGACCGTCGTCGGGCGCGCCGGCCAGGTGTCCTGCGCGCGGGCGACGGCAGGTGCGCCAAGCGATGCGGCGGCGAACAACAGGCTGCGACGGTTCATGCGGGTTCCCCGGGTGTCGGGCCGGGGAAAGCAAGGTCCGTGCCGGTCAGGCCGCTGCCGGGCGCCGCCTGAAGATCGTGGTCAGTCCCGGGATCGACCAGGCCGCCGCCAGCAGCGTCAGGGCACACAGCCCCATGCTGATCGGCCGCGTGAAGAAGGGCGTGACATCGCCGCCCGATAGCACCAGCCCGCGCAGCAGGTTCTTGTCGAGCAGGTCCCCCAGCACGATGCCCAGCACCAGCGGCGCCATCGGAAAGCGCAATTCCCGCAGCACGAACCCGACCAGCCCCGCCCCCAGCATCACCCAGATGTCGAACAGTCGGGATGTGATCGCGAAGGCGCCAACCGTGCACAGCACGAAGACCACCGGCATCAGCCGCGACCGCGGGATCAGCAGGATCCACAGCAAGGGGCGCACAAGCACCAAGCCATAGAACATCTTCACCATGTCGGCGATCACCAGCATGGCGACGATCTGGTAGATGAACTCAGGCGCGGTGATCGCCAGCATCGGCCCCGGATTGAGACCGTGGATCATCATCGCCGCCATCAGCACCGCGGCCGGCGCGGAACCCGGCACGGCGAGCGTGAGGACCGGGATGATCGCACCGGGCACGCAGGCGCTCTCCCCCGTCTCGGCGGCCATCAGGCCTTCGATGCTGCCCTTGCCGTATTTCTCGCGTTCCTTGCTGGCGCGCTTGGCGGCGGCATAGGAGGTCCAGGCGGCGATGTCCTCGCCCAGCCCCGGCATGGCGCCGATGAAGGTGCCGAGCGCGCCTGACCGCAGGATGGTCTTCCAATATTGCGTCACGTCGCGGATGCGCGGGATGACGCTGTCGATCTTGGACGACACCGCCTTCACCGCCGGCCCGCGCATCGCCGACAGCACTTCCGCGACCCCAAACACGCCAACCAGCACCGGCAGCAGCCCGAGCCCGCCGGCGAGATCGCCATCGCCATAGGCGAAGCGGGCGTAGGCGTGGTTGGTCTCCTGCCCGATCGTCGCGATGAACAAGCCGATGAAGCCGGCGATGTAGCCCTTCAGCGCATCGCCACCCGACAGCGACCCGGCGATGACGATGCCGAACAACGCGACCCAGAACATCTCATACGAGCCGAACTGCAACGCGAATTCGCCGAAGGATGGCGCGAACAGCGCCAACATCGCCGTGCCGAACAGTGTACCGAGCCAGGACCCCGAGGTGGAGATGCCCATGGCCCGCCCGGCCAGCCCCTGGCGCGCCAGCGGGAAGCCATCGAGCGTCGATGCCGCCGAGGCCGGCGTGCCGGGGATGTTCAGCAGGATGGCGCTGCGCGACCCGCCATAGATCGCGCCGACATAGACGCAGACCAGCACCAGCATGGCCTTGTCCGGCCCCATGCCGAAGGTCAGCGTGGTCAGGAGTGCGACGCCCATGGTCGCGGTCAGCCCTGGCAGCGCGCCGATGATGATGCCGATCAGCGTTGCCCACAGGGCGTGGAAGATCGCACCGCCGCCGAGCACGTGGGCGAAACCGCCGACCAGGTTGTTCAAGGCATCCATCAGGGCAACCGCAGCAGAAAGAGTTTCTCGAACACCAGCATCACCGCCACGCCGGTTCCCAGGCCGATCAGCGCCGCCTCGATGATGCGGCGTGCGCGGCCCTGTGGCCCCAATTCCCATTCGAAGGCGGCGGTGAAGGCAAAGACGAACAGTGCCGAGGCAAGCCAGAAGGGCAGCCGCCCCACGAGGATGCCGGCATACACCAGCCCGAGCACCGCCGCGGTGCCGAGTTGTCGCCGGTCGGCGGCGCTGCCCGTCGCCGCGCCGCCTTTCGCCCAGCCGCCCCGCGCGATGGACCGCACGCCGAGCAACACCGAGAGTAGCGCGATCACCACCCCGTAGAATCCCGGCACGATGCCCGGTGCCGTCAGGCCGGTGCCCGATTGCTCGACGAAGCGCGGCATCTGCCAGGCCTGCACCACGATGGCGGTGCCGAGGGCGAACAGCACCAGGGCCGTGACGAGGTCCGCGCGGGGCGAGGCAGGCGCCTTCTCCCCCTCGAAGGGGGAGTCGGCCTCGGTCTCGCTCATCGGCGCACCCCGCGATGCAGGCCCGCCCGGTGCATCAGAGACGCGCGATGCCGAGGGTGTCAGGGCTCACTCGCGCCTTGCCGCCGTCGAAATACAGCCAGGCGGTCTGGCGCACCATCTTCCAGGCCTCGTCATGCGCCTGCTGGCCGTATAGCGGGGTGAACAGCGCGGCGCGCGAATTGGCGTAGTCCTTCAGGCGCTGCGAATTGGCGATGGTGTCGCGCCAGATGGTGGTCATGGTCTGCACCACATTGTCCGGCACGCCCTTGGCGGACCAGATGCCGAAGTAGTTGAGCGGCGCAGGAATATTCGGGATCCAGCGACGCACCGAGGGGATCTCGATCGCCGGTGTGCTGCCCTGGGCAACGAGCGTCACCGGGTTCTCCGCCTGCACGGCGAGCGGGATGAGACGCCGGGCGCGGATCATCTCCGCGGCTTCGACCAGCAGCATCGCGCCCAGCGGCGTTTCGCCGGACACGGTCGCGATCATCGCCGGATTGCCGCCGTCATAGGTGGCGTGGCGGTACTGGAAGGGCGTGGCGGCGCGCAGGGCCTCGAGCATGTTGTGACCGGCCGAGGACACGCCGGCGGTGGCGATGCCGATGCCCTGTCCGCGGGTCTTCAGCGCTTCCAGCGCCGCGCCGAAATCACGGAAGCCGGCCTGGGGGTTGGCCACCAGCACGTTCACATTGGCCACCGCGAAGAACAGGTTCCAGTCCGACAACTGCGTGTCGAGCAGGCCCAGCACCTTGTAGCAGCCGACATCGACCGCAGCGCCGGCGGCCCATGTCAGGCCATCCTTCGCCGCTTCCATCGCATTGCGCGTGCCGATCGAACCGGACGCGCCAGGCTGGTTCACCACCACGACGCGTTGGCCGAGCGGGGCCTCCAGCTCGGCAGCGACGATGCGCGCCATCTGGTCGGTGGAACCGCCGGCTGCCCAGGGGACGATCAGGGTCACCGGACGGTCGGGCCGCCAGGCGCCCTGGGCGCGCAGCGTGACGGGGATGGCGATACCGGCGGCAGTAGCGGCGAGGAGATGCCTGCGAAGCATGTCTTGGACCCTTCCTTCGGTCATGCGCCGCGTTCGTCGCGGCGTCCTGAGGCAGTAACCCAACAGTTACCGCCGATGGTGCGGTGCCGGATGCGACCCCGTCAAGCCAGGGCGGCTAGCCGAACTCCGGCCCGGCCACGGCGGCGAAGCGCATCGGCTCGCCCGGCGTGTCTGCGCCCAGCGCCATGCGGGTGAAGGGGCGCTGCGCCGATCCGCCATGGCGTGCGAGCCAACCGGCAAGGCCATGCCGTGCATCCGTCAGGTCGATGACGGCCGCGCCGGGCAGGGCGTTGCGCGCGGCGGCGATCAGCGCGCGCGCCGTGGCATCGTCCGGCGCGACCACCGGGCCGATCTGCGGTCCCCGCGCGCCATCGCGGGCGAGTGCGAAGCCACTTCCGTCGGTGGCCATGACGGCGGCCTGCGGCAGGCGCGCAGCGAAGTCGCGCAGCAGCGCGGCGCGCGGCGCGCCGAAGGCGGCGGCGTCGAGCGCCAGCACGGCCGGCCAATCATCCTCGGCCAGCGGGCGCACGCCGGGCGCGGCGGGCAGGGGTTCGGGCAAAGACCAGCGTGCGAAGCCCCACAGGTCGCGGAAGCCGAGCTGGCGGTACACCTCCCGTCCGGCCGGTGTGGCGTCGAGCGCGGCGCAGCCCATGCCGTTGAGCGAATCGACCGCCCAGCGCATCAGCGTCTTCGCATGGCCGCGCCGGCGCTGGTCCGGCCGCACCAGCACCATCGAGATCCAGGCGAGGTCCCCGCCATAGCGGATGAAGGCGGCGGTCGCGGCGAGCGCGTCCTGCCCATCGTCGATCGCGCGCACGGCGCCTTCGCGCAGGAACAGCGACCAGTCGCGCGGCAATTGGTTCCAGCCGATCAACGCCGAAAGCGCCGCCGCGCGGGGAAGATCGACCTCGGTCATCGGGCGCATGGGAGGATGCGACGATGCGGCGATGCGCGCGTCAAGTGCTTGACGCGGCCGTGCGATGACGGCCCACTCGGGGCCATGAACCATCCCCGGCTGCTGCTGATCGGCTGCGGTGCCTTCGGGCGCGTGCACGTCGCAGCCCTGCGGCGGCTCGGTGTCGCGGCGATGGCCTTCGACGCCGACGGCGCGGTGGCGGCGGCGACCGGGCTGCCGGTGGTGCAGGACATCGAGGCCGGCCTTGCCGCCTGCGATGCCGCGATCGTCGCCACGCCGGTGCCGACCCACGTGCCGGTGGCGACCACCGTGCTGCTCGCCGGGCGCGATCTGTTCCTCGAAAAGCCCGCGACCGAGACGGCGGCGGAATCCGAGGCACTCGCCGACCTGGCCGAGCAGATGGGCTGCATCGCGCAGGTCGGGCTGTATTTCCGGTTTCATCCGAAGGCGGTCGCGTTGCGCCGCATGGTGGCGGATGGCGCCTTCGGGCGGCTGCACTACCTGGCGGCGCGTTTCTCAGGGCTGAAGCGTGCGCGCGGCGATTCCGGCGCGCTGCTCAACGATGCGGTGCATTTCGCCGACCTGCTGCCCTGGATCGCGGGGGAGGCACCGGCACGTATCTTCGCCACGATGGCCGATCCGCTCGGACGCGGGCGGGAGGACCTGGCGGTGATCCAGATGATGTTCGCCTCCGGCCTGACGGCGATGATCGAGGCCGGCTGCGTGCTGCCGGGGCGCTGGCCCGATGCGGTGGTGCCGGGGGCGGAGACACGCAAGGAAGTCGTCGCCGCCGGCAGCGATGCGTTGGCCGAGGTGGATTTCGCCGCCGAGAGTTTCGCGCTGCGTCGCGGATCGCATGCGCCGGCGGCGCATGGCGCCTGGCTGCCCCAGCACGCGCCGCGCGAGGCTGTCGCAATCCCTGCGGCCGACCCGGTCGAGGTCGTCGCCGCCGAGCTCACCGCCTTCATCGAAGCGGTGCGGACGCGCGGCGAACCCGAAGCAGGGCTGCGCTCCGGCGCCGTCGCGCCGGGACGCATATTGGACGCGGCGCGGCGCTCCGCGACGGAAATGCGCGTCGTTGCCCAGGAGGAATTCGCCTGATGCGCATCAGCCTGTGCAACGAGGTCGTGCGCGACCTGGACTTCGCCGCGCAATGCGTGCTGGCGGCATCGCTCGGCTATGACGGGCTCGAGGTCGCGCCCTTCACGCTGGATGCGGAGGCGCCGCACCTGCTGCCAGCCGCGCGACGCGCCCTGCTGCGGCGGGCCGCGAGCGATGCGGGCACGTCGATCACCTCGCTGCACTGGCTGCTGGTCGCACCGGCCGGGTTGTCGATCACCAGTGCGGATGCGGCGCTGCGCGCGAGGACGCTCGACGTGATGGAGCGCCTGGTGGGCCTGGCGGCCGATCTTGGCGCGACGATCCTGGTCCATGGATCGCCGGGGCAGCGCCGGGTGGATGTCGATGGCGACGCCGCGCGGGCCGAGGAGGCGATGGCGAAGGCCGGCGACGTCGCCGCGCGGCATGACGTGACCTACTGCCTGGAACCGCTCGATCCCGGCCAGACGAATTGGTGCACCAGCGTGGCCGACGGTGCGGCCATCGTGAACCGCATCGGCAACCCGGCATTGCGGACTATGCTTGACACCTGCTCGGCCGGCAATGGCGAGAGCGAGAGCGTCGTCGCCCTGCTCGAACGCTTCGTCCCGACCGGCGCCATCGCCCATGTGCATTTCAACGATCGTAACAAGCGCGGGCCGGGGCAGGGGGCGGATCGCTTCGGGCCGGTGCTCGATGTGTTGCGCCGCACCGGCTATGCCGGCTTCGCCGCGGTCGAGCCCTTTGACTACGTCCCGGACGGGCCGACCAGCGCGGCGCGCGCCATCGGCTACCTTCGCGCGCTTGAGGAGACGCCGGCATGACCGCACCCCGTTTCCGGCTGCTGGAGGCCGAGCGCTTCGAATGGCCGTTCCGGCTGCGCATGCCGTTCCGCTTCGGCGTCATCACCGTGACGCATGGGCGCCAGGCGGTGATCCGCGCCCGCATCGCACTCGATGACGGGTCCGAACACTGGGGCATCGCTGCCGAGACTCTGGCGGCCAAGTGGTTCGACAAGGACCCGCGCTGGTCCGACGCACAGAATGAGGCGCAGCTGCGCCGCGCGCTGGAGATCGCGACCGAGGCGACGCTCGCGGCCGGCGCCAATACCGCCTTCGGCCACTACGCCGATGCCTATGCGGCGCATGTCGCCGCCTGCGGGGCCGAAGGGCTGAATCCGCTGGTTGCCGCCTATGGGCGCGCGTTGCTTGACCGCGCCATGCTGGATGCGCTGCTGAAGGCGAAGGGTCTGTCCTTCGCCGAGGGGCTGCATGCGAATATCGGGGGCATGGCGCCGCATGCGGCGATCCCGGACCTCGCAGGCACCGATTTCGGGGCCATGCTTGCCTCGCTGGCGCCGGCGCGCCGGATGCATGCCCGCCACACCGTCGGCCTGGTCGACCCGATTACCGCCGCCGACCAGGCGGAACGCGTGAAAGACGGCCTGCCGGAGACCGTCGAGGAGGTCGTCGGCACCTATCGCCACACATGGTGGAAGCTCAAGGTCGGGGGCAATGTCGCGGCGGATGTGGACCGGCTGTGCCGCATCGCCTCGGTGCTCGACCGGCTGCACGGCTATCACGTCTCGCTCGACGGCAATGAACAGTATGAGGACGCCGAGGGCGTGCTCGCTCTGTGGCATGCCATGCAGGCGGAACCACGGCTGGCGCGGCTGAATGCATCCATTGCGTTCATCGAGCAGCCGGTGAAACGGGCGAAGGCGTTGGAAGGTGCCATGGGCAGGCTCGCCGCCGCGCGGCCGGTGATCGTGGATGAGAGCGACGGGCCGCTCGATGCGTTCGTGCAGGCCAAGGCGCTTGGCTATACCGGCATCTCCTCCAAGGCGTGCAAGGGGGTGTGGCGGTCCCTGGTCAATCTCGCCCGCTGCCGGGCCTGGAACGCGGCGGAACCGGAGCCGCGATATTTCATGAGCGCGGAGGACCTGACGACACTGGCCGGCGTCTGCGTGCAGCAGGACCTGGCGCTGGTCAGCGCGATGGGCCTGACCCATGTCGAGCGCAACGGCCATCATTTCGTCGATGGTTTCTCCGGCCGCCCGAAGGCGGAGGCGGTGCGCTTCATGGAGGCCTATCCCGAACTGTACGCCGACACGCCGCACGGGCCGCGCCTGGCCATTCGCGAGGGTATGCTGGACCTCGGTTCGGTGGTGGATGCGAAGGGTCTCGGTACCGCAATCGAGCCCGACACCACCGCCATGGACCGCATGCCCAAGGCCGCCTGGCCGCCCGGCTGATCGAGGCGGGTCCGGCGGTTGAGCCGGGCCACGCCGCAGGCCATGCTGCACGCAGCATCGTGACGAGAAGGGGGAAACACATCATGACCGACGCCGCAGCCTGGCAACCAAGTGCGCGCTATCCGGACCCTTCCATCGTCGCGCTCGATCCGTCCTTCAAGCGCTACCACATCGCGCTCTCCGCGGTGGAGCGGCTGTATCATGGCACGCGCTGGGGCGAGGGGCCGGTCTGGCTCGGCGATGCGCGCTGCCTGTTGTGGTCCGATATTCCCAACAACCGCGTGCTGAAATGGGACGAGGAGACCGGCGCGGTCTCCGCCTGGCGCAAGCCGTCGAACAATGCGAACGGGCATACTCGCGACCGCCAGGGGCGCATCATCGCCTGCGAGCATCTTGGCCGCCGCGTGGTGCGCTTCGAGTATGACGGGTCGATCACCGTGCTCGCCGACAGCTACCAGGGCAAGCGGCTGAACAGCCCGAACGACGTGGTGGTGAAGTCGGACGGGTCGGTCTGGTTCACCGATCCGCCCTTCGGCATCTATGGCCTCTACGAAGGCGAGAAGCACGCGCCGGAGCTGCCGCACACCAATGTCTATCGGGTGGATGGCGCGACCGGCGAGATCACCTGCGTCGCCGACGACATCGACCATCCGAACGGCCTCGCCTTCAACCCGGATGAAAGCATCCTGTACATCGTCGAGAGCCGGTCGGAGCCGCGCAACATCCTTGCCTATGACGTGAACGGCGCGAAGCTGCGCCGCCGCGGCACCTTCATCGCCTGCCAAACCGGCGAGACGCCGGACGGCTTCCGCGTGGATGTCGACGGCAACCTGTGGTGCGGCTGGGGCATGACGGCCGCCTTCGATGGCGTGCGCGTGTTCAACAATGCCGGCGCGCCGATCGGGCACATCCATCTGCCGGAACGCTGCGCCAACCTCGCCTTTGGCGGGCGGCACCGCAACAGGCTGTTCATGGCGGCGGCGCAGTCGCTGTTCAGCCTCTACGTCAACACGCAGGGGGTGGCGGGAGGCTGAGCGTGCGGCAGCAGGGAAGATCGGGGAAGGGAAGTCCCCCGCGTTCCTCGCTCCACCGAAGCTGACGGCAGGCCGGCAACCGTATCCGAACGGCAATGGCCGTCGCCACGCTGGATGAAGACCGGGCCGATCCCTTTCATTCCCATGTCGAGGTGGATGAAGGGATCATGGAATGCCAGGGCTTCAGATCGGGACCGTCCGTGCAGCGCGCGGTGCGCGTGCTCGCCGAAAAGGTGCCTGGCGCGGAGGGTGTTCGCGACCGAACGGAGGTCATGTTGACGTCCGGCCAGGCGATGTTGTGAGCGCGGCGGCCGCGCCGGTCCGCGACACGGGCCCGCAACGCTGGTCCTCGCCGTCGGACCCTGCCGACCTACCGTTGTCGCAACGATACGTCGTCAGGCCAGGGATACAGTCGATACCCCATGAAGGCCGCATCCGGGCTCAGCATCGCCAACAGGTGCCCGGGCAGCGTCGACATGCCGCGACCCGACGCCGGTGGCTCCACGGCCCATTCCGCAAGCAAGGCGCAGCGTGCGCGACGGCTCTTGAGCGTCGGGTGGTCGCGTCCCCTGTGCAGCAGCCGCACGCTGCGCGCACCGAGAGCCTGATAGGCAGCCTCCCCCTCCTGAAGCAGCCAGGCGGCAAGCGCATCCTCCGCCGCCTCGTCACCTGCGAAGCGCGCCATGGTGATCCAGTCGGCGTCGAGCAGCGGATGGCGGTCCGCTCCAACGGCGTCGTTGTACTCGTAGATCGTATGCGTCCAATCCGTGCGCCCGGCGCAGGCTGGGGCGGCGTGGGCATCGCGCGCCTTCATCCGGCGATAGCCCTCGCTGGCGACGATATCCCAGTTGGCCGCCTCGTAGACGTCGATGACGTCCATCGAGCCCTCGACACCCCGGTAGGATGTGCAGGTGCGGAAGCCGAGCTGATACAGGTCGGGCGCGTGGCGCCCGGCGTACCAGTCGTAGAAGGGGGGCAAGGCGGCAGCGGGAATGTCGAGTTCCGCGACGTAGATGATCTCACCGGACATGGCGCTACTCGATCTGCCCCCTGATGGATGTGATGACGCGGCGCCAGGTCTCCGACTCCGCGCTGACCATGCGGTTGAACCCCGCGCGGTCCAGGTCGCCTGGTTCCAGCCCGTCCGCGATAAAGCGCGCGCGGACCGTCGGATCCGCGACTGCGCGCGTCACGGCGGCGTCCAGCCGCGCGACGATCGGTTCCGGCGTCGCGGCCGGGACGCTCAACCCATACCAGCTATAGGCGGTGACGCCGGGCAGTCCGGCCTCGGCCATGGTGGGCAGGTCGGGCGCAGCCGGCGAGCGCCGGTCGCTCATGATCGCCAACGCGCGCAGCTGGCCGCTCCGCGACGCGGCGAGCGCCGTGGGCGTACCGTCGAACATCAGCTGCACGCGGTTCGCGATGAGGTCGACAGTCGCGGGCGCATTGCCGGTGTAGTGCACCGCCACGATGTCCACGCCGGCCGCCATGCGCCAGAGTTCCCCGACGAGATGCGCCGAGCCGCCACGGCCGTGGCTCGCGAAGTTGACCGCGCCGGGGCGCGCCCGCGCATCGGCGATGACCGCCTGCATCGTCGCCGGCGGGTAGAGCGGCGACGACACCATGACGAAGGGCATCTTCACGACCAGCCCGACCTGGGCGAACTGGTCGACGCGGTAGGGCAGCGGCGTCGGCAGGTGCGGCGCGATGGCCAGCGTCGTCGAGGTGACGAGCAGCATCGTCAGGCCGTCGGGTGCCGCGCGCGCCACCGTCTCGGCGCCGATGGCGGTGTTGGCGCCGGGGCGATTATCCACGATCACGGGCTGGCCGAGCGTCTCGCTCATGGAGGCGGCGAGCTGTCGGCCGATGATGTCGCTCGCGCCGCCGGGCGGGAACGGGACGACGAGGCGCAGCGGCCGGCCGGGGAAGGCCTGCGACCGCGCGATGCGCGGTGCGGCGAGGATGCCGAGCGTGGCCGTGGCGAGCAGCCTGCGCTGGAACGACATGGGATGGTTCTCCGTTCGGGGCATCAGTGCTTCTCGATGTTCCAGAACACCAGCGGGGCGCTGCGGATGACGCCGCTCACCTCCCGCCGCCAGGCGAAGGGGGAATAGTAATTGCCGGTCAGGATCACCGGCAGGAAGTCCCACAGGGCGCGGGCGAGTTCCTCGAGGATCGCCTCCCGCCGTGCGGCGTCCGGCTCCTGGGCGTAGGAGGTGCGCAGGCGTTCGATGTTCTCGTCGCAGGGCCAGCCCAGGTAGTTGCGCTGCTCGCAGTTGGTGTTGATCGTCACGTTCAGCAGCGGCGTCCACATGCCGGTACCCGACAGCGCGGAAGGCGTGAGATTCCACCCACCGGCGTCGGGCCTCGCCTTGTTGAGCCGGCGCGCCTGCACCGCCGCGAAATCCATCAGCTGCAGGTCGACATTGGCGCCGATGCGGCGCAGCGCATCCGCGGCGACCTCGGCAAGCGCCTGCTGCGCCGGCAGCTCGGTGGTGCCGATCAGCACGATGCGTTCGCCATTGTAGCCGGATTCCCGCAGCAGCTGCCGCGCGCGATCCAGGTTCTGCTCGCGATAGGGTTCGGAGCCGACTTCGATCCCGTTCGGCGTGTCGCAGCCGAAGAAGGAGAAGCAGGACGGCCGCCACCATTCGGGTGTGCCATAGCCTGCGGCCATGAAATCCGCCTGGTTGACCGCCAGGGCAAGGGCGCGTCGCGCACGGACGTCGTTGAATGGCGGGTGAAGGAAGTTCGGTCGCAGGTAGGAGACGGAGGCGAGCGGCGCGAGCCGCGTGACGACGACATTCCGGTCGCGCTGCAGCAGCGGGATCATGTCGGCGGGAAGCTGGTCGATCAGGTCGATCTCGCCACGCCGCAGCGCATTGCCGCGCGTCGCGGCGTCAGGGATGAAGCGCAGTTCCACGCGATCGATCAGCACGCGCTTGCCACCGGCAAGGCCGCTCACCGGCTCGTCGCGCGGCACGTAGTCCTGATTGCGCTCCCACACGGCGCCGACGCCCAACATGTAGCGGCTTTGCACGAAGCGGAACGGGCCTGAACCGATGGCGGTGCTGACCGGCCGGAACGGGTCCTGCTGCGCATCCTGGCGCCGCATGATGAGAGGCTGCGTGCCGGCGATGGACCCGAGTGCGAGACGCAGGAACGGGAAGGGCCGGTGAAGCCGGAAGACGACCGTCTGCGGCCCGTCCGGCGAGAAGGATTGCAGGTTCGCCTTCAGCAGCTGGCCAAGCGTATCCCGCACCATCCAGCGATTGATGGAGGCGACGACATCCTCGGACGTCACCGGCTGCCCATCATGGAAGCGCAGGTTCGGCCGCAGCGTGAGGCGATAGGTCAGGCCGTCGGGGGAGATCTCCTCCTGCCCGATCATCTGCGGCCGGGGCTCGCGGTTCTCGTCCAGCGAGTACAGCGTGTCGTAGACCATGCTGCCATGCTGGCCGACCGTCGTCGCCGTGGTGATCATCGCGTCCAGCGTCGCGAGGTCGGAGCTCGGCGCGTAGCGCAGGACAGTCTCGGCAGCGGCGGGTGTCGCCAGCCCCAGCGCGACGGCTGCGGCGAAGAACCTCTTTCGGGCCATGTCGTTCTCTCCCTCGCGCCGGATCAGCGGCGCGGCGTTGCGATGGTGTCGCCGACCCAGCCGGCCATGTAGGTGAGCGTGCCGGGCCGGACCATCGCGGGGACGGCCTGGCCGACCATCAGGATGGGCGGCGCCTTCGGCACGAAGGGCTTCATCACGGCGGGTCCCCAGCGATCGAAGCCAGGGCCCGTGCCGGTCTCGACGCCGATCGGGTCGACGACGAATTCCTCCAGTCGTTCCCCGGTCACGACATTCGTGACCCAGCCGATGACGCCGGGGCCGACGGGCTTGCCGACGCGTTCCGCGCCGAAGTCGCTGCACAGCGCGCCGTCCTTCGACGCGAAGAACAGCTTCACCTGGTCGAGGATGTCGACGCGGTCCGGCCCCGTCGGCGCATCGTCCAGGTGCCCGCGGAAGCGCAGCATGTTGAGGCAACCCTCGATCGCCGGCGTCATGTCGCTGCGGTCGGCGCCGCCGAATTCGATCAGCGTCGCCTGCATGCCGGCGCGCGTCGCCTCGGTGCACAACTGGCCCGGCGTGTGCCGTCCGACCATGACCGGAATGTAGCCGAAGGAGGCGCTGAGCGCGAGGTTGCCGTAGTCATAGGCGAATTCGGTGGCGCGTACGGGCGTGCCGGAATGCACGTCGATGACGCAATCCACGCGATCCTTCAGCGCGGCGAAGACGGCGTGGGCCAGCTGGTCCGACACCGCACCGTGCGGATTGCCGGGGAAGCGGCGGTTCAGTTCCACGAGGTCAGGGTTGTGGCGCGTCGCGGCCTGGAAGCCGAAAGGATTGATGATGGGCAGGATCAGCACAGTGCCCTTCACGCTGCATTGCTTCAGCCGGTTCGCCAATTCATGCATCGCCAGCACGCCGAGCGGCTTGTCGCCGATCATGCCGGCGACGATGGCCGTCGCCGGGCCGCCGCTGCCGAATTCCTGGACGTGGATGCGCCAGGGGAATTCATCGACACGGGTGCCCGGCAGGTCGATGTGCCAACGCCGGGGTTCAGCGGGCATGGGCGTTGCGCCCCACACGCGTTGCAGCGCGGATATAGGCCGGCGGCACCTCGATCTGCACGCCAAGTTCCTCCGCCGCGTGCCAGGGCCAGCGCGGATCGTTCAGCATGCCGCGGCCGATCGCGATCATGTCCGCCTGGCCGGAGGCGATGATGGATTCCGCGTGTACGGGCTCGCGGATCAGCCCGACTGCCATCGTCGCGATGCCGGCGCCTTCGCGCACCGCGGCAGCGAACGGCACCTGGTAGCCGGGGCCGTCGAGGATGGTGGCGAAGCCGTTCCCGCCGCTCGACATGTCCGCGTAGTCGCAGCCGCGCCTGGCCAGCTCGGCGCCGAAGGCAACGGCTTCCGCCGTGTCGATGCCGCCCTCGATCCAATCCGTGCCGTTGAAGCGCACGCCGAGCGGACGGTCGGCCGGCCAGGCGGCGCGCACCGCATCGAAGACTTCCAGCGGGAAGCGCATGCGGTTCTCGAGGCTGCCGCCATAGGCATCGCTGCGACGATTGGCGATGGGCGAGAGGAAGCTGCTGACGAGATAGCCGTGGGCGCCATGGATCTCGAGCAGGTCGATGCCAAGCCGCGCGCAGCGCCGGGCCGCGTCGGCGAAGGATGCCAGCACTTCCTTCATGTCCGCGCGCGTCATCTCGCGCGGGACGGGCCAGCCCTCGGCCCAGGGGATCGGGGAGGGACCGATGGGTTCCCAGCCGCCCTCGGAGACGGGCGCATGGCCATAGCGCCGGCCGGCGGTCGGATTCAGCACCGACGCCTTGCGGCCCGCATGGCCGAGCTGCAGCCCGATCGGCATGCTGCTGTAGCGCCTGACGATGGCCAGGACGCGGCCCAGCGCCTCCTCGTTCTCGTCATTGTAGAGACCGAGGCATTCGCGACTGATGCGGCCGCGCGGCTCGACGCCTGTCGCCTCGATGATCAGCAGCCCGGCGCCCGACAGGGCGAGGTGGCCGAGATGGATGGTGTGCCAGTCGGTCGCATTGCCGTCCACCGCGTGGAACTCGCACATCGGGGCGATGACGATGCGGTTCGGCAGCGTCAGGCCACGCAGCGTGATGGGCGAGAAGAGATGGCTCATGCGGGGTTTCCGTTGCGCTTGGGGGCGGTGGCGAGGCGCAGCGCCGGATCGAGCGCCCAGGGATAGAGGCGCCACCCGACGAAGCCGAGGGCTGGATCGACCCGTGGTGACAGCCAGCCGGGCAGGCTTGCGGCCAGGTCGGATGGCGGCTGGGCGGCCCATTCGGTGAGGATCGCGAGAGTCGGCCGCACCGAGGGGCCGGTCGGCGCATCGCGGCCGCGATGCAGCAGCCGGATCTGGCGTGCACCATGGTTGATGAGAGGCCCGGCGCCGCCTTCGGCCAGCCAGGCGGCAACGCGGTCTTCCAGGACGGCATCGCCGTCGAGCCGCCAGACCATGATCCAGTCGGCATCGAGCGGCGCCGCGGCGTCGTGTGAGGGCAGCGGCGTCGAGGCATGGTGGTGGTAGACCGTGCGGCTGTTGGGCAGGCCCTTGACCGATGCGGGCCGCCATGGGTCGGACGCCGCGATGCCGCGGTACCGGTCGAAGGCGGGCCGCTGGAACACAGACCAATCGTCGGCCTGGTAGATGTCGACGACGGACATCGTGCCCGACACGCCGACATAGGACGTGCAGTTGTTGAACCCCGCATTGAACAGATGCGGCGCGTGGACGGAGGCATACCAGTCGGCGAAGGCGGGCAGGGCCGCCGCGGCCGGCTCGATTTCAACGACGTAGAAGACCGGGCCGCTCATGCCGTCCGCCTCCGCTACGCCGCCTTCCGGTCCAGCCAGTCGCGGAATCGGTACCAGCTTCCAACCATGGGCAGCATCCAGGGGTTGCCAGTGTAGAACGCACGGGTCGGGAAGTCGCGACCGTCGAAGACCGGCAGCTTGTTGGTCTTGCCGAGCAGCTTCTTGCCGACTTCGGCACCCAGGTACGACAGCATGGCGACACCCGCGCCATTGCAGCCCATGGCGTAGTGCAGTCCCTTCTGCGTCACCCCCATATGCGGCAGGTAGTCGAAGGCGAAGGCGACGTTGCCGGTCCAGGCATGGGTGACGCGCATGCCCTTCAGCTGCGGCCAGCGCGCCAGCATCATAGAATGCAGGATGGGCGCGGAGACCTCCGGCGTGACCTGCGTGAAGCGCGCCCGACCACCGAAGACGACACGCTTGTTGTCGTGCGACATGCGATAGTAGGTCAGGATGCGCCGGCTGTCCGCCAGCGTGCGCTGGTTCGGGATCAGGCTGCGCGCGAGCTCCGGATCAAGCTCCTCGGTGGCGATGATGTGCGACGCGACAGGGATCAGCCGGCGCCGCAGGTCAGGCGTGAGGGAGCCGGTGTAGCCATTGGTCGCGATTACCACCTCGCCGGCTTCGATCGGGCCGCGCGAGGTCTCGACGCGCCAGCCGGTGGCGATGCGCGTCAGGGAACCGGCCTTGGTGCGGCCGAGCAGCGTCGCACCATAGCGCTGCGCCGCCTGCATCAGGCCCCGATGGTACAGGCCCGGATGGATCTTGCCGGTGCGGTTCACCAGCATCCCGCCGTAGTAGTAGTCGGACGCGATCTCCTCGCGCTGTCGCTCGCGCGGCAGCATGGAGGCCTCGGCGCCGGCGAATTCATTCAGCGTGTCGATCTTCGCGGCCATCCCGTCATAGTGCTTCGGCGTCCAGGCGCCCACGAAGCGGCCGGTGCGCTCGTAGAAGCACTGGATGTTCTCGCGCTGGACCAGCGCCTCGATATGGGCGAGGCCTTCCGAGGCATCGCCCATGATCGCGCGCAGCCAGTCGCGCATCTCCTCGGGGGATTGGCGGCCCTTCGCGCCGGACAGGCCCTTGCCGACATTGTTGCCGCCGGAAACGCCGCCGCCGTTGCGGGTGGAGGCGCCGAAGCCGAGTGGTTCGGCGTCCAGCACCACGGCCTTCGTGCCGCCGCGGCCGAGTTCGATCGCGCAGTTGAGGCCGGTGAGGCCACCGCCGACGATGACGACATCGGCCCTCGGCGGCAGTTCGGCCGGCGGGTCGTCCTCGCCCATCGCGATGGCGTCCCACCAGAAGGGCTTCGCCTTGAAATCGGGGTGGAAGACGGAACTGTCCATGATCGTCCTCAGCGCGTGATGGTCGTGGTCAGCGCGCCACGCCCGAACAGGCTGGTCAGGCCGAGTGCCACGGCCACCAGCAGGATCTGCAGCACCGACACCGCCGCAATGGTCGGGTCGATCTCCATCATGATGTTGTCGAACATCTTCTTCGGCAGCGTCATCTCCGCGCCGGAAAGGAACATGGCCAGCACGAGTTCATCGAAGGAGCTGATGAAGGAAAGGAAGGCGGCGGAGACGAGCGAAGGCCGCAGCTGCGGCAGCGTCACCCGCCAGATGATGGCAGGCCAGCCGGCACCGAGGCCAGCCGCGGCCTGTTCCTGCGCCTCGTCGAAGCCGCGCAGCCCGGCGCTGACCAGGATGACGACGAAGGGCAGGGCGAGGACGGTGTGCGCCACCGCCACGCCGTACCACGCGCCGATCAGTTGCAACCGCGCGAAGACGCCATACAGCGCGATGGAAAGGATGATGGTCGGCACGATGATCGGCGCCGCCGCCAGCCTGTCGAGCAAGCGCACGCCCGGCAGGCGGGACCGCACGAGGAAGAAGGTGAGCGGCACCCCCAGCCCCATGGCGAGGACGGTGCAGAGGCTCGCGACCTTCACGCTGCGGATGGTGGCGTCGATCCAGCTCGGGTCGTCGAGGTAGCGCTGGTACCATTGCCAGGAGAATCCCGGCGGCGGGAATTGCAGGTAGGACGCTGATGACAGCGAGATCGGGAATACCACCGCCAGCGGCAGCAGCAGGAACACGAAGACCAGCGTGGCAAGAAGGCCAAGCAGGATCTGGCTGGCGCCCCGGCGGCTACGCATGGCGCGCCCCCCGGGTGATGCGCCCGATCAATGCGTAGATGGCGAGCGTCGCCACCAGCAGCACCGTGGACAATGCGGCGGCGAAGGGCCAGTCGAGGAACTCGCGGACCTGCTGTTCGATCATCATCGAGACCATGATGACGCGACCCCCGCCAAGCAGCGCCGGCGTGATGAAGAAGCCGAGCGACAGCACGAAGACCAGCGCACAGCCAGCCGACACGCCCGGCAGCGACAGCGGGAAGGTCACGCGAAGGAAGGTCCGCCAGGCCGGCGCCCCGAGACCCTCGGCCGCCCGCGACAGGTCGGGGTCGATGCGCAGCAGCGAGGCGTAGATCGGGAATACCATGTAGGGCAGCAACACATGCACCATGCCGATCAGCACGCCCGCGGTGTTGTGCAGCAGCGGCAGCGGTGCCTCGATCAGCCCGGCGTCGCGCAGCCAGCGATTGACCACGCCGTTGCGCCCCAGCAGCACGAGCCAGGCATAGGTGCGCACGAGCACCGAGGTCCAGAACGGCAGCAGCAACGCGAACATGCCGATCGCGATGCCCCAGCGCCCGGCGCGCGACAGCCAGAACGCGACCGGGTAGGCGAGCAGCAGGCAGATCGCCATGACCATGGCGGCAATCTTCACGCTGTCGAACAGGACGTAGAGGTAGAGGTCGTCAAGCGTCGCCTTCTCGAAATTCGCGAGGGTGCCGCCTTCGACCGACATGGCGAGCAGCCGCAGCACCGGCCAGGCGAAGACGATGCCGAGCAGGAGCAAGGCCGGCACGGCGAGCAGGAGCAGCGCCGTCTCCCGCCGCCGGGCCATGGTGCGGCGGCTATCCCCTGGGGACGACATGGAGATCCTCCGGGGCGAAGCCGATGGCGACCTTTTCGCCCTCACCTGCAGGGGACGGGTCGGAGGGGCGGAGCGGCAGGCGGGCGAGCACCTCCCCGCCGCCATCCAGCACCATGCGCAGCTTGGCGGATTGGCCAAGGAAGACGGTCTCGACGACCTTGCCTTGGCCGCGACATGGCATGGCGGCGCCGGCGCTTGCCACGCGCAGCGCCTCCGGCCGCAGGAGCAGCGTGACCGGGCCATCGGGCTGGCCAGGCGGCAGCGGAACGGCGCCGAAGCCCGGAATGTCGGCGCTGCCGCCCTTTGCCATGCCGTCGAGAAGATTCGATTCGCCCAGGAAGTCGGCGACGAAGCGCGTCGCCGGGCGGGCATAGACGTCTCCGGGCTGGCCCACCTGTTCAAGGCGCCCCTTGTCCATAACCGCGATGCGGTCGGACATGATGAGCGCTTCCTCCTGGTCATGCGTGATGAACAGGGTGGTCAGGCGCAGCCGGCGTTGCAGGCGCCGCACTTCGAGCTGCAGCGATTCGCGCAGCTTGCGGTCCAGCGCCCCGAAGGGTTCGTCGAGCAGCAGCAGGCGCGGCCCGAAGACGATGGCGCGCGCCAGGGCGACACGCTGCTGCTGCCCGCCGGACAATTGCCGCGGCAGCCGGTCGCCATAGCCGTCGAGTTCGACGAGACGCAGCGCCTCGGTGACGCGGCGCTTGATCTCCTCGCGCGGGCGGCGGCGCATCTCCAGCGGGAAGGCGACGTTCTGCGCCACGCTCATATGCGGGAACAGGGCGTAGTTCTGGAACACCATGCCCACGTCGCGGCGGCGCGGCGGGGCGAGGGTGACGTCCTCCCCGCCCAGCAAAACGCGGCCTTCGTCGGGGATCTCGAAACCGGCGACCGTCTTGAGCAGCGTCGTCTTGCCGGAGCCGGACGGGCCGAGGATGGTGAGGAATTCGCCCTCGGTGACGTCGAGATCGACGCCGCCGAGTGCCACGACCGGACCGAAGCGCCGGACGATGCCTTTGACCGAAAGTTCCACGCGCCTGTCTCAGCCCCGCTGCAGCATCCAACGGTTCCAGCGTTCCTGCGCGCGGGCTCCGTTTTCGGTCCACCAGGCGACGTTCAGCCAGAACTGGCGCTCGAGATTGGCGGGTGCCGTCGGCAGCAGCGGGCGGATGTCCTCGGCGACGAAGCTCGCGGTGTCCGGATGCAGGCCGGCATAGGACAGCTCGGTCGCGTACATCGCCTGCAGGCGCGGGTTGGTCATCACCTGGAACAGCTGCTGGCCCCAATAGGCCTGCCGAGTGCCGCGCGGTATTCCGTAGGCCGAGGATTTCAGCGAACCCTGCATGAACTCCGAGCCGACCGGCGCGTCGCGGCGGGCGAGTTCGAAGAAGCGGCCGTTCCAACCCGTGGCCAGCACGACCTCCCGGTCCACTAGCATCTGCGCCGGCTGCGCGCCGGTCGACCACCACACCGAGATATGCGGTCGGATCTGGTCCAGCTTGCGGAAGGCGCGGTCCATGTCGATGGGGTAGATCTGATCCATCGGCACGCCATCGGCGAGCAGCGCGAATTCGAGATTGTCCACCGGATGGTTGCGCAGCGAACGCGCGCCGGGGAAGCGCCGCACATCCCAGAATTCCGCCCAGCCCTTGGGGTGGGCGCCGTCGCGGAACACGTCGCTGCGGAAGCCGAGCACGGTCGAATAGGCCGAACCGATGAAGGCGTGCGAATTGCGTCCGGCCGCCGGATAGCGGGAGAGATCGACGATCGAGGTGTCGATCGGCTCCAGCAGGTTCAGTTCCTTCGCGCGGTCCACGTCCTGGCCGCCGATCTCGGTGACGGTCCATTCCGGATTGCCGCTGGCAACCATGGCGCGCAGCTTGCCGAAATCGACCGGCGACGTGTCGACCACGCGAATGCCGTGCAGGCGCTCGAACTCCGCGAAGTAGGAACGGCGCAGTTGCGTCGCCATGCCGCCGCCCGAGGCATTCACCACGATGCGGTCGGGCTTGGGCGGCGGCGCACCTTGGGCGAAGGCCGGGAGCGACAGCCCCGCGGCCGCGACGCCGCCACCAGCGCGCAGGAGGCCACGGCGGTTCATCAGAATCGTCATCCTCACACCTCCGTCTGTCGGTTCAACGCTGCAGCATCCAACGATTCCAGCGTTCTTGCGCGCGGGCACCGTTTTCGGTCCACCAGGCGAGATCCATCCAGAACTGCTTCGCGAGATTGTCGGGGGCGGCCGGCAGGAGCGGTCGAATATCCTCCGGGACGAAGTTGATCGTCTCCGGGTTCAGGCCGGCGTAGGAAAGCTCGGCCGCATAGGCGGCCTGGAGGCGCGGATTGGTCATGGTGCGGAAAAGCTGCTGGCCCCAATAGGCATTGCGCGTGCCGCGCGGGATGCCCCAGGCACTGCTTTTAAGCGAGCCGCCGGTGAAATCCGTGTTCACGGGTGCACCGCGACGGGTGAGCTCGAAGAAGCGACCGTTCCAGCCGCTGGCGAGCACGACCTCCCGGTCCACCAGCATCTGCGCCGGCTGCGCGCCGGTCGACCACCACACCGCGATGTGCGGACGGATCTGATCGAGCTTGCGGAAGGCGCGGTCCATGTCGATGGGGTAGATCTTGTCCATCGCCACGCCGTCGGCGAGCAGCGCGAATTCGAGATTGTCCACCGGATGGTTGCGCAGCGAACGCGCGCCGGGAAAGCGCCGCACATCCCAGAACTCGGCCCAGCCTTTCGGATGCGTGCCATCCGGGAAGACGTCCGTGCGATATCCGAGCGCGGTCGACGACGTCGCGCCGACATAGATGTGCGACTGCCGCGCGATAGCCGGGAAGCCCGTCAGGTCGACGACGGCGGTGTCGATCGGTTCGAGGAGATTCAGCTCCGTCGCGCGCATCGCGTCCTGGCCGCCGATCTCGGTGACGGTCCATTCCGGATTGCCGCTGGCGACCATGGCGCGCAGCTTGCCGAAATCGACAGGCGAGGTGTCGACCACGCGGATGCCGTGCTGGCGCTCGTATTCCGAGAAGTAGAAACGCCGCAGGTTGCTCGTCATCGAACCGCCCGAGGCGTTCACCACGATCCTGTCCGGCTTTGGCGGCGCGCCGGCCTGGGCATGGGAAAGGCGCGGAAGGGCCACGGCGCCGGCCGCCAGCAGGATGGTCCTGCGGCCGGCCCGGAGGGGGCGGGAGGAGCTGGTCCTGCCGGGGGCCTCAGGAGACCCATGTTCGGATGTACGAGACATGCCTGTCGCTACCGGAACCGCCGGCTGCCGGACGGAGATGATATCGGCAGGCCGATCGGGATAATGCGAGCCATGGGAACATCCTCCTTTTAAAATCTCATTATTCATCGTAGTGTGATCACAAAATGAGGGCCATGCAAGACACCACCGAACCGCCGGCCGCGTCTCTTGAAGACCAGGCCTTCCAGCGCCTGCGCCAGGCGTTGATGGAAGGCCTGTTCGCGCCGGGCCAGAAACTCTCGATCCGACGGATTGCGGCGGCGTTGGGAACGAGTCCCATGCCGGCGCGGACGGCGCTGCGGCGCCTTGCGGCGGAGCAGGCGTTGGATGTCCTGTCGAGCGGCACCGCAATCGTGCCTCGGCTCAGCCGTGGCGCGTTCAAGGAACTCGCGACCATCAGGGCGACACTGGAGCCCCTGGCCGTCGGCATGGCTGCCGGCAGGCTCGACGAAGGGCAGTTCGACGGGCTGGAACGGATGATCCGCGCCGGGGACGCGGCAAGGGCACGCAATGATCCGGAAGGCGTGCTTCGAGCGGATCGCGACTTCCTGCTCTCGCTCTATCGCGCGGCCGAGGCACCCATGCTGTACGGCATCATCGAGAGCCTGTGGCTGCGTCGCGGCCCTCTGTTCTGGGATGCCCGATGGATCATTCTCGGACGCAACCCCACGGGCAACCAGCACCGGGAAATGCTGTCGGCGCTCCGCGCGCGGGACGGTGCGACCGCGGCGGCGGAGCTGAAGGCGGAGATCGACGCAGCCGCGGACTACCTGCTGTCCCGCTTGCAGTTTGCCGACGATCCGCACGGGTCCGAGGGAATCGAGCGTCTGAAGCCATTGGCGTCGAGGGAGTTCAGAAGCAAGGCCAAGGTCGCCTGAGCAGCAAACCGGCGCTGCCTATCGGTGTTCGATGCTGACATCGGTCGCCTTCACCGAGGCTCGACACACCAACGGTCCGGTCGTCATGTCTTGCGGCGGCAAGTCCCGGATGCACCGGCTACCCAACCTCCCCCCAGGGAATGCCGGTCCCCATGACGTTGTGACCCTGTGTACGGTGGAAGTCGTCATGCGGGGTGATCCGACCTCCTGCTTCCGTCCGTGAGGCAGGTGCCACCCCGCGGTCCTCGTGACCGGTCACGCGCGGCCCGCATCCGACGATCATGCGCGCAGGACCATGTATCGGTTTCCAAAGGCCCCGGGCCTTTGGCGGGGTGGTTTGGAGGGGCAGGGCCCCTCCATTCTGCCGGCCCAACCTCCGCGCCAGCGACCCCGCTACGAACCTGGCGGCGGCATCCGCACCGGCAGCGACAGCAGCCTGAACGACAGGCTCTTGCCGTGCCCATCCAGGTTCAGTGACCCGTTCACCCCGCCTTCCAGCACATCGTCGATGACGAAGTTGAAGGCGTGGATCAGCGGCAGGTCGTAGCGGATGCAACGCGTCGCGCCGCGATGCGCGAACAGGGCCAGCACGCGCGCCTCCGTCACCTGCTCGGCCAGCAGCGGATACAGCGCGGGGTCATAGGGCATCAGCGAGATATTGCCGCGATTGCCCTTGTCCCCCGCACGGGCATGCGCGACCGCGTGCAGCGGCATCTCGATCAGTTCCATGACCGGGCCTCCAGCACGCGCACCTCGGTCGGCACCATCGCGCGCGGCACCAGGAAGGACCGCGTCAGGTAGCGTGGCGTGACGCGCCAGCGCGCGCCGGATGTGCCGGCCGTGCCGCAGCACAGCATGGCCAGCACTTCCCGCGCCGCCTGGTCGGCATCGTCGCGGGTCGCACTCTCGACCGCGAGGCGGATGCGGATCTCAGGTGGCTCCGGCCCGTCATAGGACCGCCACAGCGCGCCGTCGTCGGAATCATGCACGGCGGAGATGCCGATCAGGTCGGCCCGTGCGCGGCGGCCCAGGCCGCGCTGCCGCACCCGCTGCAGCAGCACATCCGCCGTCGCACGTGCCCGCGCCAGCGTGTTCGGGCCGGCGACGGAGACTTCGCCCTCGCCCAGCCAGGATCCTTCGTAGCAGGCTGTCACCTTCAGCCGGTCCGGACGCTCATGGCCGCGCACGCCGGACAGCGCCACGCGATCCGGGCCCGCCGCCGCCAGCGTGACGCCGGTGATGTCCATGACGACGTCGGGCGTCAGATAGGCGGCGGGGTCGTGCAACTCATACAGCAGCTGTTCCTTCACGCTGCGCAGATCCACCGCGCCGCCGGTGTCGTCCGCCTTGGTCACCAGCAGGCCGCCCTCGCGCGACACCTCCGCGACCGGGAAGCCGATATTCGCGGGGTCGGGAATGTCCTTGAAGCCGGGGTCCCAGAACACGCCGCCGGTCAGCTGCGATCCGCACTCCAGCAGATGCCCGCAGGCCGCGCCGAGCGCGAGGTTCTGCCAGTCATCCTCTGCCCAGCCGAAATGATGCATCAGGGGTGCGATGGCGAGCGAGGGGTCCGATGTCCGGCCCGCCACCACCACCTGCGCGCCGCGCGCCAGCGCCTCGGCGAGCGGTGCCGCGCCGATATAGGCATTGGCCGAGACCAGCGACCAGGACGACATGTCGAGCCCCGCATCCGCCTCATGCGGCGTCAGGCTGTCGAGGTCGATGCTGCCCGACACGTCATCGCCGGTGACGACGCCGATGCGCAGCGCGGGAATGCCGAGCCGCCGGGCCAGCCGCGCCACGCAGCGCGCCGCGGCCACCGGGTTGGCCGCGCCGAAATTGCCGAGGATAGGGATGCCCGCCGTCGCGCAATCCATCAGAATCGGTTCCAGCAGCCGTTCGAGCATCGGTTCGTAGCCGGCATCCGGGTCGCGGCGCTTTTCGATCTGCGCCAGGGCGATGGTGCGTTCGGCCAGGCATTCGAAGAACATCGCGGCGGGCAAGCCGCGCTTCACCAGCGTGCGCACCACCGGGATCGGCGCATCGATGCGGTCCCCGGAAAAACCGGCGCCATTGCCGACAAGGAACAGGTCGCTCATGCGCAGCATTCCTTCAACGCGGCGGCCAGCGCCGGCAGGTCGTTGTCGTCCAGCGCAATCGGATTCACGGCCAAGACGCCCCGGCGGATGCGCGATGCGTCCAGATGGATGGCGGGAACCCACGCCCGCAGCGCGGCATCGGCGCGCTCGGCCGCGATGCGGTCGGGGAAGCGGATCTCGAGCAGCGTCAGCCCGGGCTTCGCGCCGTCCGGCATCAGCGTGGCCCGCGGCACCGCGGCCTGCAACGCCGCCAGCCGCGCCATCCAACGCGCCGACCGAGCCGCCGGGCTTTCGGCGGCGAAGTGCCGCAGGGCGGTGACCAGGCCGACGATCTCCTCCTTCCCCACCTTTGCGACGCGGCCGATGCCGTGGTGCGGCAGGTAGCGCAGCTGGTTCAGCGGCGCGAATTCCGGCGGGGCGACGAATTGCGCATCCGGCAGGTCGAGGTCGAGCATCTGCGCAAGTGCGCTGCTTACCAGGTCGCGCCGCCCGGCCAGGATGCCCGAGGCCTGCGGCCCACCGATCGCCTTGCCGCCGGAGAAGCACACGAGGTCGGCGCCCTCGGCGATGAAGCGGCGGAGATTCTCCGCCGGCGGCAGCTGGGCGGCGGCATCGACCAGCACCGGCACGCCGCGCGCATGGGCGACGCGCACGACATCGGTGAGCGGCGGCTCGGCATTCTCGCCGGCCAGGTGGAACACCGCGGCGGTGCGCGGGGTGATCGCCTCGGCAAGCTCGCCGGCACTTGCATCACGCACGCCGGGGCCGGACAGTCGATCGGGGATGCCGATCTCGATGATCAGCCCCCCGGCGATGCGCAATGAGCGGTCATACATGTTCCGCTGGCTGCGGCTGACGATGAATTCATGCGCCAGCCCGGCGCTGTCCGGCAGCCGGTTCATCGCCGCCGGGTCAAGCCGCGCCATGCAGGCCGCCGCGCCGACCATCAGCGCGGCGGCGGCACCGGCTGTGACGATGCCGGCCTCGGCCCCGGTTACCTCCGAGATGGCGCGCGACGCCGCGGCCTGGATGTCGTGCATCTCGACGCAACCGTTCGCGGCGGCGGCCATCGCCTCGATCACTCGGGGCGCCATCATCCCGCCCGACAGACGCGTATTGGTGCCGTAGGCGTTGATGATGCGCCGTGCGCCGAGCCAGCCGCTCATGTCGCCGCCAGCCCGTCCTCGGCGCCGTTCAGCCGGCTGGGCCGCAACGCGCCGAAGCGTTCCAGCAGGGGATGCGCGGTCGCCGCGAGATGGCCGCCGACGCGCTTGAGGTCACGCACCACCTCCAGCAGCACCCCTTGCGCCGCGATGACGCCGGGTTCGGTCGCCAGCGAGAAGGACCGCGCAACCTCCGCTTCCTCGACGCGCATGCGTTCCTTCTCCTCGATCAACTGGCGGGCGGCGGCGACGTCTTCGCGCATGAAGGCGGCGATGGCGAGTTGCAGCTGTTCAAGCCCGCGCGCGTGCATCGCCTGGATGGCGTCCATCATGCCCGCATCCAGCCGCATGCCGTCCTTCGCCCATTTCGCGGCGACGCGCGCCAGGCTGCGATCCAGCACATCCCCGGCACTTTCCAGGTTGAGCACGAAGGCGCGGATCTCGGCCACGCGCCGCTCCTCCTCCTGGCCGAGCAGGTCGGGCCGCAGCCCGGCGAGATAGACCTGCACCGCGCGGTTCAGACGGTCCACCACCTCGTTCAGCCGGCCGATGCGCTTGCCGAGGTCGCGATCCTCAGTGCGGAAGCCGGTGGCGATGGCGCGCAGCATTTCTTCCAGCGCATCGGCCTGGCGCAGCGCCTCGCGCTCCGCATTGGCGAGTGCCACCGGGGGCGATTGCAGGGCGGAATCATCGAGGTAGCGGGGCGCCGCCGGGTCGCCCGCCGCATCCGCTTCCGGCAGCCAGCGTTCCAGCAGCCGGGCGAAGGCCGGCAGCACGGGCAGCGCGGCCAGCGCTAGCACGAGGTTGAAGGCGAGATGGGCATTGGCGACGAAGCGCGCCGGCGTGGGATCGAGGCGGACCATCGCCTCGGTGATCCAGGGCAGTGCCGCCAGCACCAGCAGGCCACCAACCACCCGGTTCACTAGGTTGCCGATCGGCACGCGCATGCGCGCCCATTCGCTGCGGTCCCCTTCCAGCACGGGATTGATCGCGCTGCCGAGATTGGCGCCGACCACCATGGCCAGCGCCGCTTCCGGACCGATCACGCCGGCCGCATGCAGGGAGGCGATGAACAGCACCGCCGCGACGGAGGCGTGCATCGCCCAGGCAATGACCGCGGCGATCAGCAGGTTCGGCAGCGGCATCGCGGATACGGCAGACAGCACGGCGCGCAGCGCGGGCGATGTCTCGACCGGGGCCATGACCGCGACCATCATGTGCAGCGCCAGCAGCATCAGCCCCAGCCCGATGCCTGCGCGGCCAAGGTCGCGCCGGCGCGCCTGTTCGCTCCCGCGGAAGGCGACGACGCCGACCAGGATCAGCAGCGGCGACAGCGCCGACACATCGAAGGACAGCACCTGCACGATCAGCGCGGTGCCGACATTGGCCCCCAGCATAGCCGCCAGGCCCGGCACCAGCGCAACGGTGCCACCGGCGCAGAAGGAGGCGACCATGAAGGCCGTCGCAGTGCTGCTCTGCAGCAGCGCCGTCACCGCAAGCCCGGCCGCCAGGCCGCGGCGGCGATTGGCCAGGCCGACACCCAGGCGCTGCCGCAGGCGGCTGCCATAGGCGCGCAGGAAGCCGCTCTGCACCATATGCAGGCCCCACAGCAGCAGCGCGGCATAGCCCGCGAGTTCCAGCAGCAGCCAAGCCTCGCTCATCCCGGCCCTTTCAGCGCGTCAGCGTCCGTTCCACCGCATCCTGCCAGATGGCGTGGCGGCGCGCTGCCTCCTGTCGTGCCATGGCGGGGACGAAGCGGCGTTCCAGCCGCCAATGCGTGGCGCCCGATGCGCCCGGCGCCGGACACAGCCCGGCCTGCAGCCCCGCGAGATAGGCCGCACCGAGCGCCGTCGTCTCCCGCACCACCGGCCGGTCGACCGGCGCGCCGAGCAGGTCGGCGAGGAACTGCATCGTCCAGTCGGAGGCGACCATGCCGCCATCGACTCGCAGCACCGTCCCCGCCTCGCCGGGCCAGTCGGCGCGCATGGCGTCGATCAGGTCGCGCGTCTGGAAGGAGACGGATTCCAGCGCGGCGCGGCACAATTCGGCGCGCCCGGCGCCGCGCGTCAGGCCGAAGATGGCGGCGCGCGCCGCGGCGTCCCAATGCGGCGCGCCGAGGCCGGTGAAGGCCGGCACCAGCGTCACCTCCTGCGCCGGGTCGGCCTTTGCCGCCAGTTCGCCCGCCTCGGCGGCGGTGGCGATGATGCCGAGCCCGTCGCGCAGCCATTGCACCGCCGCGCCGGCGACGAAGATCGCCCCTTCCAGCGCATAGGTGCGGCGCCCGCCGAGTTGGTAGGCGATGGTCGTCAGCAGCCGCGCATGCGAAGCAACCGGCGTTTCGCCGGTGTTCAGCAGCGCGAAGCAGCCGGTGCCGTAGGTGGATTTCACCATGCCCGGCTGAAAGCATCCCTGGCCCACCGTCGCCGCCTGCTGGTCGCCGGCGACACCGCGGATCGGCACTGCGGCGCCCATATGCGCGGCCTCGGTGACACCGAACTCGGCAGCGCAGTCGCGCACCTCCGGCAACACGCTGCGCGGGATCCGGAACAGGCGCAGCAATTCGTCATCCCAGTCGCCGCGGCGGATGTCGAACAGCATGGTGCGGGCGGCGTTGGTCGCATCCGTCGCGTGCACGCGCCCGCCGGTCAGCCGCCAGATCACGAAGCAATCCACCGTGCCGAAGGCGAGGCTGCCGCGTTCAGCGGCCGCCCGTGCACCGGGTACATGGTCCAGCAGCCAGGCAAGCTTGGTCGCCGAGAAATACGGATCGGCGAGCAGGCCGGTGCGTTCGGTCAGCAGCGGTTCGGCGCCCTCGGCACGGAGGCGGGCGCAGTGTTCCGCAGTGCGGCGGTCCTGCCAGACGATGGCGCGGTGCAGGCAGCGCCCGGTGGCGCGGTCCCACAGCAGCGTCGTCTCGCGCTGGTTGGTGATGCCGATGCCCGCCAGCCGGCGCGGATCACCGCCGGCGCCGGCCAGCGCGCCGCGCAGCGTCGCCAGGCTGCCCTGCCAGATATCCTCGGGTTCGTGCTCGACCCAGCCGGGGGCGGGGAAATGCTGGGGCAGTTCCTCCTGCGCCGTGGCGATCGGCGTCAGCGCGGCATCGAAGGCGATGGCGCGCGTGCTGGTGGTGCCCTGGTCAAGGGCGAGCAGCAGGTCCCCGGTCATGCGTTGGCTGTCTCCTCCACCGCGCAGGATAGACGCTGTGTCGCCGGCGGGCGATGGCCGCCGAAATCCTTGCATCCGGGCGGCGAAAGGGGCGGGATGGCGCCGGGACAGGGAGAACCGCCATGAACCGCACCGCCATTTTGACAGCCGCGCTGCTGACGGGGGTGCTCGCCACCGCGGCGATCGCCCAGCAGCGGCCCTACACCACCGGTCCGCAGAACATCGAATTGCCGGCCGACTGGCAGCAACGCTTCATCCGCTACAGCACGGTGGACAATCCGACACGGAAGATCATCCGCAACATCTACATCAACCCCGAGGCCTACGCCGCGCTGCGCCCTGGCGAGCCGATGCCCTATGGCGCGCTGGTGATCATGGCCGACCAGCGCGCGCGGCTGGACACGCAGGGAAATCCGCTGCTGGACGCCAATGGCCGGATGATCCCCGAACCCACCTTCATCGCCATCGCCGCGCAGCAGAAGGAACGCGGCTGGGGCGAGGGCTATGGCCCGGAGCTGCGTAATGGCGAATGGGAATATGCCCGCTTCAACCCGGCCACCGGCGGCCGGGTGGAGGGCCCGCTGAATGCCTGCTTCACCTGCCACCTGCAGGCCCGCGCCCAGCAGGACTTCACCTTCACTACCTGGGACTACGCGAACCGCCCCCGCTGACGCGGCCTTGCTGCCAGGGCGGAGTTCCAGAAAAAGGAGGGGGGTTCGGGGGAGTTCTCTCCCCCGACCTTGCTGGAACGGCTTGCGCCGGACTGTGCCGACGCGAACCGTACAAACCTTTGCCTGTACGAGCACCTTCATGCACCTGACAGGATCCGGTTAGGCGCGATCCGCGCTACGCGACCACCGCCACCTGTCGCGGATCGATCCGCAGCCAGACCTGCGTGCCGACCTCATGCGCTTCGAGTGGCGGTGCTGCGGCGCGCAGGCGCAGCCCGCCGCCGCCGATTTCCACCACATAGTCCCAGGCCTCACCGAGGTAGGTGCGTTCGCGGACCGTGGCGGGCAGCACCAGCGCGTCGTCCTGCGCGGGGCGTGTGGTGAGCACCGTCATGGCCTGCGGGCGCAGGGAGACGAGCACCTCACCCGTGGTGCCTTCGGCGGCGCCGGCGCGGGTCGCTGGGCCGAGGCTGACGCCGCCGAGCAGGATGTCCCCGCCTTCAACGCGCGCTTCGAGCAGATTGGTGCGGCCGACGAAACCGGCGACGAAGCGCGTCCGCGGACGGGTGTAGAGCAGGTGCGGCGCGTCGATCTGTTCGATCCGCCCGGCATTCATCACCGCGATGCGGTCGGAGGTCGCCATCGCCTCCCCCTGGTCGTGGGTGACGTATACGGTGGTGATGCGGAATTCGTCGTGCAGGCGGCGGATCTCGAAGCGCATCTCCTCGCGTAGATTGGCGTCGAGATTCGACAGCGGTTCGTCCAGCAGCAGGACGGAGGGCTTCACCACGATGGCCCGGGCGAGGGCGACACGCTGCTGCTGCCCGCCCGACAATTCGGCCGGATAGCGATGCGCCAGCGTGTTGAGCTTGACGACTTCGAGGATCTCGCCGACGCGCTGCTTCACCTCGGCGGATGGAAGCTTGCGCAGCTTCAGGCCGAAGGCGACGTTCTCCCCCACCGTCATGTTCGGCCAGATGGCGTAGGACTGGAAGATCATCGACATGCCGCGCCGTTCCGGCGGCACCACGGCGCCCGGGGCGGACAGCACGTTGCCATCCACCGTGATGGTGCCGCCGGTCGGATCGACGAAGCCCGCGATCATGCGCAGCGTCGTCGTCTTGCCGCAGCCGGACGGGCCGAGCAGCGAGACGAACTCGCCTTCCTCCAGCGTCAGGTCCACGCCATCGACGACGGTGAGCTTGCCATAGGCCTTGGTCAGGCCGTTGAGCGTCAGACGCGGCACGCTATTCCCTCCGCAGCATGAAGTCGCGGCCGACCAGCTTCATGCCGATGCCGACGATGGCCATGGTGATGACAAGCAGGATGCCGCCGAAGGCAGAGACGACCTCGAAATTACCTTGCTCGGTCAGGTCGTACAGAAGCACCGACATGGTGCGGGTGCGCGGGCCGACCAGGAAGATCGCGGCCGACAGCTCGCGCGAGGCAACGATGAACACCACCAGCCAGCCGCCGAGCAGCGAGGTCTTGAGCAGCGGCGCGGTGATCTTGCGGATGGCGTGCAGCCGCCCCGAACCGAGGATGCGCGCGGCTTCCTCCATTTCCGGATGCACCGCGCGGATGGCGGCCTGGGAGGACGCATAGGCGATCGGCAGGAAGCGCGCCGCGAAGGCGAGGATGATGAGCAGCGCCGAGCCGTAGAGCGACAGCGGCGGCCCGGCATAGGCGGCGTAGAAGCCGATCGCCATGACGATGCCCGGGATGACGAAGGGCGCCATCGCCAGGAAGGCGAGCGCATCGGCGAAGCGCATGAGCCGGCGCACCACGATGTAGGCCACCAGCAGCGCCAGCACGACCGCGATGGTGGCCGAAGCGGCCGAGAACCACACCGTGTTCCACACCGCCTGCGGCGCCATGTCGTGTTCGAACAGTAGGAACTGGTAGTTGCGGAAGGTGAGGTTGTCGAGCGAGAAGCCGCGCCCCCAGGCCTTCGCGAAGGACGCCTGCAGCAGCACGACCAGCGGCTTCACCACCGACAGCATCGCCACCATCAGGCACCAGCCGAACAGGACCCAGCGCCAGGGGCCGAGCTTCACCTGGCGCCGTTCGCCGCCCTTGCCGGTCTGGGAGACGAAGCCCTTGCGCGCGAGCAGCAGCTTCTGCACCGCGATCAGCCCCATGGTGATCAGCAGCAGCGGCATGGCGAAGGCGGAGGCGACCTCGACGCGGACCGGGTCCTCGAAGAATTGCCACAGCTGCGTGGTGACGACGTTGATGCGCGCGGGGATGCCGATGATCGCCGGCGTGCCGAACAGCGCGATGGTTTCCAGGAAGATCAGGATGAAGCCGCCGAGGATGGACGGCCAGACCAGCGGCAGCGTCACCTTGCGCATCGTGACCCAGGTGCCGCCGCCGAGGATGTTGGCGGCGTCCTCCATCTCGGAGGAGATCAGGTCTAGCGCCGACTTCACGAAGATGAACACCAGCGGGAAGGAATGCAGCGCGATGACGAAGGCCATGCCGGTGAAGGTGTAGATGTTCACCAGCGGGTCATGTGCCCCGGTCAGGCCGCGCCAGACCACGTTGATCCAGCCGGCATTGGGGCCGGCCAGCAGGATCCAGCCGATCGCGCCGAGATAGGGCGGCATGATGAAGGCGGCGAGCACGATCGCCCAGGTGAAGCCCTTGCCCGGCATGTCGGTGCGCGACACCGCCCAGGCCATCGGCACGGCGAGCACCACCGAGATCGCCGCCGAGAAGGCGCCCAGCAGCAGCGAGTTCTTCACCGCCTCGAGATACCGTTGCCGCCCATAGGCGGTCAGGTAGTTCTGGATCGTGAATTCGCCGGTGTCCTGCATCTCGAAGGAGATGAAGAACATCTTGAGCAGCGGTGCCGCGACCAGCACCAGCAGCGCCGCGATCAGCGCGACCCACAGGATGGTGATGGGCTCAAACAGGCGGAGGCGGCTCGGACGTGCCGCCCCCGGTATCACGCTCGCACTCATCCGATCAGACGCCGAAGATCTCGCGCCATTGCTCGCGCACTTCCGGCACGCCCTTCTCGGCGTCCTCCAGGCTGGGCGCGAGCATCGTCACCTGGTCGAGCGGGCGGGAGCCTTCGGGCGGCGGCACGTCGGGGCGGATGCTTTCGTTGAACAGCAGGCGCACCGCCTGCGACAGCGCCGGCCCGGTCTGGAATTCCTGGAACAGCTTCGCCGCATTCGGATGCGGTGCATTGGTCGGGATCGCCGAGGGCGACAATGCCGCGATCACGCCCTCGGTCGGGTAGATCAGCTTCAGCGGATTGCCGCGCGACGCCGCGAACAACGTCGAGGCCGATGGCACCGCCACCCCCACCGCGCGCTCGCCCGCCGTCATCATCGTGACGGGGTCGATCGAGGAGCGCCCGACCTGCGGCTTGTTGCGTTCGAATCGGCGCAGGTAGTCGGCGCCGAACATGGTGCGCATCTGCAAGGCCCACAGCCCGATCGCGCCGGAGAAGCCGGGATGCCCGACCGCCAGCTTGTCCTTCCACTTCGGATCCAGGATGTCGGTCCAGGATTTCGGTGCATCGGCTTCCGACACCAGCGTGGTGTTGTGGCCCATCAGGTAGATGCCGAGGAAGGAGGACTGGAAATAATCGTCCGGGTCCGGTTGGCGCAGGATCGGCAGCAGCCCATCCGCATTCACCGGGCGGAACTTCACCAGCCGGTTCTGCCGCTTGAGCTGGATGTAGTGCCCGCCATTGGTCGAGGAGAACACGTCGCACTGTCCGACGCCGGCCCGGAAATCCTGCGACAGCCGCTGGAACGCGACCTGGGATGTGGAACGCACCACGTTGCAGCGCACGCCGGGGTAGCGTTCGTTGAAGGCACGCCCGGCAGCTTCGGATGCATCCGCGCTGTACTGCCCGGTGTACCAGGTGATCTCGCCTTCACGCTTCGCTGCTTCGTACAGCGTGCGCTCCTGGTCGTTCATCGGGGCCTGCTGCGCCCACGCCTTGCTGGATGCGGCCGCCCAGGTCGCAAGGGCGAGCAACTGACGCCTGTCGATCAGGAACATCCGGCTTCCTCCCGTCTATGTCGCGCGCCGGCCGCCTTTGGCGGTCACGTCGCGTCGTGGTTCGTTCTTGGACAGCGGGGACGTTGCCATCGCACCCCGGGCCTGTAAACCATGGAGGCAGGGAAAACCGGGAGAAAACGCATGTCACTGATGGATCGCATCGGCATCGATGTTGGCCGCAAGCTGAAGCTGGAAGACGCCATCGAATGGGCCGCGCGCAATGAGGTCCGGCACATCGATATCCAGCTCGACACCGGCGCCAACGCGGTGACGCTGTTCGATGAGGCACGTTGCCGCGCAATCAGGCAATCCGCCAAGACGAATGGCGTGCACATCGCGCTGCACACGCTCTCGGCGGTCAATGTCGGAGAATACTCGCCCTTCCTGTCGGATGCCGTGGACGCCTACATGCGCGCCTATATCGAGGCGGCACCGAAGCTCGACGCGCAATGGATCGTCGTCCATGCCGGCTACCACTTCACCGCCGATGTGCCGATGCGCATGGAAGCAGGGCGCGACCGGCTGCAGCGCATGGTGAAGCACGCCGAGCAGCACGGCGCGCTGCTGCTGCTCGAGAACCTGAACCGCGAGCCGGAGAATGCCGAGGTCCACTACCTCGCCCATACGATGGAGGAATGGCGGTACTATTTCGACGCCATCCACTCGCCATGCTTCGCGCTGTCCTTCACCGCCAACCACGCGCACCTGCTGCCGCCAGGCGTCGCGGGATTCGTCGCGGACATGCCGCTCGATCGCGTGAAGGAGGTCCGCCTCGCCGATTGCTGGCGGAACGGATACGAGGAGCACCTGGTGCCAGGCCAGGGTGACTTCGATTTCGGCGCCATGTTCGCCCTGCTGGAAGGACGGGGCTACCGCGGGGCCTATACCAACGCCTTCGGGACGCTGGACGACATGCAGGCGGCGCGCGCCACCATGGTGGCGCAGGCGCGTGCCGCGGGGGTGACTGTCGGTTAGAGCGGATCGCGTTCAGATGGACTCATCTGGACGCGTGAAGATGCGCTCAAGACAATAGGCTGGAGCCCGTGGCGTGCGCGCATGCGAACGCAGCATGCTCCGGGCCGATCCCGATCAGAGGAATCACCTGATCGGGTGATGATGCTCAAAAAAAGCCAGGGTCGCTGCCGTGAGCCAGGGCGACCGGAACGGGCTCTATAGTCCCTCCAGCACCACCTTCCCGATCATCGTCCCGGATTCGACCAGCGCATGCGCCTCCCGCAGACGCGCGGCGGACGCGGGGCCGAGGTTGCGCGTCATGGTGTGGCGGATGCGGCCATGGTCCACCATCTCGGACACCGCGTTCAGCAGGTGGTGCTGCTCGACCATGTCCGGCGTGCCGAAGATCGGCCGGGTGAACATCAGTTCCCAGTGCAGCGACACCGATTTCGGCATCAGCTGCCGCGCGTCGATCGGCGCCTGGGATTCGATCAGCACGATCGCCCCCTGTGGTGCGACCGAAGCGACGATCTGATCCCAGTTGCGCGCCGTCGTGTTGGTCGAGAAGACATAGCGCGGCTTCACCCCGATCACCTTGAGCTGCGCGGCGATATCCTCCCGGTGGTCGACGACGTGATGCGCGCCGAGGTCGCGGCACCAGGCCGCCGTCTCGGGCCGGGACGCGGTGGCGACGATGGTCAGCGCCGTGCGCTGGCGGGCGATCTGGATGACCATCGAACCGACGCCGCCGGCGCCACCGACCAGCAGCAGCGCCTGGCCCTCGCCAGCGCCTTCATGCAGGCCAAGCCGGTCATGCAGCCCTTCCCAGGCGGTGATGGTGGTCAGCGGCATCGCTGCGGCTTCGGCGAAGGACAGCGACTTCGGCTTGCGTCCGACGATGCGTTCATCGACCAGCTGCAATGCGGCATTGCTGCCGGACCGGTTGACCACGCCAGCGTAGAACACCTCCTGCCCGGGCTGGAACAGGGTGCACAGCGGCCCCACCGCGCGCACCACCCCCGCGGCATCGAAGCCGAGGATGCGCGGCCCGTCCTTCGATTCCTCGCTGCGACGGCGCTTGGTGTCCACCGGGTTGACCGACATTGCGCGGACTTCGACCAGCATGTCGTGGCCGGCGGGGTCCGCCGGGGCCGGGATGTCGAGGTCGAGCAACGCCTCCGGATGGTCCGCCGGGTGGCACGCCGTGAAACCGATCGCCTTCATCGCATCCTCCGCATCGTTGCGAAGGATATAGGGCGATTTCAGCCGACGCGCAGCAGGGTCGGTCCGTTGTCGCGCAGCCAGTCCTGCGCCGCCTCGCGATGCGACGTCAGCGTTTCGACATGCGCCCAGAAGCGCGGGGAATGGTTCAACTCGCGCAGATGCGCGACCTCATGCGCGACCACGTAGTCGAGCACCCAGCCGGGCGCCATCACCAGGCGCCAGGAAAAGGCGAGCGTCCCGTCGGGCGCGCAGGATCCCCAGCGGCTCTGCGTGTCCTTCAGCCGCAGCGCACGGACAGTCACGCCCAGCGCGGCGGCGTGGCCCTCTACCAGGGTCGCGATGCGCCGCTTGGCCTCGGCGCGCAGGAAATCCTTCACGCGCCGGGCGAGGAATTCCGGCCGGCCCGAGACGATGATCGTCGCGCCATCGATGAAGGCGCCGCCGCGCGCATCCGGATCGTGCCGGATCACATGCGGCCGGCCGCCGATCAGCACTTCCGCGCCGGGCGCCAGTTCGACGGCGGGACTCAGCGCGGTGAGGCGCTGCATCACCCAGGCGGCATGCGTGGTCAGCAGCGCCATGCCGGCGCGGCGCGCGGTGCGCATCGGCAGCGTCACCACCACTTCTCCCGCACGCGCATCGATCCGCAGGCTCACGCGCCGCGCGCGCGCCGAACGATACCAGCGCACGGGACAGCCGACCGGTGCGCCGAGCACGCCGGGATGCAACACGATGGTTTCCGAATCGGGCAAGGCCATGCGTGTAACTTGGCGCAGCACCCATGGCCGGTTCAACCGCTTGACAGAAGAAGAAGCCGCGCGACCACATGCGCGTCATGCACGATGCGTTGCGTCCGTTGCCGCCGCTGCTGCTGCTCGGCACGATCTGGGGTGCTACGCCCGGCTTCGTGAAGTCGCTCGGCGCCATCGGCTGGCCACCGCTGCTGATCGCAGCCTGCGCGGCCGCGGGCAGCGCGCTGATGCTGGTGCTGCTGTGCCGGATGCGCGGCCTGGCGCTGCCGCTGTCGCGCGCGCATCTGCGCCACTACGCGGTGTCCGGGCTGACCGGCCTGGCCTTGGCCAACCTGGTCGGCTTCACCGCGCTGCTGCATGTGCCGGCGGGATTCTTCTCCCTGCTGGTGCCGCTGTCGCCGATGCTGACGGTGCTTGGCGCGGCGCTGCTCGGCATGGAACGTGTCACGCCGCGACGGATCCTGGGCACGGTGCTGGGCCTGTCGGGCGTGCTGCTGGCGATGGCGCCCGGGGCGGCGCTGCCCGATCCGGCGATGCTGCCCTGGGCACTGTTCGCGGCCCTCACGCCGGTCTGCTACGCGGCGTCGAACCTGATGGCGGTGCGGCTGGCGCCGCGCGACACGCCGCCGCTGGTGCTGGCGGCCGGCACGCTGACGGCGGGGGCCATCGCGTTGGCCATCCTTGCCGTGGTGGGCGGACAAATCCGTGCGGTGCCGGTGCAAGGCGTGCCGGTGTCCGCGCTGCAGGCCGTGGCGATGGCAGCCGCCTTCATGCTGTATTTTCGATCGCTCGGCGCGCATGGCGGCGTGGTGACGTCCCAGGCCGGGTACATCATCACCATCACGGGCATCGCATGGGGGTGGCTGCTGTTCGACGAGAGGCCGGGATGGCTGACCATCCCGGCCGCGTTGCTGGTCTTCGCCGGGCTGGCGTTGGTGACGCTGCCCGGCCGGCGCCTCAGCCGATCAGGTGCTTGAGCTCGGTCTCGACGAAGGAGAACGGCGTGTCGCCGGCATTGACGACGTTGTGCTCCATCCCCGCGGCGCGGGCATAGGCAACGCCTTCCTTGATCTCGGCCGTCGCCGTCTGCCCACCGGGCAGTTCCAGCAGCATCTTCCCGTCCGAGACCGGCACGACGACATAGGCCATGCCATGGCGGTGCCAGCCGGTCTCCGAACCAGGCGGGAAATCCCACCGGGTCACGCGGACATTGTCGTCATCCACCTGCACGGTGGCGATGGCGGGTTCGCGGCAGCGCAGCGGTTCGCTCATCACTCGGCCGCCTTCGCCGTCACCATGCCGGGCAGCGGGATCGCGCCGGCCGCGGTCCAGGCGGCCCACACCTTGTCGCCCTGCTCCTGCGTCAGCGGCAGATGCGGCGGACGGATCACGCGCCAGCCGGCATCGCCGGTGCTGCGGGCGATGATCTCGCGCAGGCCCGGGATCAGCGGCACGGAGGTCGCGGCACGGCGCGTGGCCGTCAGCGTCGCCTGCGCGGCATCGGCTTCAGGCCCGGTGCGCTTCGCATAAACGATGCCGCCCCAATGGCTGTTGCCGTTCGACGCGGCGGTGATGCAGCCCGCGCCACCTTCCGCCAGGATCTGCTGGAGGAACTCGTCGCTGCCGGAATAGACCTCGAACCCATCCGCCGCGAAGGCCTTCACCATCGCCAGCATATTGGCGTAGTCGCCCGACGAATCCTTCACGCCGTTGATCGTGCCCGGGAAGGCCTTGATCAGCCGTCCCAGCAGGTCGAGCGTGAACGGCACCGCCGATTGCTGCGGGAAGTGGTACAGATAGACCTTCACCCCGCCGCCGACGCGCTGGATCACCTCGGAGAAATAGGCGAACAGCCCGTCATCCGACGGCGCCTTGTAGTAGAACGGCGGCAGCATCAGCACGCCGGGGCAGCCGGCGTCGCGCGCATGCTTCGTCAGTTCCACCGAATCCGTCAGCGACGCGCAGCCCGTGCCCGGCATCATCTTCGCCGCCGGGATGCCGCGCGCGATCAGGCCTTCCAGGATCGCCTTGCGTTCATGCAGGCCGAAGGAATTGGCCTCCCCGGTCGTGCCGAGCACACCCAGGCCATTGCACCCGTTCGCCAGCAGCCAGCGCGCATGCGCCGCCATGCGGTCCAGGTCGGGCGTCAGGTCCGGGCCCATCGCCGTCAGCACCGCGGCATTCACGCCGCCATAGATCGCGTTCTTCATCCGGCTCTCCTGCGGTCCTTCGCCCCGGGCGGCCAGCGGCCCGGCCAGGCGACGACATGGTCCTGAAAATCCTCGGCATCGCGTTCCGCCACCGTGCGGCCACGCACCGAGATGCCCGCTTCATGCACCGTTTCCGCCCGCCCGGAAACCAGCGGATGCCACCAGGGCAGATCCTTGCCCTCCGCCAGCAGGCGATAGGCGCAGGTCGGCGGCAGCCAGTCGATCGCGACGACGCGCTTGGGCGTCAGCTTCACGCAATCCGGCACGCGCGTCTTGCGGTTCGCGTAGTCCTTGCACTGGCAGCTTTCGCCATCGAGCAGCCGGCACGCGACATTGGTGTAGGCGAGGCGATTGGTGTCCTCGTCGCGCAACTTGTGCAGGCAGCAGCGGCCGCAGCCATCGCACAGGCTTTCCCATTCCGCGCGCGTCATTGCGGTGAGCGGTTTCTCACGCCAGAAAGGAGGGGAGTTTGTCACAGGGGCAGTTTAGACCGGGCGATGGTTGGGCTCCATGGGGTCAAGGGGGCGTCGCCCCCTCGAACTCCCCCACCAGGGGGCTACGGCCCCCTGGACCGCGGATCACTTGGAGACGGATGACCGCGGTCGGCGCCAAGAAATCGCATTCCAAAGGCCCGTTGGCCTTTGGTGGTGGCCCGGAGGGGGCGACGCCCCCTCCGCCTTCTACCGCGTCCCGCGCGGCGGCGTCGGCAGGTTCTCCGACTGCACGCGCGGCGTGCCCGCATTGCCGGGCGCCGGGGTAATCACCTCCCGCGGTGGCGCCGACCCCTGTGGCGTGGGTGTCGCGGCAGGCGCTGCCGAGGCGGGGGCCGCATCCGACAGCCGCATCAGCGCCGCCCGAAGCGGGTCGCTGCCCGGATTATGCGCCGCCATTTCCACCACCACCTGGCGGGCAGTGGCATCGCGGCCGAAATAGGCGCGGTTCCACTCGGTGCGCGGATCGAGGTAGTTGCCGTCCAGCGAGACGCCGGCGAACAATCCGCGCGCCCGCGCGATGGTCACGATATCCGCGCCCACCGCCGCCGTCGTCGAACCGGAGATGCCGCGCCCGAGCGTGCCGAGCGCCACCCCGGCATCAGCGCCGAGCCTGAAATGGTGCTCCAGCAGCGCCTCCAGCGCCTTGTCGTTCATGATCAGCATCAGCACCTGGGCATCCTGCACGCCGGCCTGGAAGCCGATGGACCCGCCACCCATGGTGAAGAAGGCGGGCGAGGACCAGGACCCATTGCCATCCCGCGCCACCAGGACGCAGTCGCCGCCCTGCCCGCCGAAGATGAAGCCGGCGCGGAACACGCGCGGGCAGATCATCGCCGCGCGCGACCGGCCAAGCAGCGAGCGCGCATCCGCCGTGGCCTCGCCGAGATCCATCACTTCCGTCAGGGCAAGCGTCGCCCGATCGACCAGCGATTGCTGTTCTGTTTGAGCCAAGGCTGCCCGCGGCCCACAGGCGAGGCCCAGCGCGGCGAAGGCATAAATCGCGAGACGGCGCATGAACCCGACCCCCCAAGTCATTGATGGGACGCTGTTCTAGCCGGTGTTGCGGGGCAAGACAAAGGTTTCGCAATGGCAGAATCGTGAAGCGGGGCTTTTGAGGCGCCCTCAAATGGCGGGCATGGCCCCATCCGGGCCGCCGATGGCGCCGCTCGCATTGGTGTATCGGGGGCGGCCGGCGGTCGCGCGTCACGTTCGGGGAACGTGGCAAGGCCGCTTTCCGCGGCGCGGATGCCGCCTGCATGGCATGGATCACCCGGCTGGGGATGCACGCGCAGCAAGGAAGGTTTCCACATGCGCAGTCGAGCGCTAGCCGCGCCTGGGAACAGGCGGGGATGTTCAGGCGGCGTCGGCCGGTGGTGTCCAGGGTTCCTCGTTGACCGCGGCGACGCGCCAGGACGGCCCGTGCTTCTCGATGCGCGTCAGGGACAGGTTCTTGATGCTGAAGATCAGCGCCTGGTCGGGCGTCAGCCCCATCGCATGGGCCAGCGCGGCGCGGATCGACCCGCCATGGGCGACGATCACGATGTCCTGGCCTTCCAGCAGCGTCGCCATGCGTTCCATCACCGCAGCGACGCGGGCCTGCACCTCGCGGAAGGATTCGCCGCCGGGCGGGTGCTCCTCCCCGCCATGCGGCCAGAACGGATGGGCGGGGTGGGTCAGCAGCGCGGGCAGCGCCTCATGCGGAATGCCTTGCCACTCGCCGAGGTGCTGTTCCGCGAGGTCGGGTTCGGCCTCCAGCGCGGCTTCGGGATACCCGGCGGCGAACACCGCCGCGGCGGTGTAGCGCGTGCGCGACAGGCTGGTGACGACCCAGCGCGCCGGTTGCGGCAGGCGCCTGGCGAGCCAGCGATACGATGCCGCTTCCTCCCGCAGGGCCAGGTCGCACAGGGCGACATCCATCGAGCCGTAGAGAACGGCGCGGGCGGAAGGTTCCACCAGGGCGTGGCGGACGAGGAAGAAGCGGGTCGTGGTCACGCGGGACGCTGTAGCCCAGCCGGGCGGGGCTGGGGAGGGGGCACGGCCACGCTATAGTCGCCCCATGGACATCACCCTCCACACCGCCTGGACCCCCGGCGCGATCGGCGACATCGCCGCGCTGCACGCCCGCCACTACGCCGACAGCCATGGCTTCGGCGCCTTCTTCGAGGCGAAGGTCGCGCGCGAGCTCGGCGATTTCATCTTGCGTTTCGATCCGGCGCGCGACCTGTTCCGCTGCGCCACCGGGCAGGGCCGCGTGCTCGGCTCGCTGGTGCTGGATTGCGGGGAGGACCCGGACTCGGCGCATCTGCGCTGGTTCATCATGGACCCTGCCCTGCGCGGCCGTGGGCTCGGGCGGCGCTGGCTCGACGAAGCGATCGCCCTGGCGCGGCGCATCGGCGCGCCGCAGATCCATCTGTGGACCCTGGCGGACCTCGATGCCGCCGCGCATCTGTATGCGGCGGCGGGCTTCACCCTGACCGACGAGGTCGAGGCCGAGCAATGGGGCCGGCGCGTGATTGAGCGGCGCCTGGTGCTGCCGCTCACGGCCTGATGTCGAACGACTCTTCGCGCTCCCGCCCGGCCCGCATCGCGCGCGGCGCCGGTCAGGCGCGGCGGATCAGGACCATCATGCCCATGGTCACGCGACCGGCTGCGCCACCGCCGGTCGGCGGAACAGGATGTCGCCAAGGTCGAACGTCGTCGAACCCAGCGGCTCGATCGCGGGCTGGTCCTGCGTGATGTAGCGCTCGACGCCATGGGTGTTCGGCACGGCCCAGGGCTCGAAGCCGGCCTCGCGGAACCATCCGAGGAGGTCGGCGGCCGACAGCCCCAGCCGCCCCAGGCTCGCCGTGTTCACCTCGACCAGGAACTCGGTGCGTGGCCCGAAGCGCGGCAGCAGGTCGCGGATGCCGGCGACCACCAGGGCCTCCGCGCCCTCGACGTCGATCTTCACGAACCGCGCGGCCAGAAGGTCCTCGGTTGGAACGACGTCACCGAGCGGGTGGCCCGGGACCATGGCCTCCAGCCCGGCGTTGCGCTCCGCGGCCTCTGCGGCGATCACCGTGGACTGCCCCAGATTGTCCGGTGCGCTCAGGTAGATCGGCACCTCGCCTTCCTTGTCCAGGATCGCGGCATGGTGGACGACGACGTTGCGCAGCCCATTCCGGGCGATGTTTGCGCGCAGCATGCCCAGGATGCGGGGGGATGCCTCGATCGCGTGGACGCGGCCCGTATCGCCAACGATGCGGGCGGCGAGGAGCGTGTGCGTGCCGATATTCGCCCCGACATCCACGACGATGTCGCCGGGGAGCAGGTGCTCGGCCAGATAGGCGGTGATCACCGGCTCCCAGACACCGAAGAAATAGAGTCGCTGCTGGATGAGATCACCCAACGGCCCCTTGAAGCGAAGGCCATGCCGCGTCGTCGCCTCGACCATGAGCGGGCGCCACGCCAGGTAGGGCTCGACAACATCCCGCCAGAGCGCAGCCTTGCCCCAGCTGGACGGCACCGACTGGAAGTAGAATCGACACATCGTGTTGGCGACGCTCAGGATTCCGCTTTTCATCGAAGCCTCCTGCCTGGCGATTCGGGCCGACATGGAACCGGCGCCCAGTCTGTCCGTCGCCAACCATTCGTCGCGGCCAGCATGGCGTGGCGCGCCGGGCCGAGGGAAGCACTTCGTTGGCGGCGCCTACTCCCCGATGTTCAACAGCGCCCCGCGCACCCGCGCGGCATGGAACTGCGCGAGGAAGATCCAAGCGGCAACGCCCATCCAGACGACATCGAGCACCACAGCCCAGACCAGGTGATACCAGGCGATGGCGCCCCCCACCAACGCCGCGCGCATGCCCTCGAAGACATGCGCAGCCGGGATGGCTAGTGCGACCGGCTGCAGCCAGCCCGGCAGGATCGCCACCGGGTAGAACACCGCCGCGAAGGGGGCGATGCCGAACATCACGCCCCAGGCCAGCGCTTCCGCCCCTGCGCCGTGGCGCAGGATCAGCGCGGTGACGGCGAGTGCCACCGCCCATCCCATCGCCATCAGCGCGAAGACATAGGCGACCAGCACCGGCCCCAGCGTCCACACCCCGAAGCCGTACAGGAAGAAGGCCAGCACCATCGCCGGGGCGACCGCGGCCACGGTGCGCAGCACGCTCATCGCCGCAAGCCCGGCCACCAATTCCCACGGCCGCAGCGGCGAGACGAACAGGTGCCCGAGGTTGCGCGACCACACCTCCTCGAGGAAGGAGATCGCGAAGCCCATCTGGCTGCGCAGCGTCACCTCCCACAGCAGCACGCCGCCCAGCAGCACGCCCGCCGCGACCGAGGCCGTATTGCCCTGCACCCCGGCCAGGTAGGCAGTGATGAAGCCCCACACCACCATCTGCAGCACTGGCCAGTACATCAGTTCCAGCAGCCGCGGCCAGGACCGGCGGTACAGCGCCAGGTGGCGGAACATCAGCCCCCAGATGCGCCGCGTGGGCGACCCTTGCGGCCGGCCGTGGAACGCCGACCCCATACCGATGCCGGTCACAGCGCGACCTCCCGATTCCGCCCGCGGGCGATGTCGAGGAAGACCTCCTCAAGGTCGTCGCGCCCGTAGCGCTGCAGCAGGTCGGCCGGGCTGCCCTCATCGACCGCCTTGCCGCCCTTCAGCATCACGACGTGGGAACACAGCCGCTCGACCTCCGCCATGTTGTGGCTGGCCAGCAGCAGCGATGCGCCGCTCTCGGCGCGGTACCGCTCCAGGGCGGTGCGCACCCAATCCCCGGTATCGGGGTCGAGGCTCGCGGTGGGTTCGTCCAGCAGCAGCAGCGCTGGCCGGTTGACCAGCGCCTTGGCCAGCGCGACCCGCGTCTTCTGCCCGGCGCTCAACTGGCCGGCCGGCCGCTGCGCCAGCTCCGTCAGGGCAAAATCCTCCAGCAACGTCGCGATGCGCCGCTTGCTGTCCGGTACGCCGTACAGATGCGCGTAGACGCGCAGGTTTTCCTCCACCGTCAGCCGGTGCGGCAGGGCGATGTAGGGCGACGAGAAATTCATCCCCGCCAGCGCCGCGAAGCGATCTGTCGCCATGTCATGGCCGAGCGCGACGACCCGCCCCGTGCTCGGCACCAGCAGGCCGAGCAGCATGGCGATGGTGGTGGATTTCCCCGCCCCGTTGCCGCCGAGCAGCCCCCAGGTCTGGCCCATCGGCAAGGTGAAGGACAGACCATCCACCGCCGGCGCGTCGCCAAGCCGGTAGGTCTTGCTCAGGTCCTCGACGAGCAGTGCCGGTGTTTGCATGACGCCGCATATCGGCCTTCCGGCGGCCAACGCCAAGCAGGCGGGGCGGCGGCGCGGGGTTGCCCGGCATCGCGCCGGAAGCGCCCGACACCCAGCCGCGTCACCGTTCATTACGCCCGGCGCGATCAGCGTGACGGCGTCCGAACCGATGGCCGTTGGCGGCGCGCCGTCGCACGGCGTGCGAACCAGGCAGACGGAGGGACGCCTCGGCGACGGGGACAAGAATGGCGTTCCCTATCGCCGGCTTTCCATCAACCGTCCCTGGAACTCGGTGATGCCCATTTCCCAGCCCCAGGCGATGGCGGCCGGACGATCGACTCCGGACAGCACCACGGCGTCGGCCTCGGCCGGGAAGGTGCTGCGCAGTGCCTCGGCCGCCGGGCTGCCGAGCGGCGGCAGCGCTTCCGACCACCGCAGCCGCAACCGCCCGATCCCTGCCCGCGCCGGCGGCAGGGCGAGCAGTGCCGACGCCCCCCCGGCATCCAGCATCGGCCGATGGCCCCGCGCCACCAGCAGGTCGCGGGCAAAGACGAAGCCCGCGGGGTCGATCGCCGCCTCCTCCGCCGCCAGCGCGATGGTCAGCCCGCCGCGCAGCGCCGCCGGCCACAGGGCATCCAGGCGCAGGAAATCCGGCGAGGTCACCGCCTCCACCCCCAGGGCCAGGCACAGCGGCCCGATGCCGCGCAACTCCTCGGCGCGCGCCAGCCCGGCGAGCAGCCGCCGGTCCAGCAGCCGCCGCAGTCGCCGCGCGAGCGCGGGTGCCAGGCCGAGCTGGATCCCTGGCAGCACCGCATCGCGCACATCCGCCAGGGACAGGCGCCGATCCTCGCGGAGCGGTTCCGGCGTGCCGCCGCCCGGGGTCAGCCGGAACACCTTACGCCGCCGCAGGAAGGCCGAGACATCCGCGGTGGCGAGCGCCCGTTCGGCGGCGGCGATGGCCGCGCCATCCGGGACCCGGCCGGCCGCCGGCGGGGCCGCCGCCCGCACCGCGGCGGTCAGGCCGAGTGCCTCCTCCACTGCCGCCAGCACCGCCGCAGCCTGGTCGGGCAGCCGCAGCAGGCTGAGCGCTGCGCCGGCCTCCCGCGGTTCCAGCATCTCCGCCAGGTTGCGCTCGGCTTCCGCCAGGTGATGGCCGGGCGGGGCCTCGATCGCGACAAGCCCACCACGCGGCAATTCGAAGATGCGCGTGCGGGAACTGCGGCGCAGCGCGTCCCAGGCGCCGCGCAGCAGGGCGACCTGCGGTTCGCGCCGGCGCGCCGGGGCCAGGCAGGCCGGGCGGAACAGCAGCACGCGGCGCTCGACCCCCGCGGCCACCGTCTCCCGCACCAGGCCGGCCAGCGCCACCGCACCGGCCGCCCCCGGCGGTGCGCCCAGGGCGCCGACAACCCTGACCTCGTCGAGGATCACGCCGTCGCCTCGGCCGGCAACAGGGCGGCGAGCAGCGGCGGTGCGCCGCAGCCGGCCCGCCCCTCGGCGGCGGCGGCGCCGCCGCGCTCGGCGCAGGTCTGCCGGGTGCAGCCGGCGGCCAGCGCGCAGGCCGACATGCGCCGCGCCGCGAGCAGCGCATCGATCCACGGGCCGGCAAACCGCGCGATGCCGAGCGCGACCCCCCACTCGAACGCCGGCGCCCCGTCGCAGCCGGTCAGCACCAGCCGCGCCGGATCGATTCGGCGCAACGATGCCGCCACCGCGCGCCCAGCGAGGTCCGGGGACCACCGCAGCAGCAGCAGGTCGGCCGGCAAGGCGTCGGGCGACAGCAGCGCCAGCGCGCCGGCGTCCAGCCCGCGCACCGCGAGCCCCCAGCCGGCCCGTCGCAGCGCGACGCGGCGTATGGCCAGGCCTTCGGCCATCGCCTCGGCGGGCGACAGGGTGGCGATCAGCGCCGGCGCATGGGTCGCATCCTCCTCCTGGCCTGCGGCCAACTGCGCGTCGGGCAGCAGTGACGGTGGCAGGTCGATCAGCAGCGGCACGGCGGGTAGGGCTCCGAGCAGCGCGTCGCGCTGTCCGGGTTCGGCCAGGATGCCGAGCAGCCGGCCGCGCAGACGGTCCCGCGCATGGCGCGCGAGGTCGGCATCCGCCGCCGCTGCGCCCAGGTGCGGCGCCAGCGCCCCGGCCGTCAGTCGCAAACGGAGCAGCGCCAGACGATGCGGCTGCCCGGCGGCCAGATGCAGCACGCCCTGCCGTCGCAGCAGGGCCGGCAGCGGTGCGGCATCGGCCAGAGCCTCGATGCCGGCGGCGGGCGGCGGTGTGGCCGCGGCGTTCGCGGCCGGTGCCAGGCCAGGCAGTGTCAGCAGCGTGGCGACGGCTTCGGGCAGCAGCAGGCTCTCCGGCGCGGCGCCGAGCAGCCGTTCCAGCAGCGCGGCGACACGTGCGCCATCGCCGGCCTCGGCCTCGGTCAGCAGCAGGTCGCCCTGGGCGGTTTCGAGGACGGCGCCGCCGCGCGGCTGCCCTGCCTGTTCCAGCAGCGCCATGGCAACGCGGCGGCGGGCCGGCAGCCCCGGTGCGGCCAAGCGCAAGGCGACGCGGCCCGGCGGCCCGCGCTGGGCGCGGCGCAGCGCGTCCGGCCCCGGGCCGGCCGGTCCGGCATTCGTCTCGGCGGCGGCGATTTCCTGCCGTGGCATCCCTGCATCCTGCGGAGGTGCGGCGGGACGGCCCGCGCACCGCGCCAGCATCCGTCCGGCAGGGTGAATGAAGCGTTGCGCAGAACCCCATCGAAATGGACGGGCAGATCGCCTATATTGCGGGGAATTCATGTTGGAGACGCCAAGACCCATGCGCCGTACCGCAACTTTCCTGACCGCGCTTGCCGCGCTGGCTTTTGTGCTCGCGCCGATGATGGCCGATGCACGGCCGGGCGGCGGCGGATCCTCCGGCAGCCGCGGCAGCCGGACCTATTCGGCCCCGCCATCGACGACGACCGCGCCGGGCGGCGGGACGCAGTTCAACCGCACGGCCACGCCGTCGCCGGCGGCCAGCCCCGCGACGCGCCCCGGCGCCGTACCGGGCGCCGCCCCGCAACGCGGCTTCTTCGGGTCCTTCGGCGGCGCGCTGCTGGCCGGCGGGCTGATCGGTGGGCTGCTCGGCTTCGGGCTGTTCGGTGGTGGCGCCGGCTTCGGCGCCGTGCTGGGGATGCTGCTGCAGATCGCGCTGATCGGCTTCGCCGTGATGTTCGTGGTGCGGCTGGTCCGCGCGCGGCGCGCGGCGACCGCCGGTGGCCCGGCGCCGTCCTACGCCTTCCAGGGCCAGGAACCGCCGAAGCAGTTTGGTGGCATGGGCGGGATGAAGGCGGCCGATCCGGTTCGCGCCGGGGGCCCGCTCGAAATCGGCCCGGCCGACTACCAGGGCTTCGAGCAGATCCTGAAGGATGTGAACGCCGCCTGGTCGAAGCGCGACCTGACCGCGCTACGCGCGGTCGCGACGCCGGAGATGGTCGGCTATTTCGCCCAGGACCTGCGCGATCTTGAAGCCCGCAACTGGCGCAACGAAACGCGCGACGTGCGGCTGGAACAGGGCGACCTGGCCGAAGCCTGGAACGAGGATGGCGAGGACTACGCGACCGTAGCGATGCGCTTCTCGATGCTGGATGCGACCTTCGACAACGCGACCAACAAGGTCGTCGAGGGCAGCACTACCGAGCGCACGCAAGCCACCGAATTGTGGACCTTCGTGCGAAAGGGGCCGGGGGGGCAGTGGATGCTCTCGGCGGTGCAGCAGTCCGCCGCGCAGCCCGCCTGATCCCGTTCCGACGGCCCATGAGATGGGCCGTCGGCGGCTACCTTGTGTCTGCCCAAGCGCCGGCGCGCCCATTCGGGCACTTGGCTTTGGCATCGGGCTGAAGATGAGGTGCCGGAGTGGCCGGCGCTTGGGGCTAGGCGCCATTGGCACCTCGGAGAGAGGCTCTGACCCTCTCCGAGCCTCTCCCCATCAAAGGCTTAAGGCCTTTAGAAACTTTGGTTTTGGCGCTGAACGCCACGGCTCGGTGCCGGGACCTTGGTGCCATCCCTGGCGCCCCTCCAACCCGACGCTGCCCCCCCGCAAAGCACCAGAATCCCGCGGTACAGGGACCCGTTGGTCCCTGGCGGGGTGGCTTGGAGGGGCAGCGCCCCTCCATTCGTCGCGCATATTTGGCCGCGCGCAGCCTTCAGCCTGCCGGGCACACCGCCCGCGCCGTTTCAGCCCCTGCGCCACAACGCAGCGGGAGGGGTCTTCGTCATCGTTCGAGAAAGGCGCGCACGGCGGGCAGCGACGCCTCGGGCGCTTCCTCCTGTGGCACATGGCCCAGGCCGGGCAGCAGGACCAGTTCCGCCCGCGGCATCACGGCCACCCAGTCCTGCGCGTGGCTGGCCGGGATCATGCGGTCCAGTTCGCCCCAGACCAGCAGTACTGGCATGGCCAGGTGGGGCAGCGAGGGTCGCGGGTCTTCCAATGCAGTCTGCGCCATGCGGTCGAGGATCGCGCGCCGCACGCCCGGCGCGCGCAGCAGGTCATGGGCGCGATCGACCTCGGCCTCGCTCATCCGCGTCGGGTCGCCATAGGCCGGGGCCAGCGTGCCGCGCACCATCGCGCGCGGCAGCACCCAGGGCAGTAGGCGCAGCATCGCCGGCACCGCCTCCGGCGGGCCATAGGGACGTCCCGGGCTGGCGAAGCCGTCCGGGGACACCAGCACCAGCCGCCGCACGCGCGCCGGCTGCGCCAGGGCGAAGCGCCACGCGATGCGCCCGCCCATCGAATTGCCGATCACATCGGCCTGCGCGACGCCGAGCATATCCAGCAACGCGGCCAGCACAGCGACCGAGCGCGCATCGCTGTAGTCGTCGGTCGGGTCCGCACCGGTCAGCGCGAAGCCCGGCATGTCGATGCGGATGACGCGGAAGCGTTCGGACAGCAGCGCCGCCCAGCCGTCCCAGCTGTGCAGGCTGGCGCCGAAGCCGTGCAACATCAGGATTGGCGGCCCGTCGCGCGGGCCGGTGTCGCGGATGTGCAGTGTGACCCCCGCGACTTCCATGAAGCGCGAGGGCGGGCCGGCATACGCGGCCCGCAGCGCGGCCTGGTCGCGGTCAGGCGTATACAGCCAGGCGGTCGCGCCTATCAGCAGCAGCAGCAGGGCGCCGCCGATCCAGGCCAGCACGCGCCTGGCCCGAAGCGTCACGTGCCGGCACAGCCCTTGGCGCGCAGCGCATCGACCACCCAGGCGCGGTCGTAGCTGCGCGCGTCGATCGCCGCCTGCGCCTTCTGCTCCTTGGCATTGTGCGCCTCGGCGAGGGCGATGACCTCGGCGGCCTCCGCACGCGGCACCACCACCACGCCGTCGGCATCGGCGACGATCAGGTCGCCGGGCATCACCACCTGGCCACCGCAGGAAATCGGGTGGCCGATCTCGCCGGGGCCGTCCTTGTAGGGGCCGGATGGCGTCGCGCCACAGGCCCAGAGGCCGATATCCATCGCCGCCAACGCATCGACGTCGCGCACCGCGCCATCCAGCACGATGCCCTGCACGCCGCGGGTCTGCGCATGGCCGATCATCAATTCGCCCATCAGCGCGATGGCCAGGTCGCCACCGCCGTCGCCCACGATGATGTCGCCGGGTTCGGCCATGTCGCAGGCGCGGTGCAGCAGCAGGTTGTCGCCGGACCGCGCCCGTACCGTGAAGGCCGGGCCGGCGATGACCTTGCGGCCGCCGAAGGGGCGCAAGCCGCCGCGCATGGTCTGCATGCGCGACATCACGTCGCCGATATTGGCGGCCGGCAGCAGCGCCGCGCGGGCGATTAGCGCCGGGGCGACGCGCTGGGTGACGGGGGCGATGCGGAAACCGATGGTCATGGAGCGGCGAGTCCCGGTGCTGGAAGGGGCACGCAATCCAGCACGCGCGGATGGAGGGCGCCAGGATGCCGGCGCCTGATGGAGGGGCTTTGCCCCTCCAGACCACCCCACCAGGGGCCGGCGGGCCCCTGGACCGCGAGGACCTGGCGCCGTGCATTGCGTCCGGCGCTTGTGCGACACGACGCAGCCGGCATCGGGAGGCCTGAAACCTGGCGTGCCGGACTCAGTCAAAACGTGTCGGTCCAACCGTGGAGCACGGTGCCAAGCGGAGGTTCCCAAAGGCCTCGAGCCTTTTGTGGGGTGAGGTGCAGGGAGGAGTGACGGCCCTCTTCGGTTCCTGATCTCGCGCTGCGAGCATGACGTCCCGCCCGCAGCCTAAGGCAGCACGATCCGCATCGGCCGTGGTGCCGCGCAGATCGTGACGGGCAGGCAGCCGGCGGCATCTCCATCTGCCTGGACCGGAATGCCTCCGCCGTCCAGCCGCACCGATTCCCCGCGCAGGATCTCCAGCCCCCGAAGCCGCGGCAGCAGCCCGAGCGGCAGCGCCGCGCCATATCGCATCGCCGCCAGCACCCCTGCGTCGCGGAACAGCGCGACGTGGAAGCCCTCCGCGCGAGGGTCGGCACCAGGTGCGAGCAGGAACCGCCCGGCATAGAGCCGCCCCTTCGTCACGATGACGCTCGCCGCATCCTCGATGCGTCCGTCAATCCCGGTGCGAATCGGGGCGAAGGGGTAGCGCGGCATCTCCCGCAGCGTCTGCCAGACATAGGCGCCCTTGCCGATCACCCGCTTGAGCGGTGTCGAAAGGCCGTGCACCACCGCCGCGTCGAAGCCGGCACCGAGCATCTGCACGAACAGCAATTCCCGCCCGTCCGCATATTGGGCGAGCCCCGGATGCAGCAGTGCCGTGCGTCCCATCGCCAGCACCGCCGCCGCCTGCGCCGGCGCGCGCGGAATGCCGAGTTCCAGCGCGAGGACATTCGCGGTGCCAAGCGGCAGCACGCCGAGCGCCGTCTCCGACCCGGCCAGGCCGTCCGCCACTTCGGCGATGGTTCCGTCACCGCCGGCGGCAACCACGATAGGCACGCCGCTGGCGGCGGCATCGCGCGCCAGTTCCACGGCATGGCCGCGGCGCGCCGTGTCCGCCACCTCCGGCCGCAGCCCGACGCCGCGCATCAGGTCGAGCGCGGCGAGAAGCCGGCGGCGGCGGCGCGCCCCGGCGGCGGGATTGAAGACGATCAGCATGCGCGTCGGCATGAGGCGGGCTTCTGGCAGCGCGACGGTGACGATTCCGCGTCGCTTCGGCGACCCTGCCATGACATGGCGCGGCGCCAACACCTTCCGCGGCACGCTTCATCCAAGATTCACGCGCGCGCACCGCCCGGCACGGTATCGCCCGCGCATCTGCAGCACGCCGCCGGGATTCGCGTGGAGACCCGGCGGCGCTCCGGAGACTGAGTCGGATGCACGAAGCCAGCCCCCGCCGCCGCTACCGCAGCATCTTCCTGTCGGATGTCCATCTCGGCACCAAGGGCGCACGCAGCGACTTCCTGGTGGATTTCCTCAAGAAGGTGGAATGCGACCGACTGTACCTGGTCGGCGACATCGTCGATGGCTGGCGGCTCAAGAAGTCCTGGTACTGGGACGCCGACCATGACGAGGTGATCCGCCTGGTGCTGCGCATGGCGCGGCACGGCACCGAGGTCATCTACATTCCCGGCAACCACGACGAGATGTTCCGCGACTGGCTGGGCCTCGAGGTCGCCGGCGTGAAGCTGATGCGCGAGGCGGAGCACACCGCCGCCGATGGCCGCCGCTTCCTGGTCATCCATGGCGACGAATTCGACGGCGTGATCCGCTACGCCAAGGTGATCGCGCATCTCGGCGACTGGGCCTATGACTGGGCGCTGACGATGAACCGCTGGTTCAACGCGGCGCGGCGTCGGCTCGGATACCCGTACTGGTCGCTGTCGCAGTGGCTGAAGCGGCAGGTCAAGGAAGCGGTGAAAGCGATCGACCGCTTCGAGACCGCACTCGCCACCGAGGCGAAGCGCCGCGGCCTCGATGGCGTCATCTGCGGCCACATCCACCATGCCGAGATGCGCACCGTCCACGGCGTGCTCTACATGAACGATGGCGACTGGGTGGAATCCTGCACTGCCCTGGTCGAGCACGCCGATGGCCGCTTCGAACTGGTGGACTGGGTGCAGGAGAACCGCCTGTCCTTCGCCCGTGCGCCGCGCCGCGCCGCCGCCGCGCTGCCGGCCGCATGATGCCGATGGATGATGCCGGCACGGCGCAAGCCGCGGACTGCATAGGCGCGCATCGTGGGCCGTTGCGCATCCTGGTCGTCTCGGATGCCTGGTTCCCGCAGGTCAACGGCGTGGTGCGCACCATGTCGATCGTGGTGGACCATCTGCGCGCCGGCGGCGACACGGTCGAGGTGATCGGGCCCGATCGCTTCGTGAACATCCCCATGCCCGGCTATGCCGAGATCCGCCTCGCGATCGCGCCGGGCCGCCGGCTGCGCAAGCTGGTGGACGCCTTCGCGCCGGAGGTGGTGCACATCGCCACCGAAGGCCCGCTGGGCTGGGCGATGCGCGCCTTGTGCCGCAAGCGCGGCTGGCCCTTCACCACCGCCTTCCACACCCGCTTTCCCGAATACCTGCATGCGCGCACGCGCATCCCGGTCGCCTGGTCCTGGGCGGTGATGCGCCGCTTCCATGAAGCCGGCGCGGGCACCTTCGCGGCAACGCGTTCGCTGCGGGAGGAACTGGCGCGGCGCGGCTTCACGAAAGTGCGCGCCTGGACGCGCGGCGTCGATCTCGCGCGCTTCCGCCCCGAACCGCGTGAGCCTTGGGACGGCCTGCCCCGCCCGGTCTTCCTCTATGCCGGACGTGTCGCGGTGGAGAAGAACATCGACGCCTTTCTCGCCCTCGACCTGCCGGGGACCAAGGTCGTCGTCGGGGACGGGCCGGCGCGCGAAGGGCTGCAGAAGCGCTTCCCGTCCGCGCATTTCACCGGATACCGCGACAACGGCAAGCTGGCGCGGTCCTATGCCGGGGCGGATGTCTTCGTCTTTCCGTCCCGCACCGACACTTTCGGCCTGGTGCTTCTGGAGGCACTCGCCTCAGGCACGCCGGTCGCGGCCTTTCCGGTGACCGGGCCGCTGGATGTGATCACGGACCCGCGAATCGGCGCGCTGGATACCGACCTTCGCGCTGCCAGCCTGCGGGCGCTGGAAGCCGATCGCGCCGCCTGCCGGGCGCATGCGGAAGCCTGGTCGTGGGAAGCCTGCGCGGCGCAGTTCCGGGCGGCGCTGGTGCCGGTGGGGTGACCTTTGCCCCATGCCGGCCTGGACATGGCGGGGCGTTGCACCTCCGAACCACCCCGCCAAAGGCCGGTAGGCCTTTGGAAACCGCCATCCGGCGCCGGGCGCCACGGTAACGACACGGCAGGCACGGCCGCCCCATGCCATGCTGGTCGTGTCCTGGGCGCATGCGCTGAGCGCCACATGGCCGCGCAACCGCGCCAGACACCTGGCCGCACGGCCAAAATGCCGTGACGCTTTGGGACCTTGGCATGGGCCCGGTCACTGTGTCGGTCGAATGCGCCGGGCGCCGCGACGTCCGGTGAAAGCCTGGCGACGACGGTCGCCGCGTGGCACCAAGGATCGCGGTCCAGGGGGCCGTTGCCCCCTGGCGGGGTGGTCCGGAGGGGCGGCGCCCCTCCGCTAGGGCCGCTGCCGTTCACCTTGGCTCACGGCAGAGGCCCTAGCCTCCTGCTTTTTCGAGCATCTTCACCCGATCAGGTGATTCCACCTGATCGCGATCTGCTCTGCGCCATCACCCGCTGATCGCCCCCGAAAGCCATGACTTCAGCGCGCCCTTGGGCATCGCGCCGACCTTCGTGTCGACCGGCTTGCCGTCCTTGAACAGGATCATCGTCGGGATGCCGCGCACCGCGTATTCGGTCGGCGTCATCGGATTCTCGTCGATGTTCACCTTGGCGACGGTCAACTTGCCGGCGAACTCCTCGGCCAGTTCGTCGAGGATCGGGCCGACCATGCGGCAGGGGCCGCACCATTCGGCCCAGAAATCCACCAGCACCGGGCCCGGTGCCTCCAGGACGTCCTGCTTGAAGGTGTCGTCGGAGACGGGCTTGGTCATGTCACCCATGGGGGGTCTCCATCAATGGAAGGGGGGCCGACGGCCCCCGGTTGCAATAGAGATCGGGTGTCTCCACCGCCGGGTCAAGCGTGGGGTTCGGGTGCCGCCCCCTGCGTGGCCGCCTTGGATCCGAACAGGACGGATTTGAGGCGCTCTCGTACCGACTGGAAGACCACGTAGAGCATTGGGATCATGAAGATGCCGGCTGACGACGCCGCCAGCATGCCCCAGAAGACCGGCGTGCCGACGGCGCGGCGGCTGATCTCCGAGGCACCCTGCGCCACCACCAGCGGATACAGTCCGAGGATGAAGGCGAAGGAGGTCATCATCACCGCGCGAAAGCGCAGCTTGGCACCGAGGGTTGCCGCCTCGGCGATGGGCAGCCCATGGAGTTCGCGCTGTTCCTTGGCGAACTCGATGATCAGGATGCCGTTCTTCGCGGCGAGCGCAATCAGCACCACGATGCCGACCTGGGCATAGAGGTCCAGCGCCAGCCCCGCCGGCCCGATCGCGGCCATCGCGCCGAGCACGCCGACAGAAACCGACAGCAGCACGGGCACCGGGATGGTCCAGGATTCGTACAGTCCGACCAGGAACAGGAAGGCGAACAGGACGGCAAGTGCGAGAATGGTGCCGGTCTGCCCCGATGCCGCCCTTTCCTGGAACGCCGTGCCTGTCCATTCGAAGGAATAGCCGCGCGGCAGCGTATCGCGCGCGACGCGTTCCATCGCCGCCATGCCGTCGCCGGAGGACCGCCCCGCCGCCGGTTCGCCGTTGATCGTCAGGCTGCGCACGTTGTTGTAGCGGATGATGGATTGCGGGCCGAGCTCGATGCGTGCCTCGGCGAGGGCGCGCAGCGGGATCATCTGCCCGTCGGCATTGCGGACATGGACACGGTAGATGTCGGGAATGCCGTCGCGGTCGAGGTATTCGGCCTGCAGGCTGACCTTCCAGGTGCGGCCGAAAAGATTGAAGTCGTTCACATAGGCCCCGCCCATCGCGGCCGAGACGGCGGAGAAGATGTCGTTCAGCGACAGCCCGAGCACCTGTGCCCGGTCGCGGTCGATGTCGAGGAACACCGAGGGATTGTTTGCCGCGAAGGTCGAGAACACCCGCGTCAGCGCCGGGTCCTGGTTGGCGGCGAGGATCAGCGCGCGCATCGCCGCCGCCATCTCGCTCACCGGCCGGCCCTCGAGGTTCTGCAACTGGAACTCGAAGCCGCCCGCGGTACCGAGGCCGATGATCGGCGGCAGGTTGAAGGGAATGATCTGCGCCGGCACCTCGCCGGTGTCGCGGGTGAGGGTCGCGATCAGCGCATTGACGCCAAGGGAAGGGGAGGCGCGTTGGTCGAAGGGGTTGAGTGTCACGATCAGGAAGGCGCTGTTGGACTGCGCCAGGCCATTCAGCATCGAATAGCCCGAGATGGTGATGACGTCGCGCACCCCATGCAGTGCGCGCGCCGCCGTCTCGACCTGCTTGGCCACGTCGATGGTGCGGTTGAGGCTCGCACCTTCGGGCATACGGACCTCGACGAAGAAGGCGCCCTGGTCTTCCTGCGGCAGGAAGCCGGTGGGCGTGCGGCTGCCCACGCCGACGATGCCGCCCATGAACAGCACGAGAAGCGCGATCGAGACGACGGCGACGCGCACCAGCCGCGCGACGATGCCGGCATAGCCATCCCGCACCCAGTCGATGCCGCGGGACACGCGGCCCATGATGCCGGTCTTGGGCCCGTGATGCGGTTGCAGCAGCACGCCGCACAACGCCGGCGACAGCGACAGCGCGTTGATCGCCGAGAACAACATGCCGACCGAGACGGTCACCGCGAATTGCCGGAACAACTCGCCGGAAATGCCGGGGATGAAGGCGAGAGGGACGAAGACCGACAGCAGCACCAGGGTGATGGCGACGATCGGCGCGGTGATCGTCTCCATTGCCTTCTTGGTGGCATCCTTCACGGACAGCGAATGATCCGCCTCCATCGTGGCTTCGACCGCCTCGACAACCACGATGGCGTCATCGACCACGATGCCGATGGCGAGCACCATGGCGAGCAGCGAGACGGTATTGGCCGAATAGCCCATCGCGTTCAACACGGCGAAGGTCGCGATCAGGCTGACCGGCACCGCGATCAACGGAATGATGGTGGCGCGGATCGAGCCCAGGAACAGGAAGACCACGATCACCACGAGGACGAACGCTTCGATGAGGGTCTTGATAACCTCGTGGATGGTTAGCTTCACGAATTCGGTGGTGTCGTAGTTGACCGCGTATTCGATGCCGGTGGGGAAGCGTTCCGCCAGGCCGCGCATTGCCTTGGCGACTTCGTCGGCAGTGCCGACGGCATTGGCTCCGGGGGCAAGGTAGATCTGGATGCCGATGGCGTCCTGGCCGTTTACGCGCGTGCTCTGGTCCTCGTTCCAGGCGCCGAGCTCGATGCGCGCCACATCGCGCACGCGCAGTACCGACCCGTCCGGATTGGCGCGCACGACGATGTTGCCGAACTGGTCGGTGTTCTCCAACCGCCCCGTGGTGCGGATGTTGAGCTGGTAGGAGGCATCGCCGCTCATCGGCTGGGCGCCGACGCGCCCGAGCGGGGCGACCTGGTTCTGCGCGCGGATGGCGTTGACGATGTCGGACGGCGTCAGGTTCAGCGCGGTCAGCCGGTCGGTCTGGAACCAGATGCGCATGGCGTAGTCGCGGGCGCCGAACATGATGGCGTCGCCGACGCCCGGGACACGCTTGAGCACGTCCATGATGTTGATGGTGGCATAGTTCGACAGGAAAAGCGTGTCATGCGCCCCGGTCGCCGAGCGCAGCGTGATCACCTGCAGCAGGGCCGAGGACTTCTTTCGTACCGACAGGCCCTGGCGCTGCACTTCCTCGGGCAGCTGGGCGAGCGCCAACTGCACGCGGTTGTTCACATTGGTGGTGTTCTGGTCGGGGTCGGTGCCGACGCGGAAGGACACCGTCAGCGTATAGGACCCGTCATTGCCGCTGGTCGACCGCATGTAGATCATGTTGTCGACGCCGTTGACTTGGCTTTCGATCGGCTGGGCGACCGTTGCCTCCACCACCTCGGCCGAGGCGCCAGGGTAGTTCGCCGTGACCGTCACCTGGGGGGGCACGATGTCGGGGAACTGCGCCACCGGGATCTGCATCAGCGAGACGATGCCGGCGATGACCATGACGATGGCGATGACGACCGCGAGGCGCGGCCGGTCGACGAATACCTTGCTGATCATTGTGTCAGCCGCCGCGCGTGGCGTTGGCAGGCACAGTACCGGACGGCGGCGGCGGTTCGCTGCGCGGCGTCACCGGCTGGCCGGGGCGGGCGCGCTGCGATCCCTCGACGATGATCAGCTGGCCGACCTCGAGTCCTTCGGTGATCACGATCTGCCCGGCGGGGCCGGGGGCGGTGCGCACGCGCTTTACCTCGACCTTGTTGTCTGCGCCGACCACCAGGACGAAGGCGCCCTGCTGGTCGACCTGAAGCGCGGCCTGGGGGATCATGATGGCTTCGGCCGGGGTGGCGGCCTCGAGCACCACAGCGATCGCCTGGCCGTCGGTCAGCAGGCGGTTCGGGTTGGGCACCATGGCCTGCACCAGCACCGAATCGGTCGAACGGTTCGCCGCGACATCGATGAATTCCAGCCGCCCGGCGGTGTCCATCAGCGAGCCATCGGGCAGGCGCGCGCGCACGCGGATACCGTCGCGCGCCACATCCGCCCCGGCCTGGCGGACGCGCAGCAATTCGCGCTGCGTCACCGGGAAGGAGAGGCGGATGGGGTCCTCCCGCACCACCGTCACCAGCACGCCGGTATCGGGGCCGACCAGGTTGCCGGGGCTGATCGGGGATCGGCCGGCGCGGCCGTCGAAGGGCACGCGGATCTCGGTGTAGCCGTATTGGATCCGCGCCTGTTCCAGCTGCGCCAGGGCAGCGTCGCGGCCGCCCTTGGCCTCGCCCTCGGCGGCGATGCGTTCATCCAGCGTGGATTGCGGGATGTTGTTGGTGCGCACCAGTTCCCGCCCACGCGTCACCTGCAGGGTGGCGTTGCGCAATTCGGCTTCGGCGCGTTCCACCTGCGCTTGGCGCAGCGCCACCTCGGCGGCGAAAGGTGGCTGTTCGAGGGTGAACAGCATGTCGCCCGCCTTGACCGCATCGCCTTCGGTGAAATGGCGCGAGACGAGGAAGGCGGTGACGCGGGCGCGGATATCGACCTTGTCCACCGCCTCGACCCGCCCGATGAATTCCGCGGCCTGTGCGATCGGCTGCCGCGCCACGCGCGTGACCACCACCGCCGGCGGAGCAGCCGATTGCTGCTGCGGCGGCGCCTCGTCCTTGCAGGATGCGAGAGGCAGGGCCAGTGCCGCCGTGGCACACAGGACCGCGAGCGTCATGCCTCTGCCGCGCATCACGCGCCCGCAACGAGCCTGCATTCAGACCATCCCTGTCTCATGAGTGCCACGGCGCGCGAGTGGCGTCGTGCGCCGCAGTCTCGCATGCCAGGGCGCTGGGAAGGAACTCCCGGCATGGGACGTTTCGATGGCGGCAGGGAAGCCCGAAGGGGGGGGACCGTTTCGTCCCGCCGCCCTGGCATGCTAGGGCCGCAATCGTGACCTTCCCGCCCAGCTCCGCCCGATGGCCAAGCGCCTGATCCGCCACCCCGCCGTGCAGGGGATGCTGGCGCGGCTCGTGGCGCTGTATCTTCGCCTGGTCTGGGCCACCACGCGCTGGACCCTGGTGGGGGAGGAGCATGCCCGCCCTTTCGCCGGCGCCCCGATCATCCTCGCCTTCTGGCACGAACGCCTGCCGCTCGCCGCACTGGGGTGGCGGCTGTTGGCGCGGCGTGTGCCGCAGGCCGGTGGGCGCCGGGCGAAGGTGCTGATCTCCCGCCACCGGGACGGGCGGCTGATTGCCAACGCCGTGCGGCCCTTCGGCATCGATGTGGTGCACGCCTCCTCGTCCAAGGGCGGCGCGGCGGGGTTGCGCGGGCTGGCGCGCATCCTGGAGGCGGGCGGCGTCGCGGTGATCACGCCGGACGGACCGCGCGGGCCGGCGCGCGTCGCCGCGCCGGGCATCGCCCAGCTCGCCGCGCTGGCCGGCGTGCCGGTGTTGCCTTGCGCCGTGGCTTCCACCCGCATGCGCCTCGCCGGGTCGTGGGACCAGATGCGGTTCCCGCTGCCCTTCGGCCGCGGCTTCGCGGTGGTCGGCGCGCCCGTGACGGTCGCGCGCGACGGGGTGGAGGCGGCGCTGCCTCTCATCACCGCGGCGCTGACGGAGGCCTGCGTGCAGGCCGATGCGATGGCGGGCGCATGACGGCGGTGACGGCATTGCGGATGGGCGTTGCGCGGTTGGCGGCCGGTGGTGCGACGGGATGGAGGGGCCCTGCCCCTCCAGACCATCCCGCCAAAGGCCTCAGGGACTTTGGAAACCGATACCTGGCACCGGGCGCCGCGGGCCGGATTGAGGCACGGGCGCGGTTCTGTGCCCGGCATGCGCCTGGCCGAACGGGCGGACCGTCATGGCTCGCGCCATGCAATGCTTTCCGAAGGCCCCTGGCCCCCGGGACACCCGGACCAGCTGCCGGGCCCAAGGATGGCGTCTCACCACGACCAGACTTTCATGCCGGGCACCAAATCCCCGCGGTCCAGGGGCCCGTAGGCCCCTGGCGGGGTGGTCTGGAGGGGCAGGGCCCCTCCATCCGTCGCCCCCAAACGGTCTCACCCGCATGACCCCCTTGGCCTGCATCTGGCACTGGGCCGCGACCGCCGCCGCGCCGGTGCTTCCGGTCTATCTCCGCCGCCGGGCGCGGCGAGGCAAGGAAGTGCCGGACCGCTTGCGCGAACGCTTCGGCGCCGGTGCGGCGCGCCCGGACGGACCGCTGCTGTGGCTGCATGCCGCAAGCGTGGGCGAGACGGTGTCGATCCTGCCGCTGCTCGACGCGCTGGGGCATGCCGCGCCGGGGCTGTCGTTCCTGGTCACCACGGGCACGGTGACGTCGGCGACGCTGCTCGGCCGCAGGCTGCCGGCAGGGCTCGCGGGGCGCGTGGCGCATCGTTTCGTGCCGCTGGACGTGCCGCGCTGGGTCCGGCGGTTCCTCGACGGCTGGCGGCCGGATGCCGCGATCTTCGTCGAATCCGAGCTGTGGCCGAACCTGATTGCCGCGACGGCGCGGCGCGACATTCCGCTGGTGCTGGTCAATGGGCGCATGTCCGAGGTTTCCCGGCGCTGGTGGGGCCGGGCGCCGGGGCTGGCGCGGCGGGTGCTGGATCCCTTCGTGCTGGTGCTGGCGCAGACCGAAGCCGATGCGGCCCGGTACCGCGCATTGGGTGGGGCGGCGCAGTGCTGGGGTAACCTGAAATACGCCGCGCCGCCGCTGCCGGTGGACGCGGCCGAACTGGCGCGGCTGCGCGGACTGGTGGCCGGGCGGCCGGTCTGGCTCGCCGCCAGCACCCATCCGGGCGAGGAGGCGATCGTGTTCGCCGCCCATCGCCGGCTGGCCCCGGCGCATCCGGGGCTGCTGACCATCGTCGTGCCGCGCCATCCTGAGCGGGGGACGGAGGTCGCCGCCATCGGCGCGCCCCTGCGGGTTGCCCGCCGGGCCGCCGGGCAGGACCCGATGGCCGCCACCGATGTGCTGGTGGCCGATACGCTGGGCGAGCTCGGGCTGTTCTATCGCCTGGCCTCGCTGGCTTTCGTCGGCGGGTCGCTGGTGCCCCATGGGGGGCAGAATCCGCTGGAACCGGCGCGGCTGGGCTGCCCGGTGCTGCTCGGCCCGCATGCCTGGAACTTCGCCGAGATCGTCGAGCGGTTGACCACCGTGGGCGGACTGACCCGCATCGCCGCGGGGGCCGATCCTGCCGCCACGCTGGCCGAGGCGGTTTCCGACATGCTAACGAGTCCGGACCGGGGGCGGGCTCAGGCCGAGGCCGCCGCCGGGATCGCGGCCGAGGAGGCCGGGCTGCCCGAGCGGATTGCCGCGGCATTGCTGCCGTTGCTGTCCCTGCGGGACGAAGCGGCGGCCGCGTCGGACGGCCGGGATGGGGTGGGGCCGGAAATGTCCGGGCCGCTCGGAACAGGCATTGTGGACGACAGGAACTGAATGCGCGCTCCAGAGTTCTGGGGCGGCGGTGGCGGGGGGCTCGCGCCCATCCTCCTCTCGCCGTTCTCCGCCCTTTACGCGGCCGCGACGGCCAGGCGCATGGCACAGCCGGGCTGGCAGGCACCGGTGCCGGTGGTCTGCTGCGGCAATGCGACGGCCGGCGGCGCCGGCAAGACCACGGTGGCGCTGGATATCGGGCGGCGCCTGGGCAATCGCGGCATCGGCGCGCATTTCCTGCTGCGCGGCTATGGCGGGCGGATCAAGGGCCCGGCGCGGGTCGACATCGCCCAGCATGACAGCATGGCGGTGGGCGACGAGGCTCTGCTGCTCGCCGCCGAACGGCCGACCTGGGTGGCGGCCGACCGCGCCGCCGGGGCGCAAAGCGCGATCGCCGCGGGCGCGCAGGCGATCGTCATGGATGACGGGTTGCAGAACCCGACGCTTGAGAAGGACCTGTCGCTGCTGGTCATCGACGGGTCCTACGGCTTCGGCAATGGCCGCGTCATTCCGGCGGGGCCGCTGCGCGAACCGGTGGCCGCGGCCGCTTCGCGCTGCAACGCCGCCGTGCTGATCGGCGAGGACGAGACCGGCGCGCTGGCGCAATTGCCGCCGGGCCTGCCGGTGCTGCGCGCTAGGCTGAAGCCGGGGCCGGAGGCCGAGCTGCTGGCCGGCCAGCCGGTCTTCGCCTTCTGCGGCATCGCCAACCCCCGCAAATTCTTCGCGACCCTGCAGGAGGCCGGGGCCTTCCTGGCGGGGCGGCAGGCCTATGCCGACCACTACCCGTTCGATGAGGGCGACCTGCGCGACCTGCTGGCCGAGGCGGACAGCCTGCGCGCCACCCCGGTGACCACGCGCAAGGATTTCGTGCGCATCCCGCCGGCCTTTCGAAACCGCGTGACGGTGGTGACGGTGCAGCTGGAATGGGCCGAGCCGGCGGCTATCGAAGGGTTGCTGGACCCGGTGGCGGCGCGGGTGCCCGTGCCGGCATAGACGCGGTCCGGGCTTGTGCAGGCCGGAGCGGGGAACCGAGAGGGGCTTTGCCCCTCTCGGGCTCACCCCACCAAAGGCCTAAGGGCTCTGGACACCTTGAATGGGCGGCGTGCGGGGCGGGCAGGGACGTCGCCACATGCCGGGGCTAGCCCCGGAGGGCGAGGCCGAGCCGCAGGTCAGCCGACAGGGCGTTCAGTCCTATATGCGCGGGGCGATGCGTGTTTCGGACAAATCGCCCCTCTGGATCGTAGAGAACGTAGCAGGAACATAGGGACGGCGCCAGAGGTTTGGCGGCACGCTTGACCATGTGACGCGCAGGTTGGACGTTCGCCGCGATGAACGAACCCCCTTTCCCGCCCGGCGCCGGGCGCAAGCTTGTCTTCCTGCATCTGCCGAAGACCGGCGGCACCACGTTGCACCACCATTTCCGCGAGGCCTTCGCGCCCGAGGAGATCTGCCCGGAGCGGTTTTCCAACCTCCATAAGATCCCGGCGGAAACGCTGGCGGGGTATCGGTATTTCTCGGGGCATTTCAACTACGAGCAGGTACGGCTGATCCCCGGGCCGTGCTTCGTCGTGACCGTGCTGCGCGACCCGGCGGAGCGGATCCTGTCCACCTACTATTTCTGGAAGCGGCACCGGCCGGAGGTGGTGGAACAGCACCGGCTGACCGGGCCGGCGACGGCGCGGGCGACCGACCTGCTAGGCTTCCTGAAAAGCACCGAGCCGGCGGTGCGCGACGCGGTGGAGAACACCATGGCGCGGTACCTCGCCGGCGGCGTGAACATCACCGCCGAGGGGCTCTATGTGTTTCCCAATGGCGGGGGGCTGTCACCCCGCGTGACAGACCTGGAACTGGTGCATCGGGCCAGCGGGAACCTGGCGGCGTGCGACCTGTTCGGGTTCACGTCGCACCTGCCGGAGGTCTACGCGAAGGTGGCGTGGGATTTCGGCATGAAGCGGGTGCAGGAACTGGTGAAGCTGAATACGCGGGAGAGCGAATCCCCCGCGTTGGAGCCGGTGGTGCTGGAGGAGATGACGCCGGCGGTGTTGGCGGAACTGGACCGGCTGACGGTGCTGGATCGCATGGTGTATCGGCTGGCGCGGGCGCATTGGCGCGTGATGCGCGGGCGGTAGGGTGGCGCGCAATTGGCGGCCTTGAGGGGGGCTTTGCACCCATGTCGACCGTCCAAGGGTCTCTGTCGACAGGCCACGAGCGCACACTGACCGCAGCCATTCTGACGCCTACGCGGTGTACTTGATGACCTTCGGTCCGAGCGAGCGCCTTGCAGGAGAGACTGCCGAGCGCGGGGCCGGCGACCGCCACCGCCCTGGCGACGCCGTCTACGGCTGCCAAGCTCGGTGTATCGCGCGTCATCTTGGCCGCCAGTGGTCGGGGCAACTCGATCTGGCCAGCGAGCGCGTGATGGCCGGAGGTGCGAATGCGCCGAGGGTCTGAATCACGCTCCAATGCCAACGGCCGAATATTTCGACCGTTGGCATCCATATTTGCATGCCCTTTGACGCGTCGCGCCGAAGGCACGCCTTCGGCGCGACGCCTCACGACAGGCGGGCCGCCTTCGCGGCCCCGGCCCGAGTCAGATGCTCGGGCCGTTGGTACGGGATGCCCCGGATTCAGCCCGCGACGACGCCGGCCGTCCGGGCCGACGTCGTGCGAGACAGCAGGGCACACGGAAAGCCTTTACCGCGGAATGCTGCGCTGTTCCGGCCGTGGCCCGGCCGGCACCATGATATGGGCATAGGGCGTACCCGCCCACATCACGTAAGGCCCGCCGAGGTGATGGTGGGGTCCGATGGCGTCGAGCGTGGCGCGATCGGGGGTGAGGACCATGATGTGCGGGCCTTCGACCATCCAGTCGTTGGTCGCACTGGGCGTCGCCGCGTATGGATCGGTGTTGCTGGCGCCGCCGGTCGCACTGTCGCCCGCCAACATGTAGGCAACCCCGACGCGCGTTGGGGTAAAGGGCGCCTTGGAGGACCAGGCTTGGATCCAGGCCATCCAGACCTCGTCGACGCACATCGGCCCGGCAAGGCCCGGCGGCGCCGGCAGGCAGGTGAAGCCTGCCGGCCCGTCGCGCAACGTGTTCCCATTCCAGTCCGCGACGCGCACGGTATCGCGCAATGTCGGTGGCGCGGCGCTTAGCGCGCTCTGGATCATTGTGTCGCGTTCCGCGCCGGTCGGCGGCGATTGCGCAGCGGCGGGCAGCGCGAGGGCAACTGCGATCGCCACGCCAGAACAGCGCATGACCTGAGCCAGGATATGCATGGGTCTCTCCCCGTTGCTGCGGCAGCACTCGGTGGCCATCCGGGGGCGTTTACGGCCACCGAGTAGTCACCGGCACTTCGGCCGGCCCGCGAAGACCACAACGACCGCCGGTCTGTGGGGTCCGCTCCAGGCGGGCGCTGGGCGTTTCCATGCAGCGGCGGTCAATACGCAGGCTAGGACTCACGCTCCGATCGGATCAAGAATATTCACGGCGCTGCGAGGCTCGAGGCGCGCCGTATGGAACGCGCGCCGACGAGCCGAGTGAACGAGCAATGGTCGATGGGCATCGCCTCAGACGCACCGTTCGATGGCCGCCGGATCCGGGCTTTGACGCTGGTCGACAACGATGCGCGGGAGGCGCTGGCGATCGTGGTCGACAGTGGGATCCGCGGGTCGCGGCTGGCCGTGGCGCGGCAGCCGATCCGGCCCTCTGTCCGCCTTGATGCGCTGCGGCGTCTGCAATGGGTCGACAGCGGACAGGACGCGGCCACCAGCCGCGTGTCCACGTCTCGACACCTTGTCCTGGAAGCAGTCTGACCGCTATCGGTCACATCCTGCCGGGCAGCCTCGCACCCAGTGCCGTCGCGCTGCTCCATTCGGTGACGTTTTGGAAGCGGACATCCACGTGAAACTCGCTTCCGGCCTTCGTGGCCGACCGGCAGACATTCCGCTTGACGATGAATCTGGGTCGCGACAGTGTCGAGCGACATGCTCAGGTCGCAGAACCTTTTTGACCGACGCCGACGCCGCTGCCCCCAAGCGGCGGCTGTTCGGGCTGCGCGTCGATCAGCGTCCTTCCGCGTGGTGACGGCCTCACCGTAGGTCCCACCCGCCGGAGCGGCTCCGGCCCGCGTTCCTGAACCCCCGCAGCCCCCGGCTCCGGGGGTTTTCTTTTGCCCGAACCATAGAAGGACACCACCATGAGCATTCGCGTCGGCATTGTCGGGATCAGCGGCTTTGGCGGCGGCGAGGCGATGCGCCTGGTCGCGAGCCACCCTTCCTTCGAGTTGATCTACGCCGCGGGCGAGGGCAGCGCCGGCAGCCGCCTGGTGGACCGCTTTCCCGGCGTGCCGGCCAGGCTCGCCGATCTCGTGATCGAGAAATGGGACCCTGCGGCCCTGCCGAAGCTCGACCTGCTGTTCGCGTCGCTGCCCACGGGCGCCTCGGCCGAGGCGCTGGCGCGCGTGCCCAAGGACGTGAAGATCGTCGATATCGGCGGCGACCATCGCTACGTCGATGGTTGGGCGTACGGTCTGGCAGACGTCTGGCCAGGCCAGATCGAGGGTCGGACCCGCGTTGCCAACCCCGGCTGCTTCCCCGCGGCGACGCTGAACGCGCTGGCACCACTGCTGGCCAGCAAGCTGATCGAGCCCGGCAACATCGTGGTCGACGCCAAGACCGGCATCTCCGGAGCCGGCCGGGGCGGCGCCGATAGCAGGTTCGGCTACGCCGAGAGCAATGAGAACCTGGTGCCCTACGGCTTGCTCAAGCACGTCCACATGCCCGAGATGGCCAGGACGATCGAGCGGCTGAGCGGCGGCAGCGCGGCCGGGCTGGTGTTCACGCCGCATCTGGTGCCGATGACCCGCGGCGTACTCGCCACCATGTATTGTCGCGGCCGCGCCACGACGGAGCAGTGCATGGACGCGGCCCGGCGCTTCTACGCCGGGCGCGCGTTCGTTCGCGTGACCGACAAGCCGCCGCAGACCAAATGGGCTACCGGCTCGAATGTCGCCTTTGTCAGCTATGCGGCCGATCCGGAGCGCAACCTGGTGATCGCGATGGGCGTGGTCGATAATCTCGGCAAGGGAGCGGCGGGCCAAGCCGTGCAGAATGCGAACCTGATCTGCGGCCTGCCAGAAACCGCGGGGCTGGACGGCGCCCCTGTCTGGCCATGATCAAGGCGGGCCTCCAGGCAGCTTTTCAATCCGCTTCGGCGTTCCGCGCACACCCATGCTGCCGGACCGCTGTCGGCCAAAGAGAGTCGCGGCTTCCGGAAGCCTCGTCTGACGCGCGACAGCCAAGACGTATGCCAAATCGGCACCAACTAGGTCATGTGGACTCTAGGGATTCCCTGGCTGATGGAAGCATGATTCAAAGCTGCCTTTTGGAGGCGGCGGATGGGCGTGCTGGATCGGTTGATCCTGGATGACGCGGCGTGGGCGCGGAT